>NZ_WVRJ01000012.1:0-166325 GCF_013110855.1 Ruegeria sp. HKCCD4884
GATCGAGCCAAAAAGCTCAGGGTCACGGTCCGATAGGGACTGGGTGAAAAATCCGTCTGTACGGTGCGGCGCATTCACGGGGCAATTCTCCTGTGGGAAGGGGTCGATGCAGTCCTCAGGGCCGCATCGACAAATTCGATTGGTATGTTGGGTGGATCAGATCACCCGATCGCGTGGCTCTCGGCCTTCGAAGAAGTCACTCAGGTTATCCAAAACCCTGAACCCCATTGCCTCACGCGCCTCGCGGGTGGCGCTGCCAAGATGCGGCAGCATCACGAGGTTGTCGCATTGCATCAGATCTGCACAGATGCGGGGTTCGCCATCGAACACATCCAGTGCTGCACCGCCGATCATTTCGAACATAAGCGATTGGACCAGCGCCCGTTCGTCGATGACTTCACCACGCGCCGTGTTGATCAGGAACGCGTCAGGTTTCATAAGGTCCAGCCTGCGCGCATTGATCATGTGGCGGTTCGCAGCCCCGCCGGGGCAATGAAGTGAGACGAAATCGCATTGCGGCAACAACTCATCAATTGACGTGACCTGAGTAGCATTGCACCGCGCCAATACAGCCGGGTCCACCGGGCTGCGGTTATAGACCAGCACGTCCATGCCAAAGCCGTGATGCGCACGGCGGGCCATCTCCTGACCGATGCGCCCATAGCCGATGATGCCAAGCGTCTTACCGCTGACTTTGGTCCCCACCAGATGCGTGGGTCGCCAACCGGTCCAGTTTCCGGCGCGCAACTCGCGTTCGCCTTCGCTGGCGCGGCGGGCCACCATCAGCAGAAGTGTCATGGCAATGTCCGCCGTGCACTCGGACAGAACATCGGGCGTGTTCGTCACGGTCATACCCAGTTCGCGGGCAGACGGCTCACAGATATGGCTGTAGCCCACTCCATAATTCGCAAGGATTTTTGTCTGCGCGCCAGATACGTCCAGCGCCTCGGCGCTGAGCGTATCGGTTACCGTAGGCAAGACCGCGTCATAGGATTTCAACGCCTGCCGGATTTCGGACGGGGACAAAGGTTTGTCCCCGGTGTTCAGCACGGTGTTATAGTTCTCGGCCAACTGCGCCTCGACGGCAGCAGGCCAGCGACGGGTCACAAGAACCGAAGGTTTGACCATCACGCAGCCTCCATCACACGCGCAATTGTTTCACCAATCACGGCAGGGTTTTCCGCCACGGTCACTCCAGCGGCAGACAGGATTTCGACCTTCTCGCTGGCGCTTTCGCCAAAGGCCGAGATGATCGCACCTGCATGGCCCATGGTCCGCCCTTTCGGAGCAGTCAGGCCCGCAACATAGGCGATCACCGGTTTGGTGATGTGGTCACGAATATACTCTGCCGCCTCGGCTTCCTGCGGGCCGCCAATCTCACCAATCATGGCGATGACATGGGTGTCTTCGTCGTCTTCGAACCGTTGAAGGATGTCCTTGAACGATGACCCGTTGATGGGGTCGCCCCCGATCCCGACGCTGGTCGAAACACCAATCCCGCGCTCTTTCAGCTGCGCTGCGGCCTCATAGCCCAGCGTGCCCGAGCGACCGATGATCCCGACATGCCCCGGCAGGTAGATGTGACCCGGCATGATCCCCAGCAACGCCTTGCCCGGCGAAATGGTGCCCGCGCAATTTGGACCAGTCAGAACCATACGTTTGTCCTTGGGATAGCGGTACATGTAGCGTTTCACCCGGATCATGTCTTGCGCCGGGATACCGTCGGTGATGCAAACGCAGTACCGGATACCGGCATCCGCTGCTTCCATGATCGAATCCGCTGCAAACGGTGGGGGAACAAACACAAGGCTAGCATCTGCGCCGGTCGCCTCAACGGCCTGCTTGACAGTGTCAAAAACCGGAACGCCTTCGACGGTTTCGCCTCCCTTGCCGGGAACAACGCCGCCTACGACATTCGTACCATATTTCAGCATGTCCTTGGTGTGAAACCGCGCCATCCGGCCGGTGATGCCCTGTACGATGACACGCGAGTCGCGATCGAGAAGAATGCTCATTACACAGCCCTCATCTTGGTGCCTTGGGTAAGGTCGTTTTTCCATGCGCCCACGGCGCGTTCTGCCGCTTCCATAAGTGTTGTGGCGCGAATGATCGGAAGGCCGGACTTGGCAAGGATTTTCTGGCCTTCTTCGACATTGGTACCAGCGAGCCGGACAACGACCGGAAGGTCGATATCCAATTCTTTCAGCGCCTGAACGACGCCCTCGGCCACCCAATCGCAGCGGTTGATGCCTGCGAAAATGTTGACGAGGATGGCCTGGACATTGGTGTCCGACAGAACGAGCCGAAACGCCTTGGCGACCCGTTCTGGCGAAGCCCCGCCCCCAATGTCGAGGAAGTTTGCAGGCTCACCCCCTGCCAGCTTGATCGTGTCCATTGTGGCCATCGCCAGACCGGCGCCATTGACGATGCAACCGATGTTTCCGTCCAAACCCACGTAAGACAGCCCCCGGTCCGCCGCACGGCTTTCGCGCGGGTCTTCCTGGCTTTTGTCGCGCAGTTCGGCGATCTGCGGGTGGCGGAACAGAGCGTTGTCGTCAAAGCTCATCTTTGCGTCCAACGCCAGAACGCGGTCGTCGCCGGTGATGACCAGCGGGTTGATCTCGACCATGGTGGCATCCAAGTCGCTGAACGCGGCATAGCAACCCTGCAGTGTGCGCACCATCTGCTGGATCAGCTTGGGTTCAAGACCAAGCTTGAACGCAATTTCACGCGCTTGGAATTCCTGAAGCCCAACTGCCGGTTCCACAATGGATCGCACGATGCTGTCCGGACGGTCGGCCGAGATATCCTCGATTTCCATACCACCCTCTGACGAGGCAACAATCATCACCCGCTGGCTGGATCGGTCCAGAACAAAGCCCAGATAAATCTCGCGATCAATCGGCACGGCGGCTTCGACGTAAACGCGGTAGATCCCTTTGCCTTCCGGCCCCGTTTGATGCGTGACCAGCTTGCGACCAAACAGGTCATCGCAGGCCTGATAAATCTCGTTTTCAGTGTTGCACAGCTTGACCCCTCCGGCCTTGCCGCGCCCACCCGCATGGACCTGCGCTTTGACGATCCATTTGTCACCGCCCAGCTCGCGCGCCCGATAGGCCGCCTGTTCCGGGCTGTAGGCAAGCGCGCCCGCAGGGACGTCCACCCCGAAATTGGAAAGAAGTTCTTTCGCTTGGTACTCATGAATATCCATCTGCAATCCTCCCGTTCATGCAGTGTGGTTAAGCAGCGATTGAAGTGCCGTAGCGGCTTTCAAGCAAAGCCTCGATCGCATCTCGATCAACCTCTCCGCCAAGCTCGCGCAGGGCTTCGGCGAATAGACGTACGATCCGGCTGACCGCGTCGCGGTTCAACTGATTGAGGATTCCGATCCGTACCTGTACCGGAGCGCTGAGAGTCGGCCAGATGCCAAATCCCCGTGCGCGGCAGTTCTGGACCAGCTCCATCTCACGCCCCGCCAGTTCCGGCGGCAGGTTCAGCACGACGAGGCTGGGCATGTCCGATGTCACTTCGCAGCCCATTTCGATCACCGCATCGCGCAGAACCTTCTCATGGGTACGGTAGGCCATGGCCCGCTTTGCGAGGCTCTCTTGCAGGGTCAGTCGCAGGGCTTCGTGGAACGCCGCAACGGCGTACCCCGAATGCGTCCGGTGGTATGTGCCTTTTTCTACGTCCTGCCCATCGACAATGCCCCAATGGCGCGCTTCAAAGATCGGGTTGTGAACATAGGAGTATGCACCTGACGCCTTCAAACTTTCGATATAAGCATCCGTAAAGCTGACCGGCGCGTAGGTCAGCGGCAGACAGCACAGACCTTTTTGCGGGCAAGACGCCCACCCGGCGATCCCGGGGTACTCGTCAATTGAAAAGTTATCCGCACCCAACGACGAAACCGCATCGATCAGGCCCATGACACCATTGCGTTCACAGGCATCCGAAAAGCCGCGCAGATCATTGACACGCCCGGATCCGGTTTCCCAATGCGCCATGAACGCCCATTTGGGCTGACGCTCCGCCAAAGCGGCGTCAACCAGTTCACCCGTCACCGGCTGACCGTGCGGAACCTCGATCACGGTGACACTGGCGGCTTGCGGGTCAAGCGGGTTGGATGCGTGTTCTTGAGGTGTAGCTGCCTTGATCCGCAGGGTCAGAGCGTCGATACCCGAGAATGTCCCGTTGGCAAACGCCACAACCTTGTCGCCAGGCATGACGGCAGAGAACATAGCGTCCAGAGCGCTCCAACCGGTGCCTGCGACCGCAAAAGTATACGTGTTGGACGTTCCCCAGATTTTCCGCAGCATGTGTTTGCACTCGATCATGCCCCGCAGAACGTCACCCTGCATGTGATCCGCCACGCCAGCGCTGCTGAAGGCGCGCAGGACACGGGCGTCGGTGTTGCCCGGTCCCGGGCCAGCGGCCAGAGTCTCGGGGATCTCAAGAGGAGGGAAAATCTGAAACGTCATTGTCTGTCATCCTCGGCGTTGGTCGGGCTCTTGGACCCGTCGTGTTTCGTTGCCGGACAGAAAACGCCGCCTTGCGCGATGACGCAACGTAACTTACTACTGCTTTAGGATGGCCAAAAGGATGGGGAATTTCCCACCCGAATTGGTAAAAATACCAAGGTATACTGAGTTTTCACCTACCCGTTTAGGTAGGAAATTGCGAAAGTTGGGTAAAAACAGATGATTGGCGCGCCAAGTACCCCTATTGATGTCATGCTGGCAGACGGCAATCCGCTGGTTCTGTCTGCCATGTCTGAAATCTTTGAACGTGACCCGCGATTCTCGTTGGTGGCGACGTCAGCCACCGCCGAAGGGTTCCTGGGAACCGTCATGCGAGTTCCGGTTCAGGTCGGGGTGGTCGACTGGAACCTCCCGGTGCTCGGAGCAGCAAAGCTGATCGAGGTTCTCCGAGAACAGGCCAATGCTCCACGGTTTGTGGTGTATGGGGATGTCACCAGCGAAACGCCGCGGCTGGCCATGCAAGCCGGGGCTGCCGGTTTTGCGGCGCGATCCGGCGAGGTCGAAGGCTTGCTTGAAACCTGCGCCGATGTGGCGGCTGGCAAAATGGTCTTTCCATTCATCGACGTTCGGAAAATGCAGCAGGACCCAATCCAAAGCCTGTCCCGCAAAGAACGCACCATTCTTGAAGCCTTGGCCCAAGGCATGTCAAATCGGGACCTTTCAAAAGAGCTTCAGATTTCGACGAATACGGTCAAATTTCACCTGTCCAATATCTATGACAAGCTGGCCGTGAAAAACAGAACTCAGGCCATAGCGTTTTACTATTCGTCCAGATCCGCACTGGATTAGGACCATGGTCCGAGGTCTGCTGTCCAGAATGCCCAGCGGCGCAGTGCTCACTAATTCCGTTTCTCCAAAGCCCAATCGTCCTTTATCCTGATCTTGAAAAAGCAGGAGCACCCCGATGGACATCACACCCCTCACCGGCGGCTTAGGCGCCGAAATCGACGGCGCCGATATTCGAGACAACGGGCAATTCCCTGATATCCACCAAGCCTTTGCCAAGTATTCCGTTATCGTCTTAAGGGGTCAAACTGCCACCCCTGAAGACCATCTGAACTTTGCTCGCAGCTTTGGCGCGATCAACGTCAACCGTTTCTTCAAACCGGTTGACGGCCATCCCGAGATTGCGACCGTTCTCAAAGAAAAAGACCAGAAAGAAGCGGTGGGTGAAGGGTGGCACACCGATCATTCCTATGACGAAGCGCCAGCCATGGGATCGATCCTGCATGCGATTGAGATGCCGCCTTATGGCGGAGACACGCTGTTTGTGTCTATGGCGGCCGCGTATGAAGCGCTCTCGGCCCCAATGCGTCAGTTTCTAGACGGGCTGACTGCTGTGCATTCTTCACGTCACGTCTTTGGTGCCGCCATACAAGACAGCGAAGCCGCCAAGAGCGGTCGATTGGGCAACGCAGACGCCGCAACACAAGATGCGCACCATCCCATTGTCATCACACATCCACTCAGCGGGCGTCGTGGTCTTTTTGTGAACCCTGTCTTCACAACGCATATCGAAGGGCTCAGCAAAGACGAGTCAGATGCAATTCTTGCGATGCTGTACGAACACTGCAAACAACCCGAGTTCCAATGCCGCGTGCGCTGGCGCGCGGGCGACATAACAATGTGGGACAACAGAGCCACATGGCACAAGGCAATCAACGACTATCACGGTTTTCGACGCCTGATGCACCGGGTCACGGTTGAAGGCGTGGCTTTGTCGACCCCTGCTGAAAACAAGGACAGCTAAGGAACAAATCCACTGGGCACGCCAAAAATCGGTGCATCCACACTGGAACCTGTCAAAGCGTCCATAAAAGCGATCAGATTCTGAATTTCCATGTCCGAGAGTTCAATCGGATCAATGTCAGTTTTGCTGCGTTGGCGTTCCATTTCCAGTCGATCATCCCAAACCAGAAAGTCAGCGTCGTGCAACCACGGAACCTGAGGCAACCCGGCCATATCGGGCGTCCAGGCATTAAAACTTGCTTGAGGGTTAAGATGATGGCGAATGACGCTTTCAAGGTCGGGGAAAGCCCCGTTGTGACCGTAAGGGGCTGTCAAAGCAACGTTGCGCAACATGGGGGTGCGAAACCTGTAGGCATCTTCCAACCGATTGCTTTCACCCATACGACCAACGTCACGCGCATACGGATCCCATTGACGGGTTCGACCCGGACCAAAAGGCGGAATGGCCAAAGCATGGAATTCCTGATCGGACATCAACGGTCCCGCGTGGCACGCGGAACAGTTTGCCTTACCATAGAACAGATCCATCCCGTCTTTTTGAACGGTTGATAACGCATTCATGTCCCCAGCAAGATAGCGATCAAATAGGCTGTCGGTGCTCCTCCACTCGATGGCCATGAACGCGGCCAAAGCGTTGGCGATATGGGTGATTGTGATGTCTTCCGTGGTTTCAATCTCATCAAACGCTGCGACCATTGCCGGGCCGTAATGGGGATCCGTTCTTACGCGTTTGGCAAGGATCGGCCACCCTTTGTCGATCCGATCATGGACGGCCCCGGTGACTTGGTTTTCGGCCACATTGCCCGCCATTTCGAATTGCGAGGTTAGCGGAAACAGCGCTTGCGCAGCGAGTAGTGAGTTCAAACCTTCCGGTAACCACTCCTGCGCGGGTGAGTTGAACCCGTTGCCGTAGACATCCGAAATGCTCAACCGGCCATCGTGAAAAACAGTGTGGATGTCTTTCGCACCGAGGTTCCAAAGCCCTGGCGAGTTTCTGGGAATGCGTTTACGGATCCTGTCTGCGCCGATGCCGGGTGTGCGCTCTGGCCCCAACCCCTGTCCGCCTTCCCCGATGCCAAGCGACAGCCCATCTGAAGTCCCGAAGTCCGGATGATGGCAATGCGCGCAGGATATATTCTGATTGCCCGACAGGATCGGATCGTAAAACAGTTGATGACCGATGGCGGCCTGTTCCATATCAAAAGGCAGGAAGTCATCATCTGTCAGAGGGCGCGGCACATCCTGTGCCGCCGCGCTCCCGGCCAAGAGGAAAGCAACCCAATGCGCCAGTTTGTACTTGCCCTTTGTCTGCTTGCCAGCCCGGCGCTCGCCGAACTGGAACAGGCGCGCGATTTGATGGAGGCCGGCGAGTTTGATGCCGCGCGCAAAGAACTGCTGCCCGCCGCCCGCTCGGGCAATGCCGAGGCCGAGGAATTGATCGGCGTGATGCACGGGCTGGGCCTGGGCGTCGAACGGGACTATGAGCGCGCGTTCGAATGGTATCTGCGCGCCTCGATGAAGGGGCATCCGGGGGCCCAGTCGGGGGTTGGCTGGTATTATGAGCTGGGTCTTGGGATGCCCGCGCCTGATCTGGTCAGGGCTTACATGTGGTACACGCTCAGCGCCATTGGGGGCGATCCCGACGCGGCGATCAGCCTTGAGGAAGTAATCAAGAAAATGTCGCCGGAGCAGATCGAAAGAGCGCATGTTTTGGTCAATGATTACAAAGGGTGGATGTACCCTTTCAGATGAGGGATCAAGCCTTAAGCGGTTTTGCAAACCGTTTCGGGGCATTGGTTACAGGGTCGATAATCGGGCCTGAGGAGTATTGGCACACAAAAGCCCGTCGTGGATTCGCAGTCGTATTCGCACCCGAGCTATGGAGCGTGAGGCTGGAAAACGCTACGATCGTGCCCGCCTTGCAGGTCATCGGCTTACCGGTTTCCTTGCCAAAATACCCGTTGAGTTCGTTACTTTCATCCTGCCATTCATGCCGTTCCAGACCCGGCTCGGCGTCCAAATCGCGCGGCAGGACATAGACACAGCCATTTTCTTCTGTCGCGTCATCTACTGCGATCCAGACGGTCAGATAGGGTGTGTGATCAAAGCCGACATAGGCGCCATCCTGATGCCAGGCAAAACTCGCGCCTTTGCCCGCACCTTTGACCACGAATTGTTCG
Source organism: Ruegeria sp. HKCCD4884 (assembly GCF_013110855.1). Lineage (NCBI taxonomy): Bacteria > Pseudomonadati > Pseudomonadota > Alphaproteobacteria > Rhodobacterales > Roseobacteraceae > Ruegeria > Ruegeria sp. HKCCD4884. The sequence continues at coordinate 8,471 of NZ_WVRJ01000012.1, forward strand.
TTAAACAGCATCGGATCTTCGATCCCGCAGGCGCTGGTGATCTCGGCGATTTTGGGGCCGAGCAAGAACTCTTCCAGCGAAGGAAACTCGGCGTGACGATGGCGCAGAAAGCGTCGCGCGTCGCCTAGCCCAATTTTGTGCACGTTGCCGCCGCCATCGTGGGCTGGCTCTTCCAGAAGCGTGTCGCAAGTGCCGCGTAGCATCTGCAGGTCTTCCGGGCTGAGTGCATCTTCGAAAACGAGGTAACCTTGGCGGCGAAATGCATCGGTTTGGTCGAGCATCTGAGTTTCTCCGGCAGCGGGGGCAGGCTTGCGCGCGACTGGGCCGCGCGCAGGGTTTTCTTGTAAGACAGCCTTACTGCGTCTCGGCAGCGCGCGTCGCCGCAATCTCGGCTTCGGCTTCGGCAACCGCTGCGGTCAAGGCGTCAAAGGCGGCTTCTCCGCCGTCGACATTGGCCTTGAACCAATCATAGACAGGTGCCGCAGCTTCCTTGAACGCGGCCTTCTCTTCCGGGGTCGGTACATAGAGATCGCCACCTTCGGCGACGAATTCCTCATACGCCTGGATCGACTTGCGCTTGGGCGAAGCAAATGTGGCCTGCTGCAGCTGATAGAATCCATCGACGATGACATTGCGCAGCTCTGGCGGCATCGACATGAACTTTTCGTTGTTCATAAACCACAGCGCACCCATATATGCATGCCCGTCCAGAGTGACATATTTCAGACCGGCATCAGGGAACTTCATGCTCATGATGTCGGTAATGCCGTTCTTGGATCCTTCAACAACACCGGTTTGGAACGAGGTGAACAACTCCGGCCACGGGATCGGTGTTGGGGCCGCGCCCAGCGCTTTGACCAGTTCCTGCGGCAGGTCTGCTACCACGGTGCGGATCTTCAGCCCTTCCATGTCGCCGGGACTTTGGATGCGGCGCTGCGTGTTGGCAAAGTTGCGCCAGCCGCCAGTGTTGCCAATTGTCATCAGACGCAGCGCGCCGCCCGAGTTCTCGGCGACCATTTCCTGCATTTTGGTCACAAAGGGCGAGCCGTTGGCCAGCGCAGCTTCAGCAACACGGTCATCCGACATCAGATATGGCAAGTCCAGAACCTGAACAAAGGGGAAGATGCCTGACGTGCCGCCCGAGGTTTGGATGACGATGTCGATTTGACCCTCGGCCACACCTTGCAAGCACTCGGCCCCGTTCGAGCACAGTTGTGTGCCGATGAACAATTCGACTTCAATCGCGCCGTTCGAGGCGGCCTCGACATAGTTCTTGAAGACGATCAGGCCGTCATAGTCCTCGTCGTTTTCGTTCGAATTGGCAGTGGCGCGCAGCGTGTAGTCGGCAGCTGTTGCCGCGATGGCAGACGCGGCCACAAGCGAAGTGGCCACCGCTGCGGTTTTGATGAAGTTTCTGAGCATGCGTTTCCTCCCTGTGGAACTCAGTTAGTTGGCAAATCCCGTTATCCTCGGGATCGTCATGGATAGTGCGGGGATATAGGTGATCAGGAAGATCACGATGATTTCGACCGCCAGGAACGGCAGGATCGCTTTGGCGATGGTTTCGACCCGTTCGCGCGAGACAGCAGCAGCGACAAACAAGACCAGGCCCATGGGCGGGGTGGCGAGGCCGACGGTCAGGTTGACGCTCATGATGATGGCGAAGTGGATCGGGTCAACACCGAGGCTGGTAAAGATCGGGCCAAGGATGGGACCAAGGATGATGATCGCAGGGCCTGCATCCAGAAACATGCCGACGATGAACAGCAGCAGATTGATCAGGAACAGCAGGATCAGCGGGTTTTCCGACAGGCTCAGGATCAGCGAGGCCAGTTGCTCCGGCGCATGGCTGAGGCTGACGACCGTCTTGAACGCCATCGCCGCGCCGACCAGCAGAAGGACAACGGCCGATGTCATACCTGCGTTGCTCAGCACCTCGGGCACTTCTTTCCATGTCAACGTGCGCAGAACGAAGAAACCGATGATAAAGGCATAGCCTACGGCGACGGCTGCAGCCTCGGTCGGGGTGAAAATACCGCCCAGAATACCGCCCAGAATGATGACCGGGGTCATCAGCGGGAAGAAGGCTTTAAGGCTGGCCTGACGCCGCTCGGGCCACGTGTATTTTCGGCTGGCAACGGGGAAGTCATATTTGTCAGCCATCAGTTTGATCATCAGCATCAGGCCGACGCCCACCATCACGCCCGGCACGATACCCGCAAGGAACAGGGCGGCCACGCTTTCGCCCATCACATAGGCGTAGATGATCATGATACCCGAAGGCGGAATGATCGGTCCGATCACAGAACTGGCCGCTGTGATCGCAGCGGCGAATTTGCGGGTATAGCCCTGTTTCTCCATCGCCGGGATCAGCATCGACCCCAAAGCGGACGTATCGGCCACCGCAGATCCCGAGAGGCCTGCGAACAGGATCGAACTCAGCACGTTCACATGTGCCAGACCGCCGCGCAGATGGCCCATAAGCGCCTGTGAAAATTCAACAAGACGGATGGTGATGCCGCCTCGGTTCATGAGCTCTCCGGCCAGCATGAAGAAGGGGATCGCCATCAAAGGAAAGCTGTCCATACCGTTATAGACATTGCGGTAGAGCAGCGTGATGTCGTTGGTCTGGCCGTTCAGCCACAGCAGGATACCGGGCGCGGCCAGAAGGGCGAAAAAGACCGGCAGGCCGATCAGCAGGAAAACCAGAAAGGTGGGCAGGAACCAGATTAGCATTTATTCGGCCCCCACTGCCGCATCAGGAATTTCGGGCAACAGGTGACCTCCGCCCAGCAGAGTGATGAAGGATCGCAGGATCAACTCGATATTCACCGAGATCAGCAAGATGATCCCCACCAACAGCGAGGCCATCATCCAGCTGCGCGGGATGCGGTACCATTCGTCGAACCCGAAAGATGTGGGCAGGTACAGCGCGGCGGTGGCGAACCTACCGCCAAAGCCAGTCACTTCGGACCAGCCGATATTGACGGCGACCAACAGCACGGCGAGCGAGATTACCAGCAGGAACAAGTTCAGCGTTTGGCCAATAAAACGCGGCAAAAAGCGCTCCAGCATGTCGATGGCCACAAAACCCCCGCGCCGAAACGCCGTGGGGGCCATCAGACCGGTCATCCACAACATGCAGAACCGCGCGGCCTCATCCGGCCAGGGCAGCGCATTGCCCAGAACGTATCGGAAGAACACCTGAATCAGGATTGCGATTACCATGAGTGCAATCGCAACGACACCAACCGCGCGGCCCAGACGCAGCACGGTTTCGTTCACGAATGCAATCGGCGCAAGCACCGATGCCAGTCCGCCCATGCGGATCCTCCCTTGTTCAGCCGCGGGTATGCCCACGGTCGTCAGATCGCGCTTAGTGCTGCGCGAATTGGCCGAGTTTCCCGGCGTAAAAGGTCAGCGCGTCTCCATCCGCCATGCTGGCCCGCAGAACTTTTCCTACGACAATAACGTGATCGCCCGCGTCGTGATACGCATGTTGCTCGCATTCAAACCGTGCCAGACAATCCGACAGGATCGGCGTGCCGTTTTCGCAGCGCTCATGCGCGATATCGCGCAGGGCAAAAGCGTCTTTCGAACAGCCAAAGCAAAGCTCGGCCTGTTCCGCCGACAGCACATGGACGCTGAAATGGCGGGCTTTGTGGAAATAGGGGAAGCGGCGTGAGTTGCGGTCGCCTGCCCACATGATCAGCGGCGGGTCCAGCGACAGCGACGAAAAGCTGTTTGCGGTGATGCAAACCGGGCCATCTGCGCTGTCGCAGGTGACGATGGTGACGCCGGTCGCAAAGCGGCCAAAAGCGTCACGAAGGGTGCGGGTGTCGTCCTTATGCGGAACGAAAGTATGGGTCATGTCCTTTGAGATTGCGTTCATCAAGGTACCTCTTGTCCCAGCGCAGCCTCATAAAGGCGATACCAGGCTTCGCGATCCAGTTTGACCTTCAACGCGTCCGAGGCGCGCTTGATCCGATCCAGATTGTTGGTGCCCAGAACCGGCAGGATGTTGGCCGGATGGGCCAGCAGGAAGGCCACGGCGACGGCGGCGCGGTCCACACCGAACTCGGCTGCGACTTCATCGGCCACAACGCCGACCGGAGGGTTTCCGGCCATCAACAGACCTCCGCCAAGCGGCGACCACGCCATCAACGGATGGCCGTATTGCTGGTGAAACGCCAGATCGCCATTGGTGAAGGGGCTGATCTCGCCCAGCGAGATCTCGATCTGGTTGGTGACCAGTTTGGTCTTCATGGCCGATTGCAGCAGCGACCAGTCCCAGGGGCGGAAGTTCGATACACCCACAGCGCCCACCTTTCCGCTGGCAACAACTTCGTCCAGCGCGGCACCGGTTTCATGGTGGTCCATCAGAGGGTCAGGGCGGTGGATCAACAGCAGGTCGATATGGTCAATGGCCATTTCTGTCAGCGAGGTATCGACCGACTTCACGATATGCGCACGCGACGTGTCGTAGTATTTCACCTTCGCATCCGCGTAACGGCCGACCGGGGCGATGATGTCACATTTGGTGACGATCTCCATCTTCTGGCGCAAGCTCGGGTTGGCGCGCAAAGCATTGCCCAGAACAGCTTCGGCTGCGTAACCACCATAAATGTCGGCCTGATCGAAGGTGGTGATGCCCTGATCCAAGCAGGCTTGAATCTTGGCCTCAACATGGCCTGTGGATGTATCCGCGTCATCGCCCAGCCGCCACATGCCATAGACAAGGCGGCTCATCTCAAGCGAGTCAGATAGTTTCACACGTTGCATCAGCGGCGTTCTCCGTTGCCCAGTGGGGTCGCTGGGGTCATTGCTGGCACGCGCCCGTAAGCTTCGGGCAGCGAGCAGGTTTTCAAGTTGGGCAGCACCCGAGCACCAAAATGCTTGGCCTCATCCATGTGCGGGTAGCCCGAGAAGATGAAAGCGCGGATGCCCATCTTCTGGTATTCCTCGATCTTCGACATAACTTGATCAGTCGATCCGACCAGAGCGGCACCGCAGCCAGACCGCGCCCGGCCAACACCAGTCCAGAGACCGGGTTCGACATAGCCGTATTCATCTGCCAAATCGCGGTTCTTGGCCTGATGCGCAACACCCAGCGACGTCGCGTCCAGCGCCCGTTCGCGAATGGCACGACCGTATTCGTCATCCAGTTTCGAGACGATGTAGTCCGCATATTCCTGCGCCTCAGCCTCGGTATCGCGGACGATCATGTGGACGCGCAGTCCGTAATCCAGCGTTCGATTGTAATTCTCGGCAACTGCGTGCACGGCTTTCATCCGTTCGGCCAGTTGGTCCTTGGTTTCAGGCCACATCAGGTAGACGTCGCAATGTTCACCGCACAAGTCCAAAGCCGAAGGTGAATATCCACCAAAATACAACAGCGGGCCGCCGGTCTGATAGGGTTTCGCAGGATCGGTCGTCAGACCCGAGAAATTGTACACTTCGCCGGCGTGGTTGATCTCATCCTGCGTCCAGGCCTGTTTCAAAATCTCGACCACTTCGCGCGATCGCTGATAACGGAATGCACTGTCGGCTTTCTCACCGGGGAAGTCGGATGAGATGATGTTGACGGTCAGCCGCCCCTTCAGCATGTGATCCAGCGTTGCGATGGTGCGCGCCAGCATGATCGGTTGCATCTCACCGCAGCGTACGGCGGCCAGCATGTTGATCCTGTCGGTGATCGGTGCGCAGCCAGCGACAAAACTCAGGGTGTCCTGACCAACTTGATACGAAGACGGGCACAGGATGTTGCGGAATCCCTGTGCTTCGGCCTCTTTCACGATGCCCGAGCAATGCTCCCAACTGGATCGAAGATCGCCGTCCGGCACACCCAGAAACTGATAATCGTCCGAGCAGAGCGCTGCAAACCACGATACTTCAGCAGCGTCCAGATCAGGGGATGTGATGGGGACGATAGTCATCTGAGTCGGTCTCCGCGCAGCGTGTGCATTTTCTCTTGCGTAGCAATCGCTTTGATGTAGATCAATAGTGTATCAATTTTTCCCGCGACCAAGTGAAGCGACTGACTGTGCCCTCTGCTAATCGAAATCCGAACGCACTTCCGGTTTACATCCAGATTGCGGAACTGCTGATCCGAGATGTCGCGGCAGGGCGGCTGATGGATGGAGAGCGCCTGCCGCCCGAACGCGAGATGGCCGCTGATCTGAATGTCTCGGTCGGGACACTGCGAAAATCGCTCGCCGAGCTTGAAAAAAAGGGAATGCTGGAACGCATCCAGGGTTCGGGAAACTACATTCGCGAAACGGGCACGCAGAGCAGCGTCTATGCGATGTTCCGGCTTGAACTGCCCGAAGGCGGTGGCCTGCCACGCGCCGATGTTCTGTCGGTTGATCATCTGGATAAACCATCCGATCTGCCGCAATTTGGTAAGTCGAGCCGAGGATCACGCGTGCGCCGGATGCGCTATTTGAATGACACAATCATAGCCGTCGAAGAAATCTGGCTGGACGAATCAGCAGGTTTGATCGACCGGACCCTCTTGTCCGACTCTCTTTACCGCTACTACCAACGCCAATTGGGATTTTGGATCATTCGGGCCGAAGACAGGGTCTCGGTCCAATCGCTTCCCGATTGGACGCCCGAAAGTTTCACCAAACCAGCGGGCCAAACAGTAGGGTATATCGAACGTTTCAGCTGGTCAGAGACCGCTGAACCCGTTGAATTCTCGAAAACATGGTTCGACCCGGATCGGGCCAACTACGTCCAACGTTTGAAGTAAAAGGAAACACGCATGACCCGGACCATCAACTACGGGCTGATAGGATGCGGCATGATGGGGCAAGAACACTTGCACAATATCGGCCTGTTGGAAGGGACGCGCGTGGCAGCGATTTTTGAGCCGGATCCGGTGATGGCAAAAGCCGCCAAAGCCATTGCGCCGGATGCCACGATGGTGAGCTCGGTCAAAGAGCTCCTGGCCGTCGAGGACTTGGATTGCCTTGTCATAGCAAGCCCTAATCACTTGCACGTGGACCAGATCTGCGAAGTCGCGGAAACGCGACCCCTGCCGCTGCTGGTGGAAAAGCCGTTGTTCACCGACCCAAAGGATGCGGCCCGGTTAGAAGAGGTTGAGCGTAGCTATCCCTGCCCAATCTGGGTTGCGATGGAATACCGATACATGCCCCCAATTGCTGCTTTGATCGACAAGGCGGAAGCAACAGGTGGCGTAAAGATGCTGTCTGTCCGCGAGCATCGTTTCCCATTTCTGGAAAAGGTCGGCCACTGGAACCGGTTTAATCGCAATACCGGAGGCACCTTTGTTGAAAAGTGCTGTCATTTCTTCGACCTCATGCGCTTGATCCTGCAATCCGACCCGGTGCGGGTTACCGCAAGTGGGGGGCAAGCCGTCAACCATCTGGACGAAAGCTACGAAGGCGAAACACCGGATATTCTGGACCACGGGTACGTTATTGTCGATTTCGCCTCGGGCGCACGCGCCATGTTAGAGCTGTGCATGTTTGCGGAAGGCTCTCGGTATCAGGAAGAAATTTCGGCTGTTGGACCCGACGCCAAAGTTGAGGCACTGGTTCCCGGACCAGGACGCTTTTGGCCTGATCATCTGGGGGAACCGCCTGTGCCCAAGGTCATCGTAAGCCCCCGCAACCCCAAGGGGCCTACGTCAATAGACGTCCCCGTAGACGCCAGAATACTGGCGGCCGGAGACCACAATGGATCGACCTATTATCAGCACCAAGGGTTTCTGGCCGTGCTGCGCGGCGAAAAGGCCCAACCCGATGTCAGCCTGAAGGACGGTCTTTGGGCTGTCAGGATGGGACACGCCGCACAACAGGCGATGGAAAGCGGCGAAACCGTACGCTTAGGCGGCTGACAAAAGCGTCATAAAGGGTTGAGTTCTCAAATCGTTTGGAACTCAACCCTTCTCGTACGACCGCCCGAAACCTTTGTGGATGTTGCTTGCACGGGATCCGCAAGCAGACATGGTCAAGGTTCATTTTGTCCGCGATGGTTTCCTCATCGGACGCGCATCTGGGCCTTTTTTCGCACGCACTTTAAAGGTCTTGGGCTTATCGCCGTCCTGTCGACTTTTGTGGCGTTCGGTCCGTGACCCCATCGGTTTCGACGGATCGGCCGCGTTTTTGCGCCGTTTGTTTTCCGCACCGCCGCTTTTACCCGTTGGTTTCTTTCCGGGGTTGCCCTGACCTACCTTCGGCTTTGCAGACTTTGGTTTGTCCGGGTTTTCCCGGCGCTTCTTCGGTTTTTTTGGGCTTGGTTCAAACTCAGCTGGTTTCGACGCGCCAGCGGGCTTGCTGTCTCGACGCGATGTGTCCGCTTTCCGATCTGGGCGTGGCGTTTTACGTGGTGCTTTCGGCGCAGCCGGGGGGCCTTTGGGCGAGGCGTCGAAATCCGGAACGCCCGGCAATTCGGTCAAGCGCGCGCCCTGTTCAAGATCAAGCTCAGGGCCAAGCTCGTTCTTCATCGCCGGTACTGCGTCGCTGAGGATTTCAACGAATGTTTCCTGGTACTGGACACGAATGGCCCCAATCGCATCTTTGGAGATCCCGGCATTTCGACACAGCATCGGCAGCAACCAACGCGGCTCAGCCCGCTGTTTGCGGCCCAAAGACAACGAAAACCAAGTGCTGGGCCCGAAATCCGAAGCCTCCCGCTTTTTACGGGCACCCGGTTCAGGCACGTCACCCAAAATCTCGGGCGCGGAATTGCGCTTGCGGTAGAGCCGCAGAAACGCCGCCGCAATTTTCTCGGCTGAATGCTCTTGCAACAGCCTTTGCGCAAAAGCCTGTTCTTCGGCGCTTGGCGATTGGCTCCATCCCGGATCGGACATCAGCCGTTCTTCATCGCGCGCAAGGACCGCTTCGGCGGAAGGTGGCGTACCCCATTCCGCCTCTAGTTTGGCGGATTTCAACAGGCGTTGTGCCTTTGACCGTTGGCGCCCAGGTACAATCAGCACCGAAGTGCCCTTGCGTCCGGCGCGGCCTGTTCGCCCGGACCGGTGCAACAGGGATTCCGCATTGGACGGCAGATCCGCGTGGATCACAAGTTCCAGCCGGGGCAGGTCAATGCCGCGTGCAGCCACATCTGTTGCGATACATACACGCGCCCGCCCGTCGCGCAGGGCCTGCAAAGCGTGGGTGCGCTCGGACTGGCTCAGTTCACCCGAAAGCGAAACCACCGAAAACCCCCTGTTGGAGAACTTCGCAGTCAAGCGGGCCACCATAGACCGGGTATTGGCGAAGATGATCGCCGTTTGCGCATCATGAAAACGCAAAAGGTTGATGATCGCCTTTTCGATGTCTGACGGGGCCACGGACAGCGCAAGATAGGAAATGTCAGCGTGCTGGGCGTCTTTGTTGCCGACCTCAATCCGACGGGCGTCTTCTTTCTGATAGGTCTGCGCAAGCTTGGCGATACCGCGCGGTACCGTTGCGGAAAACAGCAAAGTCCGACGGTTTTCCGGAGTGTGATCCAGAATGAATTCGAGATCCTCGGAGAACCCCATGTCCAGCATCTCATCCGCTTCGTCCAGGACAACCGCTTTGAGATCACCCAGATCGATCACGCCTCGCGACACGTGGTCTCTGAGACGACCGGGCGTGGCGACGATGACGTGTGCGCCGCGCTCAATCGCTCTGCGTTCCGTGCGCGCATCCATACCACCCACGGCAGATGCGGTAACGATCCCGGCTTCAGAGAAAAGCCAGTCAAACTCTCGCTGAACCTGCATGGCCAGTTCACGTGTGGGCGCGATGACCAAGGCCAAAGGGGCTGCCGGTCGATCAAACCGGCCGTCTTTGTCCAGCAGGTCCGGTGCAATTGCCAACCCAAAGCCAACCGTCTTTCCTGATCCGGTTTGCGCTGACACCAAAAGGTCAAGCTGGGCCAGCTCAGGCTGCGTCACCGCCACCTGAACGGGCGTAAGTTCGCTGTAACCTTTGTTGGTCAACGCCTGCGAGAGCGTCGTTGGCAGGTCGAAGGGGTTGGGCATACATCACCTTGCAGAAGAAAGATCACGCCCTTAACGACGATGGCAGAGTTTGTACAGCCTCGTTTGGGCCTGCAGGTTCGATCAGCAATGAAACAAACCGGAACCAGCAGGATTTGACTTTTTTGAACTGTTGATGCTCGCAGTCTTGAAGCCGTCAGTGAAATCCGCGCGGGACGCTTTCCGTCCACTCTTTGACCAAGACTTCGGCACCCTCGGCGCCTTCGATAGCCCGCAGTTTTCGTGTCAGGTAGAAATTCTGCGCATCACAATGTATCGAACTCTCGGTCTCAATCTCCACGTTCCAGTCCCCCCTCTCGAAGGTGAAACGCCATTGGCTGTTGAAACTGGCGGACGCCGGGTCGTCGGGGTGGATGCTGTAATGCATGGCGACATGGCTGCCAACGACCAGTCCGTGATAGGGATCGCGCGCTTTACCATAGTCGTCGAACGTGTCCAGAACGAGGGTCCCATCGTCAAGCACATGCTGATCGGATCGACCGGACGGCGCGCGCAGTACTTCTGTTTCCAGTACAGGAAAATCCCGTGCCGGACCCGGGTTCTGCGGTTCGATTTCCGCCTCAACCTCGCGCACGGGCAGTTGCAGAACGCTGCGGTCCAGATGAAGCGTGACCTTGGCCTGTTCCGGTGCGGGCCAAACAACGGGCCAATAGCTGGTCGACAGCGCCAGCCGCAGCCGGTGGCCTGCGCGCAGGTGATGGGCGCATTCGTTCAGCAGGATTTCCGCCTCATAAACCTGTCCCGGCACAAGGGTTTCGGGCGTTTCATGACTGGCATAATGGCAAAGATTGAGCGGCCTGTAGCTGATGCGCTGGGACACCCCTTGGGGAGAAACATCACACAGCCGCGCCATCAGTTGCGCAACCGGTTTATCGACGCTGAATGCAATGCGCAGCCGCGCCCGTCCCAAAATCTCTAGCGGTTCATCCAGCACGGCAGTGTCAAAGCATTGCGACAGCACATCATCGGGGGCCTGATCCCCGCACAGTTCATTGTCAAAGCGCATTCCCGGACAGAAATATCCGCTGGTCGCTCCAACACTGGCCGGGCTGCTTACGGTGACTGTACCGTTTGTAGGTCCGGCACCAAACCCGTCCTGCGTCAGGTACAGAAAGCGATCCTTCACATTGTCCGACGGCCAGTTCTGTTCGGCAATCCAGCGCCCTTTGCGTGGGCCATTCTGTTTGGTCGGTTGGAAGTGTTCCTGCATGAAAGTACGATAATCTGGCAGGTCCTCGGCCCCGTTCTGCCGCCCTTTGAGCCAGCGATCAAACCACGTAATCACTTCCGAGTGGAAATCGGATGGTGCAAGTTTTGAGATGTGTGGATAACGATGCTCCCAAGGGCCAACCATTGCTTTGGCCGGGACTTTCAAATGGGTCGCAATCGCGGAGGGCGCGTTGACATAGGCATCAGCCCAGCCTGTCATGGCCAGCACCGGAACTTTGATTGCATCCCAGTCCTCACACACGGATCCGTGTTTCCAAAACGCATCACGCGTGGGATGCCGCAACCAATCCACTGCGGAAAAGGGCAGCGTTTCCATCCGGTTCAGCCAATCCTCACGCCAATCCTCACGCAAGTCCGGATCCGCCGGTCGCGACAGATAGGCAAACATCTGACTGGCCCAGTTTGCATTATCGCTCAGCAGACAGCCGCCCATAAAATGGATGTCATCAGCATAACGATCCACGGTCGAAGCAACGGAAACTACGGCCTTGAGCGCCTCAGGCTGACGGTACGCCAGTTGCAGCCCATTGAAGCCACCCCAGGAGATCCCGATCATACCAATATTGCCGTCACACCAATCCTGCGCGGCAATCCACGCCAAGACCGCCTCGCCATCGCTCAGTTCCTGTTCGGAATACTCGTCATCGAACTGCCCGTCGCTGTCACCGGTTCCCGTGATATCCACCCGGACACATGCATAGCCCGCGCGGGCAAACACGGGGTGAGTAGATTCATCCCGAGGTGCCGTGCCATCGCGTTTGCGATAAGGCAGGTATTCCAGAATGGCCGGGCTTGGCCCAGTGACCGGCAACCAGATCCGAGCGGCCAGGTTGCGACCATCCGCCATTGGGATGAAGACATTTTCAATTACGCTATGATCATTTGTCACGAAGTATTCCCCTAGCGATTCTCTGGCACCCTAACCCCTTTTGGCTGCCGCACTTAACAACACCAGCGACACCGAAGCCCAAAAAAGACATTTGAAACAGAAAGCGCAGATCACCACTGGCCCGTTTGTCGGCAGGGTGAACGATACCACTGAATTTAACAGCTTCCCTACGGAGCGGCGGCAAGCACCTCGACTTCGACCTTGAACTCCGGCCTCGTAAAACCGCTGACGATCAACAGCGTCGAGCTTGGTAAGCGGCTGGTCGAAGCAATAAATTCATCCCGGGCGCGCATGTAGCCTGCCATGTGCGATCGGTCGGTTACAAAAGCTTTGATATGCGCTACATCCCCTGCACCCATACCCGCTGACCGCAGAATTTTTTCGATGTTTTGAAAACAGACAATCGCTTGATCATATGCGCCTTCCGGGACGCTTTCATCGGCGCGAATCCCCAATTGCCCTGAGGTTTGAACAAGCCTCCAATCGCGGGGAATTTCGACCCCATGCGCATAGCGCGCGAACGGAGGTGACATATCGGATGGGTTTAACTCTTTCATTTTCCTGTACTCTTTTCTGATTTTGAATTTTTCTTGCGAGTTCAAACTTTCTTTGCAAGTCTTAGCGCACTTCTCTGGCACGGATAATCCAAGGGCCACGTATTCCAGTTTCGTCAAGGAGGGCGATATGGGCAAACGTGGTCATTTGCTGTGTGTCGTGTACGCACTCTACTTCAATTTCGGTCCAATACCGGGGATCCACCCGCCTTGTCATACATCAGGGCGGGCGAACGAAGTCACCCGGTTGATAAGCGAACACGACCGACCTCCATCCAGTCGTTTCTGCCGTTCATCGAGCCGCCTGTTTGGGAGGCTCGCATGAGCATTCAAGGCTATTGGGCCAATCACAAAGCGCCGGATTTTCGCGATCTGCCAGATGATCTGGTTGCCGTTCTGCCAATCGGAGCCACAGAACAACACGGTCCCCATCTGCCGGTATCCGTTGACAGTGACTTGGTGGCCGCTGTGGTCGAGCGTACTTTGCCTCGCCTGCATGCGGAGCAGAACGTGCTGATCCTGCCGGGTTTGACCGTCACCAAAAGCGGCGAACATGATCGGCATCCCGGAACCCTCAGCCTGTCTGCGGATACTTTGCTGGCGGTGTTGCGCGACATCGGGGCCTCGATCGCGCGAGCAGGTGTACAGCGGCTTGTTCTGTTCAACGGCCATGGGGGAAACACAGCAGTGTTGGAAACCGCCGCGCGTGATTTACGGATCGCGCATGAGATGATCGTTGTTACATGCTCGTGGTTCGGTTTTTCCGATTGGGAAAACATCCTAGACCCCGATACTGCCTCGGTAGACTTGCATGCCGGAGAGTCCGAGACCTCCTCCATGTTGGCAGCTAAACCGCATCTGGTGGATATGAGCCGGGCGCAGAACTTTGTTCCCGCCATCCGCACATGGGAAAAGCAATTCAACCATATTGGTCTGACGGGGCAAGCCGCGCGGCCGGGCTGGATCATTGATGACCTGCATCCGGATGGGGCTTGCGGGGATGCCTCTGCCGCGACTCTGGAAAAGGGGGAACGCCTCTTGGATACAGCCGCCGACAATTTCGCCCAATTTCTGGCCGAGTTCGCCCGGTTCGATCACCGGAGTGGCGCGACATGAACATGCTGAATGCAACAGATTCGTATGTTGTCGAGAACGTGCTTGTCCCTGTCTCGCTCCTCTTGGACCCGCATGGTTTTGGGGGCACGCAGATTTCGGATTGTTTGGCGGGCGATCTGATTATCCGGGGCGGACAGGCAGTTTGCTTACGCCCTAGCACCGCGCCTTGTAATCCATCAGGTTTGATCACCCCGCGCCTGACCGAATGCCATGTGCATTTGGATAAATGCCACACAATCTCAAGAATGGGCCGGATTGGCGGAGATCTTAATGCCGCCATGGACGCCCAGCGCCGCGACCGCATGTTTTGGACGGAAGACGACCTGCGCCAGCGGGCCGAACGGGGACTACAAGAGTTGATGTCCTCGGGGTGCGGCATCGTTCGAAGTCATTTCGACTGGGCCGCTGATCCGGAAAGCACCTCGCCGCCTTTGGCATGGTCCGTGCTACAAGAGCTCGTGGTGGACTATCAGGATACGGTCCACCTACAAGTCGCTTCGCTGTTGAACACAACCGATTTGGCCGACCCGGCCAAAGCAGCTGCGATAGGTCGCGAGATCGCCCGTGGCAATGGGGTGCTCGGGCTGTTCGTTTTGAACCAACCGGATCGCCACGCCGCGATACAAGTTGCGGTTCAGCTGGCTGAAAAGCATGGCCTCGCATTGGATTTTCACGTTGATGAAGGGTTGCACCAAGGGCTGGACGGGCTGGAGATCATTGCAGACACCCTCATCGAGACCGGGTTTCAGGGCCCCGTGCTATGCGGTCACGCCTGCAGCCTGATCAACGTGGCGGGCGAGCCTTTGCAAGCGCTTTTGGACAAGATCGCACGGGCGGGGCTGACCATAGCCAGCCTGCCAACGTCCAACCTGTATCTGCAGGGGCGCAGCGCAGGCACACCAGACCGGCGCGGGATCACGCGGATCGGCGAACTGCGCGCCGCTGGTGTGCCTGTTGTCGTTGGCACCGACAACGTGCGCGACGCTTTTTGCCCCCTTGGACGCCATGACCCACGCAAAAGTCTGGAACTGGCAGCGCTTACGGCCCATCTGGACCCGCCATTTGGTGATTTACTGCCCATGATCACCACAAATGCGCAAACAGCGCTGGGTCTGTCACCAACCAACGTGGATGGGGCCGCAGTCGAAGACCTGCTGATCTTTGATGCCGCATCAACCTCGGACTGGCTGACCGGGACATCCGCACCCAAACCCTTGAAGCACGCTCTGACAGGAGAGATTGCATGACGTCGATTTCAGGAAAAAGCGATCTGGACTGGGCCGCGTTTGCCGAACGCCTCGCGCCGGTCGAAGTGATCGACGAACCCGTTCTGGTCAAGAAACGGTCGCGCGATTTCTTCTGGTACAGCCCTATTCTGAATCAACAGCTCAAACGCAGTTTTGGCGATCTGGTCGCCCTGCCGAAAACCGTTGAAGAGATGGCGCATTGCCTCAAGACCGCGTATGACGCAGATGCCCCCGTCGTGCTGCGTGGCGGCGGGACGGGCAATTACGGACAGGCCGTGCCGTTGCACGGTGGTCTGATCATCGAAACCACCCGGATGAACCGCGTATTGGAAATCGGAGACGGCTTTGTCCGCGCCGAAGCAGGCGCGCTGATGGCCGATGTCAACGCGGCGCTGATGGCGCAGGGGTGGGAAATGGCCATGTTCCCGTCGACGCAGGATATCGCAACGATCGGCGGGTTTGTCGCGGGCGGTTCTGCGGGCATTGGCTCGATTGCGAACGGTGTTCTCAGAGAGCCCGGCAACATCCTGCAGCTCAAGGCTCTGTCCGTCGAAGAAAACCCCCAGGAATATGTGTTCGAAGGTCAGGACGTTCTGCAAATACATCATGCTTGGGGCTTGAACGGGGTCATTACCGAAGTGACGCTGCGCACGGTTCCCCACCCGGATTGGATCGGGTGCATGGCGACGTTCGACAGCTACCAAGACTGCTACGCCGCCGGGTACGCGGTTGCGACCGACGATCAGATCGGATGTAAGCTGGCCAGCACTGTCGACGCGCGGATCGTGGAGTATTTCCCCCGACTGAAAGGCCATGTCCGGCCCGACAAGCACCTTCTTGTTTCGCTGGTACCCGCGACCGATATGGCCCGGTTTCGCGGCCTCATTGCGGATCTGGGCGGAAGTCTTGATCTGGAATTGACCGAAGATGACCGGAAGGCAGCATCACTGCCCCATGTGTTCGAATTTGCCTATAACCACACCACTCTGCAGGTTCTGAAAGCGGACCGGTCAGCGACCTACCAACAAATCGGCGTACCGGATGCATCCGACGCGGGCGCGGTTGCAAAGGTTGGTGCAGCCTTGGGTGACGATGTCTGGCAGCATCACGAATTCTCGTTGCTAAACGGCGAGGTCGTCGCCTTTGATCTGCCAATCATCTGGTACTCCACCGAAGATCGCCTGCGAGAGATCGGTCGAATTTACGAAGAACACGGGCACGGCGTGTTTGACGCCCATAGTTTCCATGTGGAAAGCGGTGGTTTGAAAACCGCTGACTATCTGCACCTCGCCTGGAAAAAACGACTGGACCCAAAAGGTTTGCTGAACCCCGGCAAATCCCGCGCCTGGGATCTGGTCAAGGATCTGCCACCCGAAGAAATCGAAGCCAAAGCAACCGTGTAAGAGGTCGCCATGTCCGCATTTGAAACACGCCCCCTGAACCCGCATTTTGGAGTTGAAGTGACCGGGATCAATCTGACTGACGCAACCGACAGCCGGTTGTTCGGGCAAATACGCGCGCTATTCGAAGAACATTCAGCCCTTTTGTTCCGCGGTCAGGACATCTCGGACGCCCAGCACAAGCAACTGGCCGAACTCTTCGGTCCCATCGAGGATCGCAAAGCTGACGAGCGCAAAAAGGGCGAAAAGTTCGAGGTTCCAACCGTTTCCAACGTGCGGGACGACGGTTCGATCACCGAAGAAATGGACCTGCACACGCTGAACCTGAAATCGAATTTTCTTTGGCATTCCGACAGCACATTTCTCCCCACACCGGCGCTGACGAACATCCTGATCAGCCGTGTCGCCACGACCGAGGGCGGTGCCACGGAACTGGCCAGCACCCGCGCAGCCTGGGCGAACATGCCCGAAGACATGAAGGCAAAGGTGCGCGGACGCGGCATCTGGCATCGCTATAGCCATTCGCGCAGCAAAATCTCGCCCGAACTGGCTGAATTGCCGATGTTCAACAAATGGCCGGACCAGCATTGGAATGCGTTGTGGCGCAATCCGGTCAACGGGCGCGAGGCGCTTTATATCGCGTCACACGCCTTCAAACTGGATGGCTACGACGAAGCCGAAGGCCAGTCGATCATCGAGGAACTCATCGACTTCTGCACGCAACCGCAGTTTGTCTATTCCCACAACTGGCAGGTTGGCGACGTACTGATCTGGGATCAGCGTGCGGTGCTCCATCGCGGCACGCCCTGGCCCTACGAACAGCCGCGCGTTCTGTCGAGTATCTGCTCGACCGTCACGGAAGCCGACGCAATCGAAACCATGCGCAGATCACATTAGAACCCGGCAACCCGGCCGGGCACCACATGGCGAAACCACGCCGCACACACCGAGGGGTCCACCTCACGACCAACAGAGAGGAAAACACATGACTTTCAGAACCCGTACAGGGAAACCACTGCCGCAAGTGATCACCGATCAGGCCCGGAAGGTCGGCAACGATGCGGTGAACCGCCGTGAATTTTTGGCCATCGCCAGTTCATTCGGTGCAACAGCAGCAACAGCTTATGCGATGCTGGGTCTGCCCGCGCCCGCCCAGGCTGCCACTGAACCAAAACAAGGCGGTACGGTGCGTATTCAGATGGATGTACGCGGCCTGAAGGACCCGCGTACATTTGACTGGAACGAAATCGCGAATTTTGCCAAAGGCTGGCTGGAAAACCTTGTCGCATACGAAAACGATGGAACCTTTTCGCCCGCGCTGCTGGAGAGTTGGGAGATTTCGGATGATGCGCAAACCTATACTCTGAACGTTCGAAAAGGTGTGACCTGGAATAATGGCGACGAATTTACCGCCGACGATGTGGCGCGCAACATCACCGGTTGGTGCGACAAGTCGGTGGAAGGTAACTCCATGGCCGGGCGTTTCTCGGTTCTGGTCGATCCGGAAACAGAGCGCGCGCTGGAAGGTGCTATCGAAGTTGTCGACACTCACACGGTTCAGCTGACCCTGCCGCGCCCGGACATTTCGCTGATCGCGGGCATGGCAGATTATCCAGCGGCCATCGTGCATTCGTCCCATGACGCGGAAAATATGCTGGGTAACCCGATTGGGACCGGTGCCTACTTGCCGGAAAGCCTTGAGGTTGGCGTAAAAGGCGTTCTGGTCCGCAATGACGACCACACCTGGTGGAATGCCGGCAACGGCGCCTGGCTCGACCGCGTCGAGTTCATCGACTTCGGAACCGACCCATCGGCCCACCTTGCGGCGGCGGATGCCGGAGAGATCGACATGGTCTATATCTCGGAAGGCGAGTTCATTGACATCCTGACCGGGCTGGACGGCTGGGTTGAAAACGAGGTTGTGACCATGGCGACCATCGTCATCCGCCCAAACCAACAGGCCGAAGTTGACGGCGTGCAGCCTTATGCCGACAAACGTGTCCGTCAGGCCCTTTCAATGGCGGTGGATAACGCCGTTCTGCTTGAACTTGGGTACGGTGGACGAGGAGCTGTTGCCGCCAACCACCATGTCGGTCCTGCGCATCCGGAATATGCCGATATCGGTATGCCAACCTATGATCCTGCCCAAGCACTGGAATTGATCAAAGAAGCCGGGATGGAAGACTATGAGCACGAGCTGCTGTCAATCGACGATGCGTGGCGCAAAGACACCACGGACGCCGTTGCTGCTCAACTCAGAGACGCCGGTATCAAGGTCAAGCGCACGGTTCTGCCGGGATCGACGTTCTGGAATGACTGGGCAAAGTACCCGTTCAGCTCAACCAACTGGAACCACCGTCCGCTGGGCGTCCAAATCTGGGCGCTGGCCTATCGGTCAGGTGAGCCATGGAACGAGTTCGGCTGGTCCAATCCGGACTTCGACGCAATCCTCGAACAAGCGCTTGCGACGCCAGACGTTGAGAAACGTCGCGAACTGATGGCGCAGGGCGAACAGATTGTCCGCGAAGACGGTGTCACGATCCAACCGTATTGGCGGTCGCTTTATAACCACACGCGCGAAGGGCTTGGCGGGGCAGCGCAACATATTTCCTTGGAAATACGCCCGGCCCAAATGTACTGGAGCTAAAACGCGACGGGGTGGCACAGACCACCCCGTCACATTGGCGGAGTAGGTTACTTTGTTAGAAACAATGGTCCTTGTTGCGCAATCCGCGGCTGTCTTTTTCCTTGCGGCTTGGTTGAGCACTGGGTTCGTCGAGAACGTCTTGCATCCGGACCTCAACGAAACGTTCACCGCGCAAGTGCTCAGCATGGAGCGGATGCAAGAAGAGTACCCCGAGGCGTATGAGGTCGTCGCCCATCGCAGCATCGAAAACCCCGCGATTCAAAAGATTCTGTTCAAACTGATTGTTTGCTGGGAGGGCCTCGCGACGCTTACGCTTTGGATCGGAGTCGCTTCGCTGATCCTCGCCACCATAGGTGTGATTGAGCCAGCCAACGCCAGAGCAATCGGGGTGCTGGGGGTTTTGTTGTTCACCGCCACCTGGGCTGGCTTTTTGATCGTAGGAAACTGGTTCTGTTATTGGTTTTGCCACGAAGGCGCGCAGAATACGCACTACCAGATGACGCTATGGGGTCTGGCAACGATAGTGCTCTTGATTGTCTTTTGAATCGTCACACTTGGTTTCACCCGCAAGCCAATTGCCACTAATGTCGCGACTATCCGCTGGGTCCAAACGCTGCCAAGGTTGTACGCCATGCAAAATGCGCGGTCTTGATCGTGCAGGGCTGAAATCTGGACGCGCTGTTTAAGTGGCCTCAATCGCTAACCACCCCAGGTATCTGACAGTCTGAAACCATTTGGAAACGGATCGCTTGGATCCAATCCGATCTGGCTGATCCCATAGATCCAACATTGCCCGGAAACACGGTTTTGGGTGGCTTGATAGGGCCCCACTTTGGTGAGGCTCAACAGCTCGGTTGTGAACTCTCCGCCGATAATCGAACGTGACACGACCCTGTCGCCGGGCAAGGCCAACCCCGTTGCGTGGCGCACTGCCATGTTGGCATTCGATCCGGTGCCACAAGGCGATCTGTCCGCGCGGCCCGGACGCAGTGTTGTGCAGGTTCGCACAGCGCCATCAGGATCTGTCGACCGGAACATGACATAGGCCAAACCGTTCAGGGCCGACGTGGTCGGGTGCGGAGCGTCCTCGATTTCGGCAATCAGATTGCGCAGGGCAACGCCCTGCGTTGCAAGCGCGCGGGCGTTGTCCGGCGTAATCGACAACCCGACCTGATCCACATCGACCAGTGCATAGAAGACACCGCCGAAACACAGATCATAGCGGATTGTTCCCCAATCGGGCGTTTGAATTTCAACGTCCTTCTTGGCCACAAAAGCGGGCGGCATATCCAGCGAAACCCGCGTTACCTTCCCGTCTTCACATGTGGCCCGTGCCCGTACAAGGCCCGCCGCTGTGTCCAGCGTGATAACGGTTTCGGGGCCGGTTATCGGGATCATCCCAGTTTCCAACAGAGCCGTCACAGCGCACATGGCGTTCGAACCTGACATCGCGTGCGCCTGATCCGGCTGCAGCACAATGAACCCAATATCTGCCTGCGGATCGCAAGCTGGAACCAACAGGCAAAAAGATCCTGCCGGGGCAGAACGAGGTTCCGAACAAAGCAGCTGGCGCAAGCTGTCATCGACCTTGTTCAGATGGTCCAGCTTGTCAGCCATTGTTGCGCCGGGGATGTCCAGCACTCCTCCTGTAACCACCCGGCCAATTTCACCGGCACAATGCACATCGACTGTTTGCAGCGTTCTGGACCAGCGCATGGTTTCTCCCTTCTCGTTACTTCAGGCCACCGCCTGAGCACCCGTGATTTCCACCACCGACCCACACAGATATTGCGCCTCGTCCGATGCCAGGAAGGCAACAAGCGCGGCGATCTCATCGGGCTCGCCAATCCGACCAAACGGCACCAGCGCATTCAGGTCATCAAGACTTCGGCCCGAACGCGCCAGATTGCTTTCCAACATCGGTGTCCGAACCTCGCCCGGGGCCACACCATTCACCCGAATGTTGTCAGGCGCATAGTCGCGGGCCAGGTTTTGGGTAAAGGCCACAACCGCAGCTTTGGTGGTGTTATAGGCAATATGGCCCGGCGCCGGATGCAAGCCCCATTGCGATGCGGTATTGACGATCGCCCCACCGCCTTGAATCTGCATCACCGGTATCACCGCCTGACACATATGGAACAATGCATCGACATTGACCGCAAAAGAATGACGCCAGTCTTCAGCCGACAACTCCATCAACGCGCCCCGGCGCATCAACCCGGCATTGTTGCAAAGCACGTCGATTCTGCGCCCGGCTTCGGTCCAGCGCTGTATAAATCCACGAATATCCGCGGGGTCCGTCAGATCAAAACCAAAGGCTTCAGCTGTGCCACCATTCTTTCGGATGTGCTGTGCGACGGATTCCGCCCCGGCGAGATCTGCGTCGGCAACACAAACCAAAGCACCTTCATCAGCAAGGCGCTGACAGATCGCAGCACCGATACCCCCTGCCCCGCCGGTCACGACAACTGATTTTCCCTCAAATCGCACCATCAGGACCTCATTTGACTTGCACCATTCACATCCAGAACCGCCCCGGTAAGCGACGCCTGTGACGGCCGCAGAACAAAAGCGACAAGCTCGGCGAGTTCCGTCGGCTCGGCCATCTGGCCCAGCGGAACACCCGAAAGGGCGGCATCTTCTCCATGAGTATGGACGTAGCTTTCGGACATTTCGGTCCGGACCCAGCCCGGCGCAATAGCCACTGCGGTAATCCCGTCAGCCGCAAAGCCGCACGCGATGCTTTGGGTCAGGTTGATCAAGGCCGCCTTGGTTGCACCGTATGACATTGCCTCGGCCCGATAGCCGCCTTGCCCAGCGCGTGAAGCCATATTGATGATCCTGCCGCCGCCACGCGCTCGAAAATGCCGGATCGCTGCACGGCTCAGGTCGGCGGCTGCCATCAGGTTAAGCTGAAGATCACCCTGCCAGGCCCTGTGCCAAGCCTCCAAAGGATCGTCCACGGACGAAACGGTCAGAACCCCGGCATTGTTGATCAGCGCATCTATGTGCCCAGCCTGGGCCAAGGCAGCGTCCCAAAGCGCGTTTGGCCCCATTGGGTCAGACAGGTTGGCCGCAAGCGCAATTGCCCCCAGCCCGAGATCCGTCGCCAGAGCGTCAGCACGGGCTGCATTGCTGTTATAGTGCAGCAGAACACGCGCGCCTTCAGCCGCCAATTCGCGTGCGATGGCCTGGCCAATCGACCCGGTAGCCCCCGTCAGCAGAACGGTTTTTCCGTGCAGATGACGCGTCATTTGACGCCTCCACCAAATGTTTTGCGGGCATCAGACAACCGCTGCAAAACACTGTCGAGCCCCGCCTTTAATGCGTCGGGACCACGGGCATCTGCAAAGACTTCGAACAATTGCGCGTTCAGCCCGTCCGGAGTGGAGTGTTCAACCCGCAGCGTTTCATAAGGCTTGTCACGATCCTCCATCATCGTGTGCGCGAGCCCGGAAAAAACGCCGCTCAGATAGCGCTGCGCGTCCACCCGCCCGATCCCATTGGACTGCATCCAGTCCGCGGCTGTACCCAGAATGCCGAAATACGTGCCCATCAGCGCGCTGGCTGCAGCAAACGCATCGAACTCCTCTACCGTTTTGGCACTGACCACCGTGCCCAACGCACCAAACAGATCCTCACCCAACGGGTCATGCGGAAACAGGACTGTGACACCGCGATGGTGGGCGACCGATGGCAGAGGGATTGATCGAAACAGGCGCACGTGTGTGCCAATCCAGCCTTGCAAAACTTCATGGGTCAGCGTGGCGATCAGGCTGCACACATGTTGTCCTTCGGAAAACGTCAGCGGAGACAGCACTGACCGGGCATCTTGCGGACGGACAGCCAGAAACACCAGATCAGAGCAATCAACAACCGCCTGAGCGGACGCGTGAACCTGCACCCGCGCGCTGCTGGCGGCCAGACGCGCGGACACTTCTTGGTTGCGTTTGGTTACGTGAACCTCTGCTATTTCCAGATCGGTCGCCAAAAGGCCGGTCACAACCGCCTCGGTGATCACTCCGGTTCCGACAAATCCCAAACGCAACTGTCGGGCTGACTTTTCGACCTGCATGATCCGCTCACATATGCCGGGTGACGCCGCCATCGACGCGCAAGGATTGGCCGGTGATATAGCTGCTGTCGTCGCTCAGCAGGAAGGCAGCCGCCTTCGCTTGTTCTTCGGCCCTTGCCAACCGGCCCAGCGCGGACATTTCCGCAAATTTATGCGGCAGATCCAGACTGTCGGTGAATCCCGGCAACAAACAGTTCATGCGAATATTCGCCGGGCCATAGCGATCTGAAAACTGTTTGGTAAAACTGGATACACCCACGCGATAAACACTTGAGGTCGGAAAGGTCAGCGACGGTTCGAAGGCTGAAAATGTGGTGATATTGACGATTGAGCCACCACCCTGCGCCTCCATCACCGGGGCCAGAAGCTTGGCCATCCGTATAACGGGTTTCAGAACCATCTCATGCGCGCGGTCCCAGTCTTCTTCGGGAATATCCAGCAAATCACCCTTTGGCGGCCCCCCCACATGGATCAGGCAGGCATCAATACGATCGTAAGTGGCCATGGCCAGATCAAAGGCGGCCTGTGTATCGGCGGCATTCTCTGCCTTGCCGCGATGCGCGACGCCGCCCAGTTCCTGCGCCAGTAATTCGCAGGAATCCGAAGGCGACATCAGCGCCAATTGGTACCCCCGCGCGTGCATCTCGCGTGCCGTGGCGGCACCCATCCCGCGTCCACCACCAATAACTAAACATGTATTCTCGGCCATGATCCGCTCCTGTTTCAGTGTCAAAATCGATCTATCCGATAGGGGTTCAGATCGATATCGGGCAATTCACCCGAAATAAGTTGTCCCATCAGCTTAGCGGTTGTCGCCGCATAGGTCAGGCCCAGATGGCCATGACCTGTGGCATAATAAACCCCGGAAACCTTGGCCGACGCAGACATCACCGGCACCGTGTCCGGGAAGGCAGGGCGATGGCCCATCCATTCGCTGGAATTGTCGATCCTGAGGTTCGGCAGAGCCTTGCGGGCACGTCTGACCGTGATCTTTGAACGCCGCCAATCCGGGGCCGCGTCCAGACCGGCCATTTCAACCGTGCCGCCCACCCGGATACCGCCAGCAGTGGGTGACACCATGAATGCCATGGCAGGCCAGATGATCGAATGATCCAAACGGATGCCCGGCGCGTTGATCTGGGTGTGATAACCGCGCTCAGTCTCCAGCGGGATGGGCTCATCCAGCTTCTTTGACAACCGAGCCGTAAACGCCCCGGCGGCAAGAACGACCTGATCCGCTTTTATCTGGCGCCCATCTTCCAGCCGCACGCTGGTGACCCGCTCGGCTCGCTCAAAACCAGTCACCTTACCGCGTTGAACCTGACCCCCCAGGCTCACAAACGCCTCAACCAGACGGGTTACAAAGGCATAAGGATCGCGCACCGTTCGGTTATCGGGCAACAGTACCGCCTTTTGAATGACCGGAGAGATTTCGGGTTCCAGATCGTGCAGAGCATCCCGGTTCAGCATCTCATAGCCAAATTCATGGCGGTCCAGCATCTCCAGCCGCTCCTGATCTGCAATGAACTCGGCCTCACTTGCATAAAGCGACAGGCAGCCTGTTGTGCTCAGATCACCGGCCAAGCCCAGCTCGGCCATCAGGTTCTCGGTATCGGCCAAGGAACGCTGGCACAGGGCCGCGCCTTGTGCTTCCAGTTGGCGCAGTTTCGATGGCCGCCCGGCCCAGAAAAACCGGGCAAACCAGGGAATCAAATGCGGTGCGTATCTCGGAGAAACACGTATCGGACCTTCGGGATGCAGAAGCCAGCCGGGCGTTTGCCGCCAGACCGACGGGCGCGAGACTGGCATAAACTCCGTCACTGCAATCGAAGCCATGTTGCCGTAAGACGCCCCGCGACCCGGCGTATCGGCGTCGACCAGCGTCACCTGACCACCGCGTTTTTGCAGCTCATACGATATGGCAGAGCCTATGATACCTGCTCCGACAACAACGCTGTGTTTGGGCTGATCCGATTGCATCTGGCGCCACCCTTCGTAGACTGAATGATGACCTGTCAGTGCCATCACTCAGAGATGCGGTTACATGGCCAGAATGGGTTGCATGGCCTCAGAAAACTCGGCTTTTTCCGCCTCGGTCAATGGGCCCAGCGGCGCGCGGCATTCACCCACGTCCAGTCCCTGCAATTCAGCCCCAAATTTGATCTTCTGCACGAACTTTCCGCTCTCAAGAATGTTCATGGCCCGATACAGCTTTTTCATGAGGTCTTTGGCAGCCACCAACTCCCCCGCCTTGTAAAGCCGGTCCAGCTCGCAGCAGGCTCTGGCCATGCAATTCGACGGCCCGCAGATCCAGCTGTCAGCCCCCCAGAACATGAAATCCAACGCGATGTCGTCAGACCCCGAAACCAACTGGATCTTGCCTTCGTAACGCGATGTGATGTCGATCGCGCGCTGCAAAACACCCGAACTTTCCTTGATGCCAATCACGCGCGGATTGTCGGCAAAATGGTCCATCAGATCAAATGAGATGTCGGCACCATCCTTGAGCGGATAGCTATAGAGCACGATGTTCACATCGACCTCGGCCAGAACCGTTTCGTAATGCTTGATCAATTCGTCCTGCGTGGGGCGCGTATAAAACGGAGGCGCGAGCAGAACGTTGTCATACCCGATCTCTTTCGCCATTGCTGTCTGTTCGATCACTTCGCGGGTAGCCGGGGCATTGGTGCCTGCGATCAGGATCTCATCGTCCTTGGCGAAATCCTTGACGAATTTCAGCACCTGACGGCGCTCATCGGTGGACTGGCTGAAATATTCCCCGGTCGAACCGTTCGGGACCCATCCGGTCACGCCCGCGTCGCGAAAATGAGTCAGCAGGTTTTCAAAAGCAGTGAAATTGATTTGGTCATCCGCACCGAAAGGAGTGACCAATGCAGGCATGACGCCCGAAAGTTTGACGTTAAAGCTCATTTGCGGTCCTCTTTTCCTCGCATCGCAAATCCCCCTGCCGCCCAACAGTGGGGAAGAACCACCGTCAAAACGCGCAACCGATACTGGCGCTCTTTTCAGAGCGGGAACACGGCAACAGCAGTCGACCGGGGACTTGATTCCTTTGTGGTTCCTTTCCGTGATTTCGCATATTGTCGATTATATGTCGACAAGATTCAAACGCGCGAAACCAACCAAATGGAGCTACGGAACGGCACAGGTACAACTTGGTGTTTGGGTTGCTGGCCTCCTTCACAAAACCGCGCCACGATACGGTGCCTCAGACAGCAAGCTACCGTTTGTCAGCCGATGCCTTGTCAACATCCTGCCTAAATGCTTGTTGTTGATACAAACCTCTTCTCGGGTCTTTGCTCCACTGTGGGAAAATGGAAATGAGCAGAAAACAGATGGAAACGAAGAAACGCGCCAAGGGCGGAGGGTCAAAATACGTCTACGAGACCCTCAAACACGAGATCCTGTCCCTGGCGTTGAAACCGGGAACGCCACTCGATGAAACCGGCCTGTCGGAACGGTTTTCCATGTCGCGCTCACCCGTACGCGAAGCGCTTGTCCGGTTATCCGCCGAAGGGCTGGTGGTCATGCTTTCGAACCGCTCGTCCCTTGTCGCGCCGATCAACTTGACCGAGTTTCCCCGTTATGTCGAAGCTTTGGATTTCCTGCAGCGGATCAACACAAGGCTAGCCGCGCAAAACAGATCCGACAGCGAGATAGAACTGATGCAGAAGGAAGCAGAGGCGTTTGACCAAGCCTGTATTGCAAACGACTATCTCGCAATGTCCGCCAGCAATCGCGACTTTCACATGACCATCGCCCAGGCAGGCAAAAACCCGTATTTGGCGCGCGCCTATGGCCAGCTTTTGGACGAAGGCCGCCGTATCCTTCATATGCACTTCGACTATATTCAGTCTTCAGCCACCGACACCCTATTGGGGTCAGAACACGAGGACATGATCACAGCGATCCGGGACCGTGACATCGCGCGCGCGGACCATTTGGCCCATGAACATACGCGACAATTTCACAAACGGTTCGTTGACTTCCTAAGTGCGCAATACAACGAAGATTTTGATTTCGCTGTGTCGACTTTGACCTAGAAACCTAGGCGAAATCAGCATGTCGTTCTATTGACCGTGCCAGTCCGCACAGGTCAGCGTTTCAATCACTGCCCCGCGCGGCTTGAACAGACATCGCGTCAGCGTGCTCAGGTTTGCGAAGCAAATCAAGGCTTCGCTGTATCTCGGGTTGGCTCAGGTTGCGGCCAATCAACACGATACGGGTCCGCCGGTCATTGCCGGTCCAGTTCTTCAACGGAACTGGCGGATCAAAGATGTGCTGGACACCGTGAAACGCAAACGGTGTCTCGATCCCTTCGAGAAACAAGATGCCTTTCACGCGCAGGATGTCGTAACCCTTGTAAGCGATCAAAGTGTCAAACCACTTGTCAAAAACTGCGTCATCCAACGCCTCATCCAGCACAATCGAAACGGATGAGATATCAGTGTCATGGCGACTAAACTCGGATGTCGTCACAGGTTTTGAAACGGACGTTGCCATCAAACCTGAAAGGTTGCCCAGTGGATCGTTGGCAACCTTGGGTGTCGTCCAGGAAATAGCCTCGTGTTGATGCGCGTCCTCGCGCATGCTCGTCAGGTTCCAAAGCTTTTTCAATGCGAATTCATGATCTAACCGGCGAAGAATGTCGGCCGTCGGATTCAGATCGCGCAGTCTGTCAGTCACGGCTTTCGCTGAAGCTTTGGAAACAAGGTCTGTTTTGCTCAGCACGATCAGATCGGCCATCGCGACCTGCGATACGGCCTCGAATTGGGCATCCAGTGTCGCGGGTCCGTTCACCGCATCCACCACCGTAACGACACCATCCATGCGCGTATTGCGCGCAAGAAATGAATCCACCAGCAGCGTCTGAAGGATCGGTCCCGGATCTGCCAGGCCTGTGGTTTCAATCACCACCCTGTCAAAGCTGAGCATACCTTCATCCCGCTGCGCGAGCAGTTTGACAAAACTGTCCGACAGATCACCACGGATGGAACAACACAAACAACCCGACGACATCAGCATGACATCGCCGTCCACCGTTTCGATCAGGTCATGGTCCAGCCCTGCTTCACCAAACTCATTCACAATGACCGCAATACGTCCCGAAGATGAATCCGAAAGCACCTGGTTCAGCAACGTTGTTTTCCCGGCGCCAAGAAAACCAGTCAGCAACGTCACGGGAACGCGTAGGTCATCAGTTTGCTCTGGCTGAGATTGGGAGGCATGGGTCGTAAACATCGCAAGCTCTGTTTTGTAATAACATTACATCACTAAAGCGATTCAATTGTGCTGTCCAGTCAGGCACAGACCAAGTTGCTCAAGCGGCCAGGGAAAGGAACGGACATGCCAAAGACCAACGCCTTTGGTCCTCTTCACTGATCGGTCACCGGACGATCAAGCGCGCCGAAGGTGCTATGGAAATAAAACAGTGAACCGGTACTCTCGTTTTGCCGGATATTCACCACGCGTCCAATCATGAGCCTTTGATTGCCACAGGGGTGCACATCTTCGACAGCGCATTCCATGCACACCGAGAAATCCGGCAGGATCGGAAGCCCTTGCGTGCCAGCCTGCCATTCTAGATCCCTGAACTTGTCGTCGCTGCGACCAGCGAAATGCGCGGCAATCTCTTTTTGTTCGTCGCGCAGAATATGAACCGCATAAAACCGTGCGCGCGCAAAGCTATCGAAGCTGCGCGATTTGGGGCCGATCGTCCAAAGCACCATAGGCGGCGACAATGCAGCCGACGTAAAGCTGTTTGACGTCAGCCCAATTGGCCGCCCCTCAATATCCAAAGCGGTGACAATCGCGACACCTGTGGGAAAGTGACCGCAAGCTTGGCGGAACGCCGTTTCGTCCACGGATTCGTGTTCCGAAGCGGTTATTTTTGGGGTGCTCATAACTGTGCAACCTTGCGTGAGACAGAGCCACGCGCGCAACATTGCGTGGCGCGTGACCCTTGATTGCCTGGCAATAAAGACAAGAAAACCTGAACCCTAACCTGCAGTGCCGGTTTCTTTTTCATACCGTTCCGTGGCTTCAGCAACTGCCTTCAGTTGCTTCTCTGCCAGCCCATCACGGCGCGCTTGCGCGCGGTCTGCGGCTGCCTGCAAACCGCCACCGGAAGACTGGAAATGCGGCATGACTTCGCGCGCAAAAAGCTCAAAGCTTTTTGAGGTCGCAGCCTTGTTCGCCCAGTTATGCGCAAGCGTCAGGTAAGCACCGAACCCGCCATTGCTTTGTTCGACAAGTTCGTTGATCTGCTTGACCATCATCTCCGGCGTGCCGATCACTCCGAGACCGGCATTCACGAAATCTATCATCTCATCAAGATTGCCACCTTCGACGGCCATCTGCGGGAAGGCTGCCACGTTCTGGAAATACCTGAACCATTGGGTCATGCCGTATTTCACATCTTCACGGGCCTGTTCTTCGGTTTCCGCAAGGTGCATCAACCCGACCAACCGCCATTTCGCACGATCCGCGACCTGACCATATTCTGCCGCTGCCTGTTCCTGAATGGTCCAGTGATGTGCAAGAACATCCATGCCCACGGCAACGGTTGCGCCCAATGACAGCAGCCCAGCCCCGTAGCGCCCGGCCAGTTTTGCTCCGGAAGGCGAGGCCACGGCAGCTACAGCCAGATCGAACAACGGATCGGAATACGGACGCAGATGCAGCCGCGCATCTTTCAACGTCAGTCGGTCAGACTGGTAGTTGACCGGCTCGTCCGTCGTCAGCAGCTTATAGGCAATATCAATGTATTCCTCAAAGATCGGGCGCATCTGCTGAGGTTCGAGGCCAAGCATGGATGCATCCGTAGGCAAGGCACCTGGCCCCATGCCGAACATCACGCGCCCACGCGTGAGATGATCCAGCAGAACCATGCGTTCTACTGTCCACAGTGGGTTGTGATAGGGCATCGACACGACGCCTGTCCCCAGTTTGATGCGCTGGGTGCGCTCGGCGGCGGCCATGATGAAAATCTCAGGGGATGCGATGATCTCGCTACCAGCGGAATGATGTTCCCCGATCCACGCCTCATCATAGCCCAGCGTGTCCAGATGCTGGAGCAGTTCAAGATCGTCTTCCAGTGAAATCGTTGGGTTATGCCCCGGCGCGTGAAACGGAGCCATGAAAATCCCGAAGTTCATCCGCATAGGTATCCTCCCGTTAAGTCCATGCGGCGCTGCTTGCGCGCAGCGCACCTTACTGCCGCTGACGTGGGACCACCCGAAACGTCAAGGCTCAAGTTCCGCTAAGTCAATCAAGCTGGCCCGATAAACTCTTGGAGGATTCTGTGAATTTCTTGCACAATCTTGCACAGGCTCGCGTTATCCCTGCCCTGCGAGTGGATCGGGAAAAACGGTTCACGTTCTGCGCAAAGATCCTGGTGTCACGCCCTTTATTTTCTTGAACACACGGTTCATGTGCGGTTGGTCATAAAACCCGCAATCCAAAGCGATGTTCTTTATGGGTTTGCGCGTGTTGCGTAATTGGGAAACCGCACGTTCCACCCGCTGCGTCAGGACATAATCGTGAAAGGAATGCCCGAAGGTCGATTTGAACTTGCGCATGAAGTTCCAGTCCCCAAGACCCATTTCGGCCGCAGCTTGTTCGTAAGACAATTTCTCGCGCAACTGGTCCTGAACAAAAGCGACAACGCGTTTTGTTTCAGCCCGCGAGAGTTTGCCAAAACGTGCGGCAGATCCAAATCGGGTGTCAGCATATTTCCGCAGCAGTCTGACCGACATCTCCCGTGCAGCCGCTTCGACGATCAAAGAGCCCCCAACACTGTTTTCTCCGACCTCGGTTTTGATAACCGAAACGCATCTGGAAATACCGGGGTCGCGTGCCTTCAAAGTATCCCGTAAGCGAATGTCGCGCACATCCTGTTCGTAGACTTCGTTGGCGACGCTCTCGACCAGTTCCGCGCTAAGATAGACATGAGATACTTCAACCGTTTCGGACCACGCCCATTCCGATCTGTCTGACTTATTCAAAAGTGTAAGATCACCCACTCCAAGGCTGTAGTCGCTCCAAGTGTTGCCCACTTTTCGCTGCACAGGTGTGCGGCCTTTGTCGTAGGCAATCACCAGAAAATCTTCCATTGGCGGCAGCTCGATTTCCATCCCAAGATGCCTGTAGCTTCGGTAATTGATGCCAGACCATCCGCGCCCGTCGCCACTGCCCAACAAATTTCCCGGTGCGTAGTCCGGGAGCTGTTTATAGGAAATTTCGCTCATTCTCCCTCCCCCTGAAGCTGAGCGCTCAAGGGCTCAACAGGCAATCGGTCGACAAACGTGTCAGGTCAGGCAACTGGTGGATACCTGACAAAGTAAACTATGGCCCCTCGCGACCTGTCAAGTTCAGGCGCTACAAGCCGGGTCACCGTGAACCCGTCTTGTTGACGTACACTTTATCCACTTGGATCAGTCTTTCCCGTTCAGTGAAGGCTTTTGGTCAAGACCCGCTCACATCAGTCCGGCAGGCTTCACTCGGTTGATTCCACGCGCACAACTCTGACAGCGGGATCCACCCGGCTATACGCCGCAAGCAAACGCTGGCTCCACTTTTGCGAGATGTAGTCGGCCATGAAACGCGACGGCGCATTAAGGGTCACAGACCCCCCTGCCCTTTCACCTTCGGACAGGTGCTGAAACCAACTGGCCCAAAGTTCAGGATCGCGACCGTGAAGAATCGACTGAACCTGTGACCATACATCACCCTCGCCAACTTCGCTGGTTGCAGGCTTGATTGCGAAAGGCACGATGTTTGTTTCCGCTTCAGGCTCATCTGTCATTCGCGCGTGGAAATCAGAACCTATGACCGGCCAGACCTCTTGCGTGTCGATCATGATCTGCTTGAGGTCAATTTCGTAAACGGCAACTCTGCCACGCGCCGCGGGTCTTTTGACCGTTACCCAGCCTAATGCGCGAAATTTGGACATTTCGCGCTTTACCGTCCTTTCGTTCACTGTCCAAAGGCGCGCAATTTCTTCACGCCCGATCGACAATTCATTGCTTCGCCAGTTATATCGGGTCGTAATCAAAGCAATGATGCGCAGGATACTGCGCTGTCGATGTTTGTCTCCGGACAACGCATGAACGGTCAGCGCAGAGAGTATATCATATTTCAAGGCCGCTGCATTACGCCCGACCGGTTTAGCCAGCTGCATACCCGTTCTCACCGCTTCATCTGCCTCAGACGGGTTTTCCCCGCCGTGTTCGCGCCGTTTGCCAACGCTTTTCGTCATCTTGGCCTAATTAGCGTCCAAAGCTTCGATTCTGTCAAGAAGAGTCTGAATTCAGGCGAAATTTGCGCCCATTCCAATTCAAATTAAAAAAAGAATCTGGTGAAGTATTGGTGAGGGGGGACATCTTGGTTGTCCCCTTATTTGCCCGTTGTGTCCCCCTATATATGGGTTTAGGGCCTCAGGCGTCCCCCTAAATACCGGGGTGTGAGGGTCTGTGTTCCATGTGGCGGCACGGTAGGGCTGCCGAATCGATTCCAACCCCTAAAGGCTTTGTTTTCTTACCCGTGGGTAAGATTGCAGTCTCATCATATTTTCTTTTGCGTAAAGTGCAAATCGGTCGTAAATAGAAAACGAACAGAAATTTACGTTCCAAACAAAGAGACCCGAGGCATGTACACGCACGAAGACCTGAACGCATTGCGTAACCAATCCCTTAAGCTGCAGGGTTGGATCCGCCAGCAGACCTTTAGCCCCGAGATGGAGAAAACCCTCCGCCGGTTTTCCAGCTGGGAGGTGTCCGAGTTGATCTTCCGGGTCAATCAATCGACCTTCCGAGGCAAGCTGGCGGCGGATCCTTCGCTGCCTGGTGGCGAGGTCGAGCCCGACGGTCGTCAGCGCTGGTTCAGCCTGGAAGAGGTGAACGAGTTGCGCCGCCGCCTCAAAGTGAACCGCAAGTCCCTCATGCCCCCGCGCCCGGAAGGCAAGCGCGCTATTCGTGCAGCCGTCGCCAACTTCAAGGGCGGTGCCGGCAAATCGACCGTGGCGCTGCATCTTGCGCATGCGTCAGCGCTGGACGGGTATCGTGTTCTGGTGGTGGACTTTGACCCGCAAGCGACCTTGAGCCATTCGATGGGCCTGACGGATGTTGCAGAAGACTATACTGTCTGGGGGATCATGGCGCGTGACCTTATCCGCGAGACGGAGCGCATGAACAACCGCCCTGTCGCCGCGCAATCGGGAACCGCCCTGCCCCGCCGCGAATTGCCGCCAGCAATTACAGATATGGGGCTTGGCGATCTGAGGATCTCTGACTTCATTCGCAAGACGTCATGGTCCACCATCGACGCGATCCCGTCCTGCGCTAACGCAGCTTTCGTCGAGTTTGCCTCGGCCCAGTACCGGCACCTAAACCCGGAATGGTCATTCTTTGCAGCCGTGTCTCGATACTTGGATCAGATACCCGACGACGCGTATGACCTGATCATTTTCGATTGCCCGCCGGCCATCGGGTATCAGTCGATGAACGCGGTTTTCGCGGCAGACATGCTGTATATCCCTTCAGGCCCCGGATATTGGGAATACGATTCCACCACGTCCTTTATCGGTCAGCTTGCTGAAGCTTTGGAGGATCTGGCCTACGGTTTCGACAAAACCTTACCCACGGGTAAGATCGGCCTGCCGAAAACGTTTTGCGAGTTGCGGTTCCTGCTGACGCGATACGAGCCGGGTAACGCCCTTCACCTGGCGATGTTTGAGGCTTTCAAGAAAGTCTTCGGTGAGCATGTCGCCGAACATCCGGTCGAGATGACGCGCGCAGTTGAACAGTCCGGCCGCTTTCTCAGTTCAGTATATGAGATGGATTACCGAGAGATGACGCGGGAAACCTGGCGCCGCGCTCGGTCGACTTTTGACAATGTGTATGAGGAATTCCGGGGCGTCATGCTGTCGGCCTGGGACAAGCTGGAGGATGAGGCATGAGCCGCAAGCGCAGAATGTTCGATATCGATATACCGGCCATGGATGACATTCCTGTTGGCAAGGTGCCGGACAAAGTACTGGAAAAGCGACGCGGCCCTATGGCCGCAGCGATTTCGGAAAATGCTGACGCGTTGCGGGATCAGCAATCAACAGAAGAAACTATTCGTGCCGAAAATGATGCGCTGGCGCATGAACTGGTTCGTTTGCGGAACGAAGGGCTTGTCACAGAGCATGTGGCACTGGCAGACGTTCTGACCGAAAAACTGACACGAGATCGCAAGCCGGGCCCTGACCCTGAATTGGACGAGCTCAAGGCATCCATTCGCGATATCGGATTGTCCAATCCGATTCGGCTTGAACGTCGTGCGGATGGTCGGTTCGAACTGATTCAAGGGATGCGTCGACTATCCGCATATCGAGCTCTGTTTGAGGAAACCGGCGAAGAGATATATGCGAAGATCCCTGCCGGTATTTCTGAGGCAAGTGAACTCGACAATAGTTATCGGCGGATGGTGGATGAAAACCTGATCCGTAAGGATATCTCATTCGCTGAAATGGGTGCGTTGGCGCGTGCTTATGCTGAAGACCCCGCAAATGATTGTCCCGATGTGGACAAGGCCGTGTCGAAACTTTTCAAGTCAGCAAGCTATACCAAGCGCAGCTACATAAGATCTTTTGCCAGTTTGCTGATGATGATGGACAAGGCGCTCATGCATCCGAATGACATTCCGCGCAATGTTGGAGTAGAGCTAAAGCGAAAGCTCGACGCAACGCCAGGTTTGGTACGACGTGTGACCGACACGTTGTTGAGTGAGCCGGATCGTGATGGTGCTCGGGAAGTTGCGATACTGCGGTCGTTCTTGGAAGAGCAAGAGCCCAGTGTAAGCAAGAAGCCGGCAAATGAAGGCAGCAGCAAGCCACGGCGGGCAAAGACGACGTTCCAGGTTTCGGGACGGGCAGGGGTCGCAAAATGCTCCGCCTCGAGCGGGCGCATAGAGTTAAAGTACGATTTGGATTTTACGCGGGTGGATCGAAGCAAACTGGAAGAAGCGATTTCGGCTTTCATTGAAGCGCTCCCCGAAGAAGACGATCTTACCCACGGGTAAGATTTCAAGCCACCTTGTTCTCAAAGACGCGGACACCTGTCCGCGTCTTTTTCAGTTGCACAGGTCGCCGTGTTGGTTCCTGTGCCCCGGAAACAGCCAGTCGCAATGGCGCGCAACGGTACAAAATGACACCGCTTCAAAATTCGCAGAGGCTGGCATAAGCCTTGTGCAAAATTGCGAATGAGGCAGTGGCAACTGGCTTGAACGTTCGTTGTGGTCTGAAGGCTCAAACATGCCCTCTGCAAAGGGACCAGGACCATGGCACGCGTCACGGAAGAATGGCGCAGTAGATTTGCGGCGCATCATTCGTAGCAAAAGGAAGCAAGCGCTGGAGCGTCACGGTCAACGTCGGGTGGTGAGGGCAGGGGGTAGACACAGGAGAATTCTGTGTAGTCTGACTGTTCGTCGCGAGCGAAACGATGCGTTCGAGATGGTGCTTATAGCTCCGCAAGAACAGTGCGTCGCGCTAGGCTGATCGGGAATTGCTGGCATTGTTTGAACCTCGTGATTTAAGGGAGGGTGACCGGTAGGGCACTGGAAACTGCCGTTCGCGATGTTTAACTCTACGGTGCTGCTATGGGTGAAGCGGATAGGGCGACTAACAAGGGCTTTATGTAATAAGCAAAACGCTCATAAAAAGACCATTAAATTCCTTGCGGTCCTCTACTTTTGATTGTGCCTGGATGTGTTGCAACCTTTAGGAGCGGCCAGAGTCAGCGCCTTACTGGACGCACTTATCCTGCGTTCTCGGAAAACAGCCGAAAACTGGAATTCGTAATGGTGGGGAATTGCCGCGTTCGACCGTGATCTACTCCAGATCCCGATACAAAAACCGCACTCTAACTCCACTGATGCTTTGCCATCTAAAAAGTTTGCGACTGAACCGCTTCGCAGACTGCCTGAACGGACTTAAAACCTGTCCAATCTGGTCGCCGATTTGTCGTTCAACGAGAAATTGCGAATGCAAAACGAGTTTTGTTAGTCTCTGGTCCTATGAACATCAACCAACTCAGAACCCTTGTCGTCGTCATAGATCAAAAGTCCTTCGCGGCTGCAGGCGAGGTGATTGGCTTGTCTCCCTCGGCTGTCAGTCTGCAAATCAAAGCGATGGAAGATGAGTTAGGGGTTTTGCTTTTTGACCGGATCAAGCGCCCCCCGGTTCCGACGGCGCGGGGGCGAGCCTTGGCGGAACACGCAAAAAAAACGCTGGAGTTGTTTGATACCTCTGCCTCGATTGCTCGTGGAGAGCTCGTTAGGTCGAAACTGGCCATCGGTGCTGTTCCAACGGCTTTGGCCAGTTTCCTGCCAGCTGGGTTGAAGCTGTTGCAATCGACCTATCCCAGACTTCAGATCGAAGTAAAAAACGGTAGTTCATCTGCGCTGGCAGACAGTTTAGCGGACGGGAAAGTAGACGTCGTAATTTGCACCAAACCGGTGAACCCCATCCCAAGTTTGGATTGGCACAGTATTGCCAGCGAGCCATTTGTTGTCGTTGCGCCTGCACATGCCAAGGGGGAAACATGGCAGGACCTGTTACAAGATCATCCTTTCATCTGGTTTAATCGCAAGACATGGGCCGGTCACAGCATCGAAGAAGAATTACGGGCGCAAGGTATTGAGGTGAAACGCGCGATGGAGGTCGACTCTCTGGATGCGATCTCCAACCTGGTTGGCGAGGGGTTGGGCGTGTCCATCGTACCCGTTTGCAAAGGAAGACGCCCGTTTTCGAACCGCTTGCGAACGCTGCCCTTTGGGGACCCTGTGTTCCACCGTGAGATCGGGGCCCTTACAAACTCGGATGGTCGGTCAGATTTTGTGATCGATACCTTCATCGAGGCGCTGCAATCAGCATGAGAAATTCTCATGTAAAAAACAAGAAATAGTAATTAACATAAAAATTACTGTTTCTGTTATGATATACGCAGTATTTAAGGCGTATGCATCATGATCCACGACGCTATTCACCCACGCGGCCCATGTTTCGAATTGTCCGATCGGCAGCGGGACCTGCAGGCCAAGGCACGCCAAATTGCCTGCACGGTGGCAGGCCCGCTTGCCACTGAAACCGACAGGACCGAGCAGTATCCCACACAGGTCGTTCAGGCGCTGACAGAGGCCGGGTTCATGGGGATGGGCGTCCCCAAGGCTCTGGGCGGGCCGGGTCGCAGCTGTTTTGATGTCGCGCTGGTGGTTGAGGAATTGTCTGCGGCATGTGGCGTGTCCGGGCGGATCGCCGTGGAAGGCAATATGGGCGCGGTTGGGGCGATTATAGCCTATGGTACTCAACAGCAGAAACAGAGCGCCGCATCTCATGTGCTGCGTGGTGACAAGCCGGCCATTTGTATCACAGAGCCAGAGGCGGGCAGCGCGGCGACCGATATGACAAGCACCGCTGTTCGGGATGGTGATGCTTGGGTCCTCAATGGCAAGAAACACTGGATC
The DNA here is from genome assembly GCF_013110855.1 of Ruegeria sp. HKCCD4884. Classification (NCBI taxonomy): domain Bacteria; kingdom Pseudomonadati; phylum Pseudomonadota; class Alphaproteobacteria; order Rhodobacterales; family Roseobacteraceae; genus Ruegeria; species Ruegeria sp. HKCCD4884. The sequence continues at coordinate 46,173 of NZ_WVRJ01000012.1, forward strand.
ACGGGCGGCGGCATCTCTCAACTGCATCTGATTTTCGCGCGCGTGATCGATGATGGCGTCTTCAAAGGAATTGGCGGCTTTATGGCCTATCTTGGGGAAGACGGGCTGAAAATTGGTGCGCGCGAACCAACACTCGGATTACGCGGTATTCCGGAAACCGAGGTCATTCTGGATAACCTCCGCCTGCCAATGGATCGCCTGATCACCCCGCCCGAGGGGCTGGAACACGGTTTTGCCGGGCTGATGAACGCCTACAACGCGCAACGCGTCGGGGCTGCGACAGTGGCGCTTGGCATTGCACGTGGGGCATATGAGGTTGCTGTTGATTTCGTCAAAAAGCGGCAACAGTTCGGGCGCCCGATTGCTGAGTTTCAGGGATTGCAGTGGATGATCGCCGACATGTCGATGCAGATTGACGCTGCACGGATGATGATCTGGCGCGCCGCTGCCAGCGCTGAAACGCAGACCTCTGGTTTTCCTGATCCAATGCTGGCGGCGCAAGCTAAGGTGTTTGCCTCGGAAATGGCTGTGAAGGTCACCAATGACGCCCTTCAATTGCATGGTGCGCGGGGCTATTCGCGCAACGCGCCCGTCGAGCGGATGTTGCGTGATGCACGCATGTTCACCATTGGCGGAGGCACCGCCCAGATGCTGCGCAATCTGGTGGCGGGCAAAGCGCTGAACATGAAGACGCCGCAGACACGGGGCGGCTATCTTTCGAAGTCAGGCGAGGAATGATCTTTCAGGACCAAGTTCATGAATCTCAGATACGAGATCTCAAGTCAGGTGCTGCAAAAAAGGTTGCATTTGAACGTCAGACATTCACCCTGATTACAGCCGTAGTTGGAGGGAATGCTTATGATGGACGCATCTGAAGAGATTGCCGTGCAAAAGTCCTACTTCGATTGCCGGGGAATTCCCGTTTCATACCCGGACACGAAAGCCATCGAAGGGCTGGAACGCGCAATCGAGATGTCTCTGTCGTTTCGTGGCGATGCGATTGCCGAGATCGATACCGTTCTGGCCGAGCATCCTGATTTTATCATGGGCTGGCTGTTCAAGGCGGGCTGGCTGACGCAATCAATGGAAACGCGAATCTACGGTCTGATGGTCGAAGCGCTGGATCAGGCCGAAAAACGCCTGAGCACTGCCAATGACCGTGAGATCGGTCACTACGAAGCCGTCAAAGCTTGGGTCAACGGCGATTTCTACGGGGCCGTCCAGAAATGGGAGGCCGTGCTGTTCAAATACCCAATGGACCTGCTGGCGATGGAACTGGTCCATTACACCGATGTTCTGCTGGGCGACATTGCCGGACAGCGCGATGTCGTGGCGCGCGCCTCAACGCTTTGGGATGAAAGTGTTCCTGGTTACGAATTTGTACTGGGCTTCTATGCCTTCGGGCTTGAGGAGAACCGCGACTTCTCGCACGCTGAAGAACTGGCGCGTCAGGCTTTGGCTATTCGCCCGGATCATCCTTATGCGGTGCATGCTGTGGCACATGTGATGGAAATGCGCGGCCGTCAGTTGGGCGGCGTGCGCTTCATGAATGACCGGGCCAGCCAATGGGGTACGTCCAATTTCGCCAATCACCTTTGGTGGCACACCGCGCTCTATCATCTCGACATCGAACAATATGATCGGGTTTACGAAATCTTCGACACCCATCTGGATTCCCGTCAGAAGGATGGAAACAAATACGAGGAACTCGACGCAGCGGCCTTGTTGTGGCGGATCAATCTCGTCGGGCAGGGTTCAGGGGACCGGTGGAAACATCTGGCCGACAAATGGGAGCCCGCCGCCCAGGATACGCTTTATGCATTCAACGATGTCCACGCTATGATGACCTTCGTGTCGGATAACCGAGCCGAGGCACAGGACAAGCTTCTGTCGGCCAATGAGCGGTATCTTGAAAAAGCCTCGGACGCCAATGTCGCCATGAGCCGAGAGATTGGGATGCCATTCTGTCTTGCCATGCGGGATTTCAAGAACGAGGATTACGGTGCCTGTGTCGACCGGTTGTTGCCCGTGCGATATATGACCCATCGCTTGGGTGGCTCTTTCGCCCAGCGTGACATTATTGGGTGGACACTGCTGGAAGCAGCCCTTCGCGCAGGCCGGTTTGACCTCGCTCTGGCGCTGGCCAATGAACGAACTGCGTTGAAACCAACCTCTGCACAGAATTGGCGAGCCGTTGCGCGCGCCTTCAAAGGGTTGGGGGATGCGTCCAACGCTGACCGGGCCACGGCCAAGGCACAGTCTTTGATTCACGTATAGCCCAAGATCGGACCGGCGAAGAACGACGTTGCCTTCCAAGCGCGACACGTTAGAGCCACAGGCCCTTGTATCGGTCTGTTTTGCTAAATTCTGTAGTCGGTTTCTCAATCGCTTGAATGGCGACGGATCCACTACAAGACAGATTAGCTTTTCTACAAATCGTGCGGCTGAGCGTGCCTTGATCAGATATGGCGGCGGCGTTCTTTCCGGTCGCGAAGTTCATCGACAACGCCATCGCCACACGAGCAGCTGTGATTATCGTTCGGGGTTGGCGCAAACTCGATTACCCTCAGTTGATCCGTCCTTCTTATCACGTGCAGCCAGGGGCAAGCCCTAAGTTTGGTTAGCTTGAGTTAAGTTAAACTATCGTACCCTGCTGTTCAGATGTGTCCTTCAACATATCAACCAACGGCAACAAGTGTTCCTCATACTTGCGCCATTTTTCTTTGGACGATGCATAAAGCGGCTGGCGCACCTGCTGAACACTGGCCGTACGCACCCGCCTCTTGGACTTGTGGAAGTCAAGGCACGCATCATCCCAAGGAAGACCGCAATACTCAATCAATCGGCGCGCTTCCGAGTTGATGTCGTCAACCAAGGATTCATACCGTAACTCATGGAACGAGCCGGCAGGTAGGGTTTCGCGCCAATGTGTCATGATGCGGGCGTAATTCTGGTAGTATCGGCCAAGCTCAACCAGATCATAACTGTGATATTGGCTACGTTCGAACAGCCGGGTGTAGCAGGACAAGCACGTATCAAATGGGTTACGCACGACGTGAATGATCTTGGCATTGGGCATGATACCGTGAATCAGACCGACAAGCTGAAAATTGGATGGCATCTTGTCGACAATGCGGGACGCATCCGGGGCATGTTGTCTGAGAGCCTCGATATAAGAATCCGCTCTTTTGGTTAGCTTATTGCCAGGCATGGATTTAACGGCTTGCGGCACGTTGGCGCTGCTGTCAGCCAGCCGACCGAAAATGTTCTGCAGATCGTTCAGTTCTCCGGCGCCAAACACGTGGGGATGCGCGTTCAGAATGGATTCCGTCAGGGTTGTCCCTGACCTTGGCATACCAAGTACAAAGATGGGCCGGTCGCTGGGCACCGCGTACTCTCGCAACCGGTCGATCATGCTAGCGTCGAATGTGTTGATCAGATCATCGGTCAGGCGATCGTTTTCTGACGGATCGTAGTCGATGGTCGAGCGTTTGATTCCTGCGCCGGTCCTGAACTGTTGAAATGCCTCGTCGTGACGTTTTAGCTTTTCGTAGCATTCGCCCAGGGCATAATGAAAAGCCGCCGCCTTCTGAGGCAGCATTGCCGATGCTTCCGGCAGAGCGTTTTCCAGTGCTTGAAAAACAGAATTATCTGGAGTGATTTTCTCCAGCTTTGACAAAGCAATCATCGCATTCAGTTTATCATTGGCCGTCGTGGCCGCTTGTTTAAAATGCTCGCGGGCGGTGTCAAAATTGCCGCGTTCAATCTCGAGATGCCCCAATGCCAACCTGCTGGACGACATGTCGGGTTTCAGTTCCAATGCCTGTCGGTAAGACCTGATGGCCGCTTCAATATCCCCTAAATTCGCTTTGGCCATGCCAATCTGATGGCACGCCGACGCGTTTTCGTGATCAAGACGCAGCGCTTGTTCAGCCTCGATCAGCGCCAGTTTCGGGTGGTTCTTTTCATACAGAACCTGCGACAACCCCACATAGCTATCTGCCTTTTTGCCGTTCAGAGAAATCGAGTTCCGGAACGCGTTTTCCGCTTTGTCCAGATTGTTCTCAAGCAGGAACACCCGGCCAAAGTTTCGGTGCATTTCCGCGTCACGTGGAAAACGCTCAAGCTGAACTTCAGCAACGGCGCGAGCTTCAGAAACATCCTCTTCTTCAATCAGTACCGAGATCAGATTGTTAGCGGTTTCAGCGGAATCAGGGTTGATCTCTAGCGCTTTGCGATAAAACTCCTCGGCCAGCGTCCGGTCGCCATTGTCGCGTGCGATACTGCCCAAATTGTTGATTGCCCGGTCGAACTCTGGGTCAAGCGCCAGGGCGCGCTCTTGCGAGGTCTGCGCCTCAGCGAGATCACCTCGATCATAAAAGACGAGTCCAAGGTTCGAATGCGCTGCGGCGTTGCCCGGAGCCAAGCGGACGGCGCGGGTCCCGACCTCTAAGGCTTGATCCAGACACCCGTCACTACGGAGGATTTCGGTGAAATTTGTCAGAAAGGTCACGTTCTCAGGCTGCAAACGAACGGCTTCAGTCATTGCCTTCACTGCGGGCTCAGTTTGACCCGTTTGGAAGGCAATTAAGCCCAACATCTGATGCGCCTGTGCAAATTGGGGGGCTGCGCGAACAATATCCGAAAACAACTGAAAGGCCGGTTTGATTTGACTGCCTTGATAAAGCGCCATACCTTTCTTAAAGGCTTCCTGGACTGAGATCTGCTTGCCTTGGGTCACGCTGAGAACTCCATATTGTGACGCTTTAACCGTGCCGGGTTACTTCCCCACCACTGGCGGGAGCCGACTTTTGTTAGAGCAAACCCGAAACCTCGTCCATCCATCGGCAGTTCGCCCGAGGCAACAGCATTTTGTGTGTCTTTCTCGCCACGCCACCAGACTCACGACAAATTTGTTAAAATGCCATACTTACGCCTCACTCAATTTTTACCCACTCACCCTGAACAAAAAGAAGTTCCGAGGGGAGTAATAAGTGAAAAGTGGGAAATTGGGGCGGCACGTGAAAAACCACGTGGCCCGTGGCGGTCGAGTAGTGAAATGGAAAGGGACAGTGGCGAGTATGGCGCCTTCGGTGTTCCTCGCATCGGTTTCGGTGGTTGCGCTGTCCGTGGGGATGACAGCAGCAGATACGATTTCATCGATACAGAACACCAATCAAACGGTCACCACCGACGAAAATCACACCGTTACATCTACAGGCGCCGTCGACCTGACAACAAGCGGTGGCCCGGCCGTGACGATCGACACAAACTTCAGCAGTATTGCAACGAACAACGGCAGGATCTCCGGCCCATCTGTAAGCGCGGCGGTTGGGACCGGCCTGCTGTTGAACGGCGATCTGGCGACCACCGGTCAAATTGTGAACAACGGCACAATTGACATCGACGTAAACAGCACAAGTTTCGCGGCCGCAAGTGGCGTAACGCTGGCCGGACAAACCGATGGCGCGTTTGTCAACACTGGCACCATCAATGCAGATGCTAACGCAGCCTCTAGCAGCGCATCAGCCGTTGGGGTGATGTTTGCCGGTGATGTTGGATCGACGGCACTAATCCGAAACACTGGCACCATATCTGCGACCGCTTCGGGGTCGTCTACTTTTGCAGCTGCAATGGGTTTGGTGTTCGACTTCGACGTCGATACCAACCTCAACAACAGCGGCACGATTCAGGCCACAGCAAGGAACGCATCAACCCTTTCAGCAACCGGTATTCAAATTGATCTGGAGTTGAACGGTAACCTGAACAACTCGGGCACGATCACTGCGACGGCGAACGAAAACGGCAGTTTTGCGCGCGCCGCCGGTGTCCGTATTGGCGATGATGTCACTGGCAATATCAACAACAATGGCACCGTCACCGCACAGGCTGCTGGCAGTTCGTCTTCGGTTGAAGCGTTTGGATACGATCTCGACGGTGGCCTGACTGGTAATTTCAATAACTCCGGCAGTATCGTCGCTGTCGCGACCGAGGCGTTTTCCGCTCCGTTTCCACCTTTGCCCCCATTTTTGCGCGATCCTGACGTCGCTGCTGTTTTGATCCAAGATACGGTTCAGGGGAATATCAGCACTTACGGTACGGTGACTGTCAGAGCCACCAATACCAGCACAGGAAGTGCGACGGCTTCGGGCTTCCACCTCAAGGACGACCTGATCGGAGTTTTCTCAAACTCTGGTTCGATTTCAGTATCCGCAACCTCGCCTGACGACGGCGCCGAAGCTTACGGTGTCTATATTAGTAATGACTTGGACGGCGGATTCTCGAATTCCGGTTCAATCACCGTGACAGCGGATTCAGGCGACAACGACGCAGAGGCCTATGGCCTTTATGTTTCCCAGGACGTCAACGGCGATATCTTCAACAGCGGTAGCGTGCAGACACGCGCTGTAAACGGTACAACAGCGACCGCCGCAGGCTTCTACATCAACGGCGATTTGACGGGTAACTTTGACAACTCGGGTTCGATAAACAGTGTCGCCACCAACATTACAGATGACGAAGCCGAAGCTTACGGCCTGTATGTGGATGGCGACGTGACCGGCAACATCGTCAATTCCGGGACGATTTACGCGCAGGGGGATGGATCCTCTTCTGCGACGGTGGCTGGTTTCTACTTCGACTCAAACTTTGACGGAAACTTCACCAACTCCGGTTCCATTACCGCAATTGCGACGGATCAGACCGAAGAGGCTGAGGCTTATGGGCTCTATGTTGACGGCGACGCGACCGGCGACATTGTCAACTCCGGTACGGTTATTGCACGAGGTGACGGAGAAACTTCGGCTACTGTTGGCGGTTTCTACCTTGACGGGGCTTTGGACGGAAACTTCACCAATTCAGGTTCGATCACCGCGATTGCCACCGATCAGACCGAAGAGGCTGAGGCTTACGGGCTTTATGTCAACGACGACGTGACCGGCAACATCGTCAATTCAGGAACGATTTTCTCGCGCGCCGATGGGTATTCCGAAGCTACTCTGGGCGGTATCTATCTGGACGGCGATTTCACCGGTAACTTCACCAACTCAGGTTCAGTAACGGTTGTCGGAACGGATCAGACGGAGTCTGTCGAAGCGTTCGGTTTCTACGTCAATGACGACATGACCGGGAATATTGCCAACTCCGGTTCCATATCGGTTAACGCTAATGGCGAAACCGATGCTACCGCGGCCGGTATCTACATCGATGGCGCGCTGGCTGGTGACTTCTCGAACTCGGGTGTGATTACAGCAGTCAGCACCGATGTCACCGACGATGCAGACGCCTATGGTTTTTACGTCAATGATGGCATGACCGGTGACATTACCAACTCCGGAACGATCTCGGTTCGCTCCGATGAAGCCTCCGAGGCATATAATGGAGGCATCTTCATCCGAGACGGTTACGACGGCGCATTGTCCAACTCGGGCGTAATCGATGCGGTGAGTGTCTCGATCAGCGAAGACGCAACAGCCCGTGGGGTTTACATCCGTGGGGATACCACAGGCAGTGTGTCCAACAGCGGCAGCATCTCTGTCAGCGCCAATGGTGTCGAGAGAGCGCGCGCGCAGGCCATCCTGTTGTATGACGATGTGACAGCTTCAGTGACCAACACCGGTAACATCAGCGCCACGGTAGAGCTTACAAATCCGACCAGCAGCGCAGCTGCCATCGCTGCGGGCATCTATATCGAGAGTATGCAAGGCGGCCTTTCCAACAGCGGTACGATTACCGCAACGGCGTTGGGCGACGGGGCGGATGCCTTTGGTCTTTACCTCGAAGACATGCAGGGAACCTTTGCCAGCAGCGGTGAGATCTCTGCAACGGCCTCTGGTGCAGATGGGGATGCGCTTGGGATCTACATCGAGAACTTCGATGGGGTGATTACAGACATCGGAACGGTTTCGGCTTTGTCTGAAAATGGCGATGCATATGCGATCTATCTGGAGGGCGGTACCGGTACGCTGAACGTCGATACCGAGGATCGTGTGACCGGTACCATCCGGGTTGCGGCTCATGACGTTAACCTCGACGCGCGCGGCGGCAGCAATGTGTTCTTCTTCGAAGACGCTGCCACGGACAGCGGAACCTTTACGACGACCGTGTCTGATGACAGGTCGGCCTGGTACATTGAAGGCGAAGGCGGATCAAACCCGGTCTATGCAAGCGTCGACTCCGCGGATGTTTTCACATCGGGTGATGTCATCGCATCATACGGTGGGGTGGTTGGCAATGCCGGGCAAGCGTTGGGTTACAGTGCTCCGGCTCAGGTATCGCGAGGCCTGCCCTTCGCAGGCGGATCTCTAAATGCGTTCCGCCCTTATGTGATGGTCGACGCACAAGCGAAACGGTTCGAGCAATCTGACACTACGGACACGGATGTAGACATCCTGAACGGCAGTTTCGGTTTCGCAGGGCAGTTGGAAAATGGGACAGCTCTGGCCTTTGGCATTGGCGTGTTCACAGCCGATGGGGACAGCGACACAACTTCGTTCGACACAGATGCCGTTTACCTAAGCTTTGCCGCTGGCCGCCAGTTCGGTGCCTACACGGTAGAAGCAGATATTGGGGTTGGTTTCTTGTCGAATGACAAAACAAGGGAAATTAACGGCAGCCCTGACGCAAATGGAGACTACGACTCTACTCTCTATACGGTGAATCTTGGTATCGAGCGTTCATTCGAATTGCAAAACCAGTTCGATCTTCTGGGCTTTGGCAACGTTCGCTACACTCGGCAAGAAGACGATGGCTATACTGAAACCGGCTCACTCGCAAATGCAACGATTGGCGACGCGACAACTGAGGTGATCGAAGCCAAATTGGGCGTCGAGGCCAAAAAAGCCGTGACCAAAGGCGGAGCCATAATCGGTCAACTCAGCGGTGTGGTACGTCGCGATCTGGGTGATTCATCTGCTAATGTTACCGTGTTTTCAAGCAGCAACACGCTTGTATTCCCCAGTACCGACTTCACCGGAGGCAGTGTCCTGGTCGGCTATGAACATGACTTTCCATCCGGCCTTAAACTGGAAGTAAACGCGGAACAGGAGATTGGTGACGACGCTCAGGGACCGTTTGTAAAAGCCGGTATTAAGTGGTCGTTTTGACCCCTTGCAAACAATGGAAGGCAGCCATCCGGCTGCCTTCTCAAACCTGTGTCAATCTCCGGCAAGCCCCAAGTTCAAATAGGAACGTCAGAAAGTCGATCTAATTAGTGTCTCGATGACTTGGGAATAGGACGATGTTCAAAGAATTGGTCACCGTGACTTTGCCGATTAAGTCCCCATTGCGGACATTCCCAATGTGCATGGTGCCTCAGATCTTTCATAGTCAACTAAGCCCGACAACGTTGTCAATATCGCTCGTGTCCCAAGGGCTAGCCGAGGAAGAAGTCCCCAACTTCGCCACCTGCACATTGGTTCAATAGCCGATCCTGAATGCTCCCCGCGTCACAGCGATCTCGGTCCTAGCCGGGCTGAGAAACCGATGTGGTTTTCACACATTCTGTGCGAGGTGCCGATGACAGCTTTCCGCGGACCAGGGGGCCACCTCGAAACGGCCTGTGGCCACAATAACTTTTGAAGTAGTGTCTCGCAAGCGGTATGCGATAAGCTAAGCACCCTGGCCGCTATAGTACAGGGACTGGCAGCAAGGTGGTTTGCGACTGTAGAAATTCGCTTAACTAGTAGATGTCGGCATTGGGCTGGCGTGCTTCAACCTCGTTTTGTGGAGTTCCTAACGACGAGCCGTGCTTCGAGTCTTTCGGGTTTAGGAACTTGTTGGGTTGTAATCCAACGGGCCAGCGCGTCTGCGGCGCGTTCTCCCATTTGAGAAACGGGCAAATGGACGCTTGTAAGTGGCGGAACTGACACAGCCGAGGTTGGAAGATCATCAACGCCCACCATGGAAATTTGGTCCGGGACAGCAATCTTTTGGGCCTGAAGGCCCAGCAAAACTCCCAGTGCAACAACGTCAGATAGGCATAGAACTGCGTCCGGTTTTGTGTCCAGTTTGCCCAGCAGTTTTGCTATGTCCGCACCTCCCTGATGACTGATTTGTGTCTCGAAAGTCGTGAGCTCTCCGGTGAACGGAAAGGCCCTGAGACCGGCAAGACGTTCACGTGTACGGTCATTGTCATGAACAGGGCCATGTACGACTGCTATGTTCTGATGGCCGAGGTCGGCAAGGTGTTGTAAGGCAAGTTGTGCAGCAGACGCGTTGTCATATCCGATGGTCGGTAGCGGGTTTCCAGCGTCAAAGAAAGACGTGATGATCGTTGGCAGCATTGTACGCTCGATCAGATCGTGAAAGGCGGGGTTGTGCGTGGCCCCGGTGACGATCAGACCCTCTGCTCCGATATCCACTAAGCTTTTGGCTTTCTCGGCTTCGATATCAGGGCTCGAATCGGTGGTGGCTACAATCAGAGACAACTGATGGTCCGACAGCTTGCGTTCCAGCGCGGCAAGGAAGCGGGCAAAGATCGCGTTGTCCAGAGTGGGGACCAAAGCTCCGACAAACTTGGTGCGGCCCGAATTGATTGCACGGGCTGCGGCGCTGGGGACGAACTTCAATTCGGCTATGGCAGCCTGAACTTTCTCCAGCGTGTCTTTCTTTACCACTGTGGGATCGTTTAGTACGCGAGAGACCGTGGCAACGGAAACGCCCGCCGCCTTTGCCACATCTCTGAGATTTGCGCGCTTTTTAGGCAAAGAGGCTTTTCGCATCGTGGGTTTTGGTGTCCGTCTGAGAGGTTTCTAAGGAAAGAGTTGACATATGTAACCGGTTTCATCAAGCTCTGTAACTAGTTACATACTAGGAATCCATCGCCACCATGCTGGGATCATCTGTCTTACGAAAGTTTACGAATACTGGGTTTGACGGCCCTGGTCGCCGGTTTCCAGGCTTTCCGAAGACCTCTGGCACCTGCACGCATATCCTTGCCCCGCGCGAGGCCACGCAGCTGACCTTGAAGCAGGGAGATTTGCTTTCAATAGATGGGGTTGGACCTGCGCAACCGTTGGATGTGGTTGCGTTTACCGAGGATGGGCAACCGGCTCTGGCGGCGCTGGCTCTGACGGTCAGCGGGCAGATCGAGTGGGATGGTTTTGACGGCGCACGTCTTTCAGGTTGGGTCGCGGCGCAGGGCGGCGATATGCGGCTTCTCTGTCACAGGCTGGAGCAGGTGACTGAGGCCCTGATTCTACGCGCGGACCGGGCTCTGACCGTCTGGCTTGTTCGTGCCGCCCCTGTTGCAGGTTTGATTGAGGGCAGCGGGGCAGGATGCGTCACGGTTTTGCACAAGCCGGCAGTTACAAATGGGTCGCATCTGCCGCATTTGCTGGGGGATACGCGGGATGAATTCACTGTAACGCGCGGCAGCGCATTGGCCTACGAACTGAAGGCTGGAGAATTCGTTCAGATTATTGATGTCGAGGGTCAGCAATGTTCTGATTTCATGGCGCTGCGGGCCGATGGGCTGGATCGTGGCGAAGAATGGATGATCGACTCGACCGCCACCCGCTCGATGGTACGACGCGCCTATCCCGGCCCGGGTCTACTGGATAAATTCTATGATCGCGAAATGCGACCGCTGCTCAACGTGGTACAAGACACATGCGGGCGGCATGACACATTCGGATTGGCCTGCACCGCGCGTGGATATGAAGAGCGCGGGTTTCCGGGGCACGTGAATTGCTCGGACAATATGTCAAATGCCTTGGCTGCTTACAGTGTTGCGCGGCGGGCTGCCTGGCCTGCAATCAACTTCTTCTGGAACACGTGGATCGACCCGGCGAACCATCACATTCTGACCGAAGAATCCCATTCTCGTCCCGGCGATTATGTCGCCATGCGGGCGCTGGAGGATCTGGTCTGCGTCTCAACTGCTTGTCCGGACGATATTGACCCCATCAATGGCTGGAACCCGACCGATGTGCATGTGCGCATCTACCGTCCCGAAACACCCATCCGCCGAGCGGTTGCCTATCGCGAAAAGGAAGACGCGCCCATGTCGATCAGTCAGGAGTCCGCCTTTCACGACCGCCTATCGCCGCTGACCCAGCATTTTGCGCCTGCGCGCGATCTTTGGGCGCCTGTCAGCTACCCCACTTATGGCACGCTGGGTGAATATTGGGCCTGCCGTCAGGCGGTGACTGTTCAGGACATGAGTGGGTTGCGCAAATTCGACATTGTAGGCCCGGATGCTGAGGCGCTGATGCAGCTGGCGACAACGCGCAACGTGGCGAAGCTGCCGGTTTGGCGTGGGTCTTACACGTTGATGTGCGACGAAAGCGGTTTGGTCATTGATGATGGCACTTTGTTCCGCCTTGCGCCCGAGATTTTCCGCTGGTGCTGCGGGTCCGAGGAAAGCGGTCGGGCGTTGCAGGAACTGGCTGATGCGCGCGGTTTGCAGGTACGGGTTCATGCGCTGCGCGGTGCGATGCCGAACCTCGCCATTCAAGGACCGAAATCGCGCGACTTGATGCGCAAGATTGCCTTCACCCAACCGCATGTGCCCGGCTTAGATCATCTGAAATGGTTCGGCGTCACCGTCGCGCGGCTGAACGACCGCGAGGGCGCGCCGTTCATGCTGTCGCGATCGGGATATACCGGCGAATTGGGATATGAGGTTTTCTGCTCCAAATCCGATGCCGTCGCGATCTGGGATGCAGTGATGGAGGCCGGCGAGGAATTCGGGGCCACCCCAATGGGTTCGGCCGCGCTGGACATTATCCGGATTGAGGCAGGGCTGGCTGCGGCCAATGCCGAGTTTGCACCAGGTGTCGATGCGTTTGAGGCTGGTCTGGGCTTTGCCGTTGATTTGACCAAAACCGAGTTCACGGGCAAAGCCGCGCTGGAACGCAATGCGCGAGATCCGCGCCGCGTGCTGAAGGGGCTGTTGATCGGTTGCGATGATGTGCCTGCACACGGTGCCCCCATCTATGCGGACGAGCGGCAGGTGGGTGTGGTCACATCGGCCACACGCTCACCGATGCTGGAACACGCGATCGCAATGGCGCGACTTTCTGTCGAACACGCGGAGAACGGCGCCGAGTTGGAGATCGGCCAGCTCGACGGGCGGATGAAGCGCCTGCGCGCCACCGTCTCGGACACTCCATTCATAGACCCGCAACGCAAGCGGGCGCGCGCCTGACGGCGCAGATAACTCAATACAACGGGAGATAAGATATGAAGAAACTGACGCTTACAGCAACCTTGGCTCTGGCTTTGGGCGCGACGACGGCAATGGCACAGGACAAGGTCATGGTGGGTGAACCCAGCTGGCCCGGCGCCAAAATCATGAGCCGGGTGATCGGGCAGGTCATCGAAACCCGCCTGGGCGGCGAGGTCGGCTATGCCCCCGGCGCCAACGCGGTGATCTTTGCCGCCATGGATGGCGGGCGCGGCGACATTGACGTGCATCCTGATGTCTGGCTGCCGAACCAATCCTCCTTCACCGATGAATATGTCGACCAGAAAGGCTCCGTGGGTCTGTCCTCGGGCAGCTATGAAGGCCGCGCCGGGATTTGCGTGCCGAACTACATGGTCGAGGATCACAACATCCGCTCAATCTACGATCTGGCGACACCGGAGGCGCAAGAGCTGTTCGACTCGGATGGTGACGGCATGGGTGAGGTCTGGGTCGGTGCTTCGGGCTGGGCCTCGACCAACACATTCAAAGTGCGGGTGCGGGATTATGGGATCGAGACCTTCTTGACGCCGACCACCGAGGATGAAACCGTGTTCTATTCGCGTCTGAAAGATCAGATCGACCAGAAGAAAGGCGCGGCGTTTTACTGTTATGCGCCGCATTACGTCCACGCTTTGTATGACGTGACCATTCTGGAAGAGCCCGAGCATGACGCGGCCACCTACAAGATGGTGCAGCCGGATCAGGATGCGGATTGGTACAACAAATCGCACGTCAGCACAGGTGAGCCGGTCAAAACAGTGACCGTGGCGCATTCCAAATCACTCGACCAGCGCAACCCGGCGGCGGCCTCTTTCCTTGCCAATATCGACATGGATGCCGGTGAGTTGAGCGGTCTGACCTATGAAGTCGTGGTCAAAGGCCGCGACACGGATGAGGTCGTGGCGGAATGGATCGCTGCCAATGGCGATACCGTCGACAGTTGGCTAGGTCTGACCACCAACTAAAACCTGCGCGCCCCCAAGTGTCGGGGGCGCAACACAGCACAAATCCGATGGGGTCAAAATGACAGCGCAAATCGCAATCGACGCAAAGGGCGTGTGGAAAGTGTTCGGCGCGCGCTCGCAGGAAGCTTTGAACGCCATTCACAGCGAGGGGCTGAGCAAGGCCGAGGTGCTGGAGCGCTTCAACTGTGTTGTTGGCGTGGCTGATGCCAGTTTCGAGATCGAACGGGGTGAGCTTTTCTGTGTCATGGGCCTGTCGGGTTCGGGCAAATCGACCCTTGTGCGTCACGTGAACCGTCTGCTGGAACCCACCGACGGCCGTATCTATCTGGATGGCGACGATGTGATGGGTCTGAATGATGAAGGCCTGCGTGATCTGCGCAACCGTCGCGTTGCCATGGTGTTTCAGAATTTCGGCCTGATGCCTCACCGCACGGTCCGCGACAACGTGGCGATGCCGCTGGAAATACGCGGCACCGGCAAGGCCCGTCGCTGGGAAGAGGCCGACCGGGTGCTGGAACTGGTTGAATTGAATGGCTGGGAAGATAAATACGCCCATGAGCTTTCGGGCGGAATGCAGCAGCGCGTGGGTCTGGCCCGGGCCATCGCAGCCGACCCCGAGATTTTGTTGATGGATGAGCCGTTCTCGGCCCTCGACCCGCTGATCCGCAAACAGTTGCAGGATCAGTTCATGGAACTGAGCCACAAGCTGAACAAGACCACGATGTTCATCACCCACGATCTGGATGAGGCGATCCGCATCGGCCATCGCATCGCGATCATGAAGGACGGGCGCATCGTTCAGATCGGCACGCCGGAAGAGATCATCCTCAACCCCGCCGATGACTATGTGGCCGACTTCGTGGCGGGGATTTCCAAACTCAACATGATCTTCGCCCATGCGGTTATGAAACCAGTCGACGAGTTCGAAGCACGCCACGGCGAAGTGCCGGACGATGCAAAAGAGGCGCATCCGGAAATGGATTTGGCCGATCTGATGAACCTCTGTGTGGACGGCCATGGGATCGTGGCAGTGACGCAGGATGGCAAGACCGTGGGCGTGATCAACCGGGCGGGTCTGATCCGTGCGATTCAGGACAGTCAGGCATAAGGGGACCGCTATGAAACATGTTGATATGCAACAGATCCAACCGGAAACCGCCGACCGTTTGAATGGTCTGATCGGAGATTTCGTGGGGCAGGGGCAGACTTACTATCAGAAGACCTTTGCCTATATGATGCAGGCCCCCGGCTATCGCTTTACGCTGAACAAGGCGGCGGCGGTTCTGGGGCCGATCTGGTTCGGGGCACGCGGTCTTTGGTCGTGGTTCCTTGGGTTTCTTGTGCTGGAGACACTGGCTTATATCCAGATCGGTCTTGGCTTGTTTGGTGATTTGGGCCGCGAATTCCGCGAACGGGCGGCACAAATCGAGCAGACGCTGGAGCTGCGCCAACAGCAAATCGCTGCTGCGGAGCAATCCGGATCGGCCACATTGGAGTCTTTGAAACGGGCAGCAGAGTCCCTCGAAGGGGCTCTGGCGGGGGCGCAAGAGGCCGCGCAGACGGCGGATTCGACCGGGGTTACCTATTTGGTGATCGGAATCGTTTTGTTGTTGGCAGTCAAGTTTTTGGCTGCCTCGTTGGCCAATTGGACCTTAGAAGGGCAGTTCGCACGCTGGCGCTCGGACCCCAGCGTCGCCAATGGCTGGTCATTCCCCCGATTGGTTGTTGCGACGGCACTGACCGCCGTGGTGGTGATCCTGTCGATGATCAAGTTTGCGCAGCCGGATGCGGTGGCGGTGCTCAAAACCTTCCCGACCAACCGGGATTGGCGTCTGAACGTAGGCGACGGTGTGCAGGCAGTGTTCGAGTGGACCAAAACCGCCGGGCGTGGCTTCTTTGACGGGCTGACCTATGGGATGCGCACCCTGTTGGACTGGATCGAGGTCGTACTAGTCGATACCCCGTGGCCAGTGGTTGCGCTGGTGATCATCATGCTGGCTTACCTGTCGGCTGGTCCCCGCGTGGCCATCTTTACCGGCGCTGCGCTGGCCTATCTGGGCCTTCTGGATTTTTGGGAAAAAGCGATGACCACGATTGCCCTGCTGGGCGCGGCGGCGCTGATCTCAATCACGCTTGGCATTCCTCTGGGCATTTACTGCGCGCGCCGCCCGCGCGCCTTTGCCATCGTGCGCCCCATCCTGGATTTCATGCAGTCGATGCCGTCCTTCGTTTACCTGATCCCTGTAGTCGCGTTTATCGGTTCAGGCAAACCTGCGGGCGTGGTCGCGACCATGATCTTCGGCAGCCCGCCTGTCATTCGTTTCACAGTACTTGGCCTGCAACAGGTCCCGGAAACCGTTCGCGAGGCCGCCTTGGCCTTCGGAGCAACACCCCGATACTTGCTATGGCGCGTCGACCTGCCCTTGGCGCACAAAACCATCATGGCGGGCGTAAACCAGACCATCCTGATGTCGCTGGCTATGGTTGTCGTTGCGTCGTTGATCGGGGCCAAGGGACTGGGTGAGGATGTGCTCGAGGCGCTGCAATACGCGGCGGCAGGGCAGGGGATACTGGCCGGTCTTGCGATCCTTTTCTGCGCGCTCATCCTGGATCGGATCGTGGCCGGGAAGAAATGACGAGAAATAGTCAGGAGTCGTGCGTGCAGCTTTGAGCTGAGCGCACTGCCCTGGTTGCCACGTTGAGCTTAGGTCACGGACTGAGCATAAACAGTGATCAGGTTGCTGGCCTACTAACCGATCACACTCGCGGGGGCGCTCAGATCACCATATTGGGCAGTTGATTCGAGCAGGGTAAGCATCTCGCTCAGCGGACACACCAATCTTATTGACGCAGCCAACAATCCTGGCGGGACTTCCAGAAAGTTGTTTCCCTGCTCCTTTTTAGCATTGACCGGTTTGTTCATTGCTTCGCTTACTCAAATTACTCGGTCATTCTTGTTTGGTATGAACATCCAAATGTTGGGTTAGAACTCTTGGGATGGACGGCTAAAACCTGCTGTGATCCTATGCGGTCACAGTTCATGGGCATTCAATGCGATCAACTTCGTATATTGTAGGAATATTGGTAGCCATTGCCGCCAGCATTGGCCTTTATTTGGTTTCTTACCAGTACTTCGTTTCAGAGGAGCTTTCTAAGGCTCAGGGCCGGCTCTCTCTCTATCAAAGCTCGGTAAACAGCGAACTCGAACGATTTTCCCACCTCACATATGTGCTGTCACAGGATTCCTTTGTGATTGGAACAGCCGAAGGGGACGGCACTGGTACTTTGAACCGAAGGCTCGAAGATTTTGCGGCGCAGGCGGGGCTGGATGCTATCTATCTGATGAACGAAGACGGTATCACCATTGCCGCTTCGAACTTCCGCGACGTTGGGAGCTTTGTTGGACAGAACTACGCTTTCCGACCGTATTTCCAAACTGCCATTTCTGGTGAACAGGGTCGCTTCTACGCCATCGGGGCCACAACGGGTTTGCCGGGTTACTTCATTGCGAACGCGGTGCGTAACGACCGAGGGGTTTCAACCGGCGTCATAGCGATCAAGATAGATTTCTCGGACCTTCAAGACAGTTGGAAAAACTCGGGCGAACAGGTGCTATTGGCCAATGAGGACGGTGTTGTTCTGCTGTCCTCAAACTCGGATTGGCAATACCGCGTGCTGACGCCACTGTCGGACCAGCAGAAAGACCGGATCCGAAACGCAAGGCAGTTCCCGGGACAAGACTTAGATCCAATGGATTGGGCCGAGTTGCCGGGGTATCAGGCCAGAATTGCGGGGGCCAAGCGTCTGCACCTTGCGGCTACGGACCTGCCGCATGGCTGGTCGCTGCACTATTTCGCAAGTGACGACCAGGCCGTCGCGCGCAGTTGGCTTGTAACTGCAGTTTTTGTCCTTTTGGCGGGGCTCGCATTTATCTTCATCCAGATACAACGCGCAAGACGCGTAAGCGCGGCTTTGGTGCGGTCCGAAGAGGAAGAAGTGAAGTTGCGCGAGGCAAATGAAAGGCTTGCCGTTGAAATCGACGACCGCAAGACAGCCGAGCGGAGTCTCAAACGCACCCAAAGCGAGTTGGAGCGCGCAAGCCGACTGGCGGCTCTGGGGCAACTATCCGCGTCGGTCACGCATGAACTAGGCCAACCCATTGCTGCGATGCGCAATCACCTGGTGGCAGAAGAGATCTCATCTTCCGGGGAGAGCAAGCTGCCGCAAAAAATCGGAAGCCTCGTGGACAGGATGGAGGCGATCACGCGCCAATTGCGGTTCTTTGCACGCTCAGAGAGCGAGGCGTTCGACGACGTAGACTTCTGCACGTCGGTTAACGCTGCATTGGCTCTGGTTGCGCCAAACATCGAGCAGGGCAAGGTGAAAGTCTCAATTGATGCGCCGACCGATCCGGTCTTTATCCGGGGCAGTGCCCTAAGGATCGAACAGGTCATCACGAACCTCTTGCGCAATGCCATAGACGCCATGGATGACGCGGACGCGCCTGAAATCCATATCGCCGTCAAGGCTCTTGATGATGAGGTCGTGTTGGAAATTCAGGACAACGGTCATGGGTTGGGTGAGGCAACGCTGGCTGAGTTGCAAGAGCCATTTGTAACCACAAGAGAGAGCGGGAGAGGCATGGGCTTGGGACTGGCCATTTCCACCAGCATTGTCAAAGATCACGATGGCACAATGACGGCCCGAAATCGTGATGGCGGCGGAACAATTTTCCGTGTCAGCTTCCCGATAGACTCAATTAATGAAGAAACGGACGAATGACCCAGCAGCAACCCTTCAAAGTTCTGGTCGTTGACGATGACAAATCAATGCGGCAGTCCCTTGTCGAGTTGCTCGAAGCCGCCGACTGGGCAGTCAGCGCCTTGCCACGTGCGACACAGGTGACGGAACACTTGGCCAATGCCTCGCCCGATGTCATTTTGTCCGATGTGCGTATGCCCGGCATGTCGGGTCTCGAATTGCTGGCCAATCTGGACAGGGACGTGGCGCCTCCGGTGGTATTGATTTCGGCGCATGGCGACATCCCGATGGCTGTTCAGGCCATACAGGACGGGGCGTATGGGTTCATCGAAAAGCCTTATGAACCACGACGATTGCTTACGGTGCTGAGGCACGCGGCTGAACAGAACCGGATGCGAAGAAGTAATGCCCGCCTCAAAGATCGGCTGTTCAAACTGTCCGGCCTTGACCGCATCCTGCTGGGCCAAACAGACACCATTGCAGACTTGCGACAAGACGTACTTGATCTTGCTGATACATCGGTTGCGGTTTTGTTGAAGGGGGATACGGGCACCGGGAAAGAGCTGGTAGCTCATGCGTTACATGATTTGGGCCGCTCGCCCGAGGCACCGTTTCTGGCGTTGAATTGCGCCGCATTGTCGGCTGATACGTTTGAAGCGGAGATGTTCGGCGTCGCGGGCGAATCCGATGGAAGACTTGTGGCGGCATCAGGTGGGACCTTGTTTCTGGATGAAATCTGCTCGTGCCCACCGGCGGTGCAGGCCAAGCTACTAAGGGTCATCGAAGAACAGCAGGTGCTGCCCGTGGGCGCAGTGTCGCCGGTGCCGGTCAGCTTCAGAGTCGTGTCGGCAACCAACGAAGATGTTGTGCTGGCAGCTGAGGAAGGCCGCCTGCGTCAGGACCTGTTGTTTCGATTGAATACTGTCGTTCTGTCCTTACCTCCGCTACGACAACGACGGGACGATCTGGTTCTGTTGGCAACGCATTTCTTGAACGAATACGCGCAGGTTTATGAGATAGACGCGCCAGAACTCGATCAGGACGACTTGGCCGCCTTGCTTGCACATGACTGGCCTGGAAATGTGCGTGAGCTGCGCCATGTCTGCGAGCGGCGTATTTTGACGGCGCGACGCGGATCAGGGTCGGTGGCGCAGGCGATCCAAAGCGACCAGCATATTGACGATGTCCCGGATACATTGCGCGAAGCAGTGGCTGCTTTTGAACGCGAGCTCATCGGTAAAGCCATCAAGGCGCACAAAGGCCGCATGGATGCCGCCGCCGAAGCGCTTGGGATTGGGCGTCGGACACTTAACGAAAAGATCGTCAAGCTCGGTCTCGACAAAGAATCTTTGTTGTAAGTGAAACCACCCTGCGGAATCCCGCAGGGTAACCTGAATTCTGCCCGCATTTTCCTTCATAGTCAGGCTGCTGCGCCTCCTGAATACTCAACCCAAACGAATTGCGTGATCTGGGAGGAGCCACTATGCGCAAACATCTGAACCGGGCAGCCATTGCTGCCCTGTCGCTGACCGTTGCATCCGAAGCACTGGCTGTCGAATGGAACGTTTCCCTGTGGGGCAAGCGTCGTGCCTTTACTGAGCACGTCGAGAAACTTGCCGAACTGGTGAACGAAAAGACGGGCGGTGAGTTCACACTCAACATCAGCTATGGTGGCTTGTCGAAAAACAAAGAAAACCTTGATGGGATCTCGATTGGCGCGTTTGAAATGGCCCAGTTCTGCGCGGGCTATCACCGCGACAAGAATCCCTCGATCACTGTTCTGGAACTGCCGTTTCTGGGCGTGACATCCCTTGAACAGGAAGTCGACCTGTCGATGGCCGTTTATCAACATCCGGCCGTTGTCGAGGATCTGGCCCGTTGGGACGCAACTCTGCTGATGCCTTCGCCACTGCCGCAGTACAACCTCGTTGGTGTTGGCGAAGCGCCGAAATCTCTGACCGATTTTGAAGGTCTGAGCGTACGGGCGACAGGTGGTATCGGCAAGGCGATGGAGACGGTTGGGGCCGTTCCGACCTCGATGTCCGCATCCGAAGTGCGTCAGGCAATGGACAGCGGTATCGTCAAAGCGGTCAGCTTTGCACCACACGCGCATATGTCGTTCGGCACCATTGAGAATGGCACGTGGTGGACGACGAATCTCAACCCCGGCACCGTCAACTGCCCTGTCGTGGTGAACACGCTGGCGCTGGAAGACCTATCTGACGAACACCGCGAAGCGCTGCTGGGATCGGTGGAAGAGGCACTGGATCACTACGTGAGCCACTACCAGACAAAAACGATGGAAGCGTGGGGCCCTGAGCTGGATCAACGCGGCATAGAGCGGGTCACTTTCAGCGATGAAGAAATCGCAGCGTTCAAAGACGCCGCTGCCGCCCCCGCCGCCGAGGCCTGGATTGCAGAAAACACCGAGCGTGGCCTACCAGCACAAGAGCTTTATGACCTTGTGACTGGGAAGATCGCAAACGGCAGCTAATCCACTCACAACCCGGCGTCGACTAAGCTGGCGTCGGGTACCTTTTCTCCTGACAGCGGAGTACAACGATGGCCGGGTCTTCCCTGGTGCTGTCTGATGACAGCCGTCTGAGCATTCTCGATCAACGCCTCTACAAACTGGAAAGCTTTCTGGCTCTGATCAGCGGTCTTGCGGTTTTTTCGCTTATGGTCATGGCCGTAGTCTCCGTTGGTGGTCGGAATTTCGCCAATGCGCCACTTCCCGGTTACGTGGACTGGATCGAGCAGGCCATGCCTTTAATCGCCTTCATGGGGATTTCATATGCGCAGCGTGATGGCGGCCATATCCGAATGGACATGGTTGTCGGAGCGCTTAAAGGCCGGATGCTCTATGTCGTCGAGTTCGTCACGACCGCTGTCATTCTGGCGCTGATCGTCCTGCTGATTTGGGGGAGCTGGGCGCATTTCGCACGCAGCTTTGACTTTGGTGCTCCACTCTGGAGCCGCGACAGCTCAATCGACATAGGTATCCCGCTATGGCCCGCAAAGCTGTTGGCCCCCGTCGCCTTCAGCGTGCTTTGCCTGAGGCTTGCTCTGCAGCTCTGGGCCTATGGTCGCGCGATCAGGCACCCCGATCAGGCCCCTATTGCCGTCCCGCTCATAGCCGATGCAGCCACTCAAGCTGCGATGGAAGCCGAGCACGTCTCGGGCCACGACAACTGAGGTTAAATCTGATGGAACCCATTGATATTGGTCTGATCGTCTCGGGCGGTATGCTTGTTCTTGTGGTGTTGGGTATGCGCGTGGCTTTTGCCGCCGCGACGGCTGGCATGGTTGGTCTGATCTGGATCTTCTGGGCCAAGTTTGGGTACGACCCGGCGCGGTTCGGCAAGGCTGTGACTGTGGCCGTCAAAACAGCGGGGCAGGTGCCGCACTCCAAGATTTCAAGCCAGGCGTTGAGCCTGATCCCGACCTTCATCCTGATTGGTTACCTCGCCTATTACGCGGGCTTGACTAAAGCATTGTTCGAAGCCGCAAAACGTTGGCTGGCATGGGTCCCTGGCGGGCTGGCGGTTTCGACTGTTTTCGCAACCGCAGGGTTCGCGGCGGTATCCGGGGCCTCGGTCGCCACTTCTGCTGTGTTCGCCCGTATTGCCATCCCCGAGATGCTCAAGATCGGCTATGACAAGCGTTTTGCTGCAGGTGTCGTTGCTGCAGGCGGTACGCTCGCCTCTCTCATCCCGCCTTCGGCCATTCTGGTCATCTACGCGATTATCGTTGAGCAGGATGTGGGCAAACTGCTTTTGGCTGGATTTGTTCCCGGCATGTTCTCGGCGGTGATTTATGGCTTGCTGATCATCGGCATGGCCGTCGTGATCAAAGGATTTGGTCCCGCAGTCACCGGATTTACATGGAAGGAACGCCTCCTCTCGTTGCCGCCTGCATTGCCCATCGTGATTGTCGTCGTCACCATCATTTTCTTTGTCTACAACCCGTTCGGCGGCGATGCCTGGGGTACACCAACCGAAGGTGGCGCAATCGGAGCCTTCGTAGTGTTCCTGATGGCGCTGTATCAGGGCATGCGCTGGTCCGAACTCAAAGACGCGCTTTTGGAAACCGCCAAGCTGAGCGTCATGATTTTCACGATCATCTGGGGCGTTTTGGTTTACGTTCGTTTTCTTGGTTTTGCCGAACTGCCAAGTGCATTCTCCGACTGGATCACCTCGCTTGAGATGTCTCCGATGCTCATCCTGATCTGTATTCTTCTGGCTTACGCTGTACTGGGCATGTTCATGGATGCGATAGGCATGCTGCTGTTGACGTTGCCGGTAGTTTACCCCGCCGTCATGGCGTTGAATGGTGGAGAAGCCGTAAGCGCAGCTGATAGCACCTTTGGTATGTCCGGGCCTATGTGTGCTATTTGGTTTGGTATTCTGGTGGTCAAAATGGCCGAGTTTTGCCTGATCACCCCACCCATTGGGCTGAATTGCTTTGTAGTGGCTGGTGTGCGTGATGACCTTGGCGTTCAGGATGTTTTCAAAGGTGTAACGCCTTTCTTTCTGGCGGATGCCGCAACCATCGCACTGCTCGTTGCCTTCCCTGCCATCGTTTTATGGCTTCCAGGACAGGTTTGAACCACATGGAATGATTTTGGAGTGCGGTTTGCTGGTGCAGCTAAAGCCTGCATCAGTCAGCTGTGCGGAGGGTGGTCACTCGTATCATGAATAGTCAATCGCGTGCGGCGCAGACTACAAATTGCGCTAAAAGGAACCACGCCACGGTGCTTGTGCCAGCGGCCAATCTTTGAACGCGTAAACGACGGCGCGCTGGTAGTGAAAGAGTGTATCGACAACATGTACCAACGAATTAATCTGGGTGTCGAACTGAATGATTACTGAACCCTCCAACTAAACTCCGCTGAAGACGCCGATCCGTCTTGTGCGACGGGCTGGCTATCAGGTGAATTTTGCTTCCTCGGCAGACCCGCTGAACCAAACCTTGACCGGGGTCGCGCGCCCACGGATCGGTTCGGATTTTCCACCTGTTAGATTTGGTGCGATATCGGACGGATCGACCCCTTCGTCTCGGATCGCTTGGATCAGTGCATCGCTGGTGACCAACGATGTCTTCAGCCTGCGCGTCAGCTCCTCCAGACGGTTGGCAACGTTCACTGTATCGCCCAGCACCGTGTACTCCAGCCGTTGCGCATCACCGATATTTCCGACGATGACCTCACCATAGTGTAAACCGATCCCGACGCAGATCGGTTTCTGTCCCGCCGCGTCGCGGGCACGGTTCCAATCTTTGATATCTTCGATCATTCGAGCAGCGCAGGTCAGCGCCCGCACCGCGTCGTCTGGTCTTGGGTCCGGAGTCCCGAAATGCACCATGATCGCATCGCCGATATACTTGTCGATGGTCCCGCCATGCGCAATCGCCTGACGGGCCAGACGCCCATGGAACGCACGCAATAGGTTCAAAAGTTCAACCGGGGTAAGCTGCTCGGAGATTTCGGTGAAGCCCTTCATATCAGCAAACAAAACCGCGACCGGTTGGAGCCGGGGTTGATTGAGCCTTTGCGCATTTTGGGTCAGCTCATTTACAATATTTGGGGAGAAGTAACGCGATAGCGCCGCGCGTTCCCGCTCAACCGCCATCTGTCGGTGCACAAGATTTCGCGACCGCCATACCGCCAAGGTCAGGATCAAAGTGACGGCGATCAGAAAGACGATCTGGTTCACCCAACGCGCCACCCCCACTGCCGCGGGGTCCAGGATCAGGTCCAAAGCAGCCTCAAGTCGCAGACCGGCGTCCAGCACATCGCGCGATAGGAAGACCAGCGTGTCGGGACGGCTGGCGACCCAGAAATACCCCATGCTCCAGCTCAGGATGGCTGCGATCCCGGCCCAGATGACATGCGCGGGCCGGTAGCTCAGCGACATATAGGCAAGGAAGATACCAAGATACAAAAAACCCGGTCCACGCAGGTTCATCTGTGGCGACCAGCCGTCAAGGCCATAGGGGTTCGGGACGATGAGGATGTAACTCAGCAGTCCCGCATCCAGAAACAGGCACAACGCATACGGCAAGCTGCTGCCGTAACCCCGGCGCGCAATCAAGACCGGGACGATACCCGATAGCAGAAAGGTCAGAATGACCGCGAGGTACAGCACCGACCGTTCCGCCGGCAGGGTCACCGCTACCCAGATCGCCATCAGGGCCAGCACCGCCGCTCGGCCCCGGACCATAAAGGTCAGGTTCGCGCGCTCTTCGCGCGCGAAGGCAGAGTGCTGCGGATCGGGCATCCCGGGCTTCAGACAGACAGTGCCGTTTGAGTCATTGCGCCCCGGCGACCTGATAGGTGCCGACGGTTCGGACATAGAGAACGCAGCCCGCGTCACCCGTGCAAGACAGGGTGTGGGCAACCACGCCATCCGAGCCGAAATAACTGCCCGGCTCCAACGTCGTCAGTGCAGACAAATCTCCGGCCTCATGCGCAATATCGCCCTGAATGACCACGGCTTTCAGCTCATCCGCACCGGCCTGCAATGCGGCGGAGTAACCGTTTGGCAGGCGCAAAAATGTGCCGTTCAACGCTCCGGCCTCGGGCGTGCCCCACAGGAAGGCGACATCGGGTGCGGGGCCTTCACCGGTATGCTCCAACCATGTCAGGTCGGACGGGTTCAGCCACACAAGGTTGCGGGCCTCGACATTGATCGGGCGCTCATTGTTGTCGAACGCCTCGTCCGAGGGCTGAACCAGATAGGGGCCGGACAGGATTTCCAGAAACGCAAACCCGCCACCAGACCCGACCGAGGTGACATGCACCTCACCCGCAGGCTGCGTCCAGAACGAGCCCGGCCCCATCCACAGATCGGCGGCGTCCGGGTCATCATTGTGCACCGTGCCTTCGATCACCACGCCGCGATAAGTGATGTTGTGGATATGCGGCGGTGAGCGAAAGCCACTGGCAAAGGAGATCAGCGCCCCGCTGGCATTGTCTTCGCGGATGTTGCCCCACAAAACACCCGCCTGTGGGCTGGCATCGCCACGGGCCGGGTTCAGGTGGATGAAATTCACATCAGCGCGTTTGACCACCTCGACGGTAGCTTCGGAAAAGACCGGGTTGGCAATGAAACCAACGCCCAACATAAGCGTTGAGAGGAACATTCGGATGGTCATGATATCTCCTGTCCGTACAAAATGCCCACCGGCGTGTGGGATGGGTTGGCATAAGGTAGGGCTCCGGCGGATGCGGATAACCTTCTTGTTTGCGGCTTCACAATTCCCTAATTCGGGATAATGGACTTCGATCTGAAATCGCTGGAACTGTTCGTGCGCGTGGCCCGATTGGGTGCCATCGGCAAAGCGGGTACCGAACTTGGTCTGTCACGAACCGCCGCCTCGCAGCGCATTCAGGATCTTGAGGCGGTTGTCGGAACCCAGTTGCTGCACCGTACCACGCGATCCGTCTCGCTGTCTGCGGACGGAGAGGCGTTTCTGGTCCATGCCAAACGCATTCTGCAGGATGTCGAGGACGCCTTGTCCGACCTGCAAAGCGATCCTCATGCGATCGGCGGGACGTTGCGCGTGGCCGGGTCAGCCTCGTTCGGGCGAAAGTATCTGGCTCCGTTTGTTGCTGAGTTTCTGGACCTCTATCCGAAACTCTCACTACACTTGCATCTGAGTGATGCACCATTTGATATCGTGGATAACGGCTTCGACCTCGCCATCCGATTGGGGAACCTGACGCCGTCTACGTTGAAAGCACGTCGTATCGGGGAAAGTCCCCGCATCGCCGTTGCGGCCCCGACCTATCTTGAGCGTTACGGCACGCCGCAGGTGCCGGCTGCTCTGGAACACCACAACTGCCTGATCCGATCAGATCTGCGCAACTGGGTCACGCGCGGACCGGATGGCCGCATCGAAGAGGTCAAAGTGTCGGGCAATTTCGCCACCAATCTGGCCGAAGCCGTGACTGAGGCCGCGCTGACCGGCGTTGGCATCGCGCGAAAATGCCGGTGGGAAATTGATGAGCACCTTGCCTCGGGCGCCTTGGTGCCAGTTCTGCCGGACCATTTCGTTGTGCCCGAATGGGGCATTCATGCTGTCCGCTCGCCGTCACGCACGCCACCCGCCCGGGTGCGGGCATTCACGGATTTCATCGCGCGAAAATTCCAGAAGATCCCTGAGCTGAATTGAAGCAGGCGATGTGAGCGCAACAATTCACACATCTTTTTCTGCTCAACGCCCACCAAGTTTGAACGCAGGTTGTTCAGGTCTACGCTCATGACCAATTTAGTTTAGATCTGCTTGCCACTTTGAACCCAGTTGGCTTTTCGGCGTATTTGGTTGCTAAGAAAGTCAGTTATCCTAACGATGGGCGACATCAATTGCAGGCCATTTTGAACCGGTGCGCAAGATTGTAGTCGCGCACCAATCCAAAGCGGATCAGGTCACAGTTCTACTACAACTTTCCCGACCGCAGTTCCATTTGTCAGATGCGCATAAGCGGCACCGACGTCAGTCCATCCAAACAATTGTTCATCAACAATTGGTTTAAGTGCGCCCGTATCCGCCAAATCTGCCAGTGACTTCAGGATGTCGCCATGGGTTTGCTGCCCGACGTCATGCATCATGGGGAGCAGCATGAAGACGACATGCAGTGACAGGCCTTTGAAATGGACAGGCGTCAAATCAATCTCGACCATCGCGACCGTCGAGGCGACATGGCCATTGAGTTTGGCCGCGTTGAACGAGTTCGTCATGTTCGGCCCGCCCACGCTGTCAAACACTACATCGAAACCTATGCCACCGGTATGCTCGGCCACATAATCCTCGACTTTTTCCGTGGTGAAATCCACAGCTCGGGCACCGAGACCTTCGATCAGGGCCATCTGATCTGCGCCGCGACCTGTAGCGGACACGGTTGCACCAAGGTGGCGGGCGATCTGGACCGCGACATGGCCCACGCCACCTGCACCGCCGTGGACCAGAACGGTCTGGCCTTCGCCAACACCGGTGCGGGACAGCCCTTCGTAGGCGGTGATGCCGACGAGAGGCAGCGCTGCGGCTTCCCGCATGGTCAGCGACTTGGGTTTGTGTGCAATCAGGCGGGCATCCGCATTGATGTACTCGGCCAGAGAGCCTGGCAGGTCCATCAAACCGCCGGCGCAACCGTACACCTCATCGCCTACGGCAAAACCTGTCACACCGTCGCCAATTGCAATGACCGTGCCAGCAAAATCCATGCCAAGCACGGCTGGCAATTGGGGAGACAGAGGCAGGTCTGCACCCATGCTTCGGATCATTGTGTCGACGGTGTTGACGCTGACAGCGGCCACCTTGATGACCACATGCCCAGACGTCGCGACCGGGTCGGGCATTTCGACAAGCTCGAACGGTGCATCGGGTCCGTAAGAACTTAGAACCAGTGCTTTCATTGGGATTTTCCTTTTGAGAGAGAGTGTGTCGGGCCCACGCGGAAACCACGCACGCCTGACGAGTTCATTGTGTTGAAGAGTGGTCAGTTGATGTCCTGCACCTGCATCACCAGATCGCCCCATTTGCGCTGGTTTTCGATGTCGTGTTCCAGACCTTGTTCATCCGCTATGGTGAAACGTTTGACCGCAGGGGTCTTGCTGGTGGCCTGATACAGCCAATAGGCTTCGGCCTTCAGCGCCTCATCAATCGGCTTGTCGATGGATTCATAAACCATCTGTTTACAGGCATTGATCGATTCCGCCGGGAATTTTGCGATCCGTTCAGCCAGCGCGGTCACATACGGGCCAATTTCATCCGGCTCCAGAGCCTTGTTGATGGTGCCCAGGCGTTCTGCGTCATCCGCGCCATAGTCCTGCGCACTCAGAATAATCTCAAGAGCTTTGCCAAGGCCGGTCTGACGTGCCATGCGCGAGGCGCCACCACCGCAGGGCAGAATTCCCATGCCGACCTCCATCTGCATAAACTTGAACTTACCCCGCGCGGCAAAGCGCATGTCGAGCGCCAACGCCAGCTCGTGCCCGCCGCCGCGTGCAAACCCTTCCAGCTTAGCGATAGTGGCTTGCGGCACCTTGCTCATCCGTTCGCATACTGACTGGAGATCCAGAAGCTGTGCATCCTGCCGGGATACCGCCTCGGTCGACATGTCCTTGAGCAGGTCGGTGTCATAATGGCAGACCCAGATTTCCGGATTGGCGGATTGAAAGATCACGACCTTGGTGTCGCGGTCCCGCTCCAGTCGCATGGCCAAGCTGTTGAGGTCGGCTAACATTTCCTGGCCTTGCACGTTCACAGAGCCGAAGTCGAATGTCACCGTGGCGATGCCGTTTTCGACGGCGACCTCAAAAGTTTGAAAGTTCTCATATTTCATCAGGCTGCCCTTTCTTGGGCCTCGACGCGATACGCGCGAGGGGGTTGGGGGGGTAAAGGTGATTGTGTTTGGCGCGGTCGCGCCGCTTGGGTCAGCCCGTCTGGCTGATCAAGGTTCTGATGGTGTTCATGACTTCGGCGGTGTGGTCCTTGTCGCGTGCAGCAGCGTGTGGATCAGCGAAATCCCCGCTGTCATTGTCAAAGTAGGCGCCGGACGCGCCAGCGAACCGCTCACCCAGTGCCGCATCAGTCAGGATATCAGCGCCGATGTTCATGTCGTTCCCTGAGATGCCAAAGCCCTCTTGCACCATCTTTGAGGCGAGTAATGATCCGGGATTTACAGCGACCATCATCGGCGCATCGGTTAGCGCTTTGGCCCATTCAAGGGTCCAGATGGTGATCGCCAGCTTGCTTTGCGCATAGGCGTCCATATCCGCCAGCGGGACTTGGCCCAGCATAGCCTGAATGTTGACCGGGGCCTGCGCCGCTGACGACAGGTTCACAACGCGCCCGTCGGCGGGCATGATCGGCAACAGCAATTCGGTCAGCAGATACGGTGCAAGCGTGTTGACGACAAAGCGAATGTCCTGCCCGTTCTCAAGCACGGTTTGCGGGGCTTTCAACACACCTGCGTTGTTGATCAGCACATCCAGTTGGTCATGTTTGGCGCGTATGTTGTCGGCCAGCTTTCGAACCGCGGACAGATCGCTCAGATCAGCAGAATAGGTTTCAACATCGCCACCAACTTCGGCGGCGGCGCGCTCTAACTTGGAGGCGCTGCGTCCGTGCAGCAGTACCTTGTGCCCCTCGGCGGCCAGTTTCTTCGCCGTGAGCAAGCCAATGCCGTCAGTGGAGCCAGTGATAAGAATAATCTTGGTCATCGGTCTGATCCTTCAGGAAAAGTGAGGCAGCACAACGTCCGCCAGATGGTCGAGGGTTGCGTCGATGGGTGCTTGATTGAACCTCAGGTTCAGCGCGACGTGATTGACCCCGAGCGTTTCAATCTCGCTCAGATATTTGCATAGGAAATCCGTTCCCGACTGAAACCCAAGGTGGATCGGACGCGGAGGTGCAGCAGGGTCGGCAACGACATCGACATAGAGCGATTGCATAACGGGCTTATTCGGTTGGCCCGCCGCCTTCACGCGTTGTCGGTAATCCGCAATGACTTGCCCTTGGGCCAACGCGTTGCGCGGATAGGTCATCCAACCGTCGCCGTTCTGTGCCACCCAATCGGGTGTTTGCTGGCTGCCACCAGTGATGAGCATCGGCAGGCGGGTTCCATGCGGTTTAGGCAACAGGTCAATCCCACCAGATAGCGTACCTTGCGCATTCTCATGTGTGGGGTAATCCGATCCAACCGCGCGAATGTATTCCACGCTATCACGAAAACGCGCGCCCCGGTCGTCGTAGCTCTGGTTCATTGCAGGGTACTCTTCGGGCCGATCGCCAGAAGCGATACCCAATAGCAATCGCCCACCCGAGAGCTCATCTGCCGTCGCCGCTGCCTTGGCGACATGTGCGGGGTGGCGCAATGGAAGGATCACACTCGACGTTCCAAGTGCAATTCGATCCGTCGCCGTTGCGAGCGCACCCAGATAGACAAACGGATCGAATACCTGCCCGGGATCACCGAAGCTTGGAACATTGAAGGGCACGTCGCGTAGCCAAAGTGCTGCAAACCCAAGCTTTTCGGCTTTCTGAGCAGCTTCCAGATGCCCCCGCAGTGTCGGCTCTGCTCCGACGGCGTAAGATTCGAGCGGCAATACAAGGCCAATGCTCAACCGTCCGGGACGAAACACCCTGTTATATGCCAAGTTGATCTGCGCAAACTCAGTAGGCTGCATTTCATCCAACATGTCTATGCCCCTTTAATAGCGCACCAAAATGCGGCTCTCGATGCTTTTGCGAATAGTCGTGACGTTTGGGTCTTCGACCATATCAAGCGCGCTATGCGCAATCGAAGGCAGGCCGTGATTGTCGTAGATATTGAAGATCGCGACTTCACCCGGTGTCATCTTGGACTGATACACCCACTTATGGTTCGGGTTTCCTACCAGTCCCATGATCTGTCCTTTTCGGTTGGGATAGATCAGGTCAATTAGAATCCAGTCAGACGGGTCGACAGACGACGGGAGTACAAAACCCAGGGGTGCCGAATTGATCGCATGCTCTACAGGACGCCATACGTTGACAAAGGCATAATGACCTCGCGCCCATTCCTCTGCGGTCTCTGCGCCTAACAGGTCGACAAGGCGTTTTTCGGCTCCACTCTTGCTGTAGTCACTATGGACGTTGCGCGAGGGTTTACGTGTTGCTTCCGGGTCATCTACCCGAACGGTATGGTCAAAAACCACAACCTCGCGTGCGCCCAGTCTGTCCAAGAGCATCGCTGTCAGTTCAGCGTCGTAGGTCTGTATCCAGTCGTCACCTGCGAAGTCTTGCACTTGCGTTTCAAGACGCACGAATTCAACCGCGTCGGATTCAAAGTCAATTGTTTTGGTCGTTGCGCGTGTATCTTCCAACGCAACGGTTGTAGAGGCCAGTTCGGGGGAAATCAGGTTACCCGCAATCCCGCCTGCATCCAGTTCAAAGGCTTGCCGATAGGGCTTGTGAACGTGGTAGTTGACTGTGGCTGTCCGCGTCATTTGCGCCTCCGTCTTATACTGTGCTGCATCGATGAAAGGGATTTAACGTTGATCGAATTCAATATAAACTGCCTAACTAGGGATTTATAATTCGGGTTTTGTATATAATGGGGTTTGATACAGACGCGCTGCGATTGTTCGTAAGAGCAGCAGAAATATTGAACATCAGCGCTGCGGGGCGCGCATTGGGCATGGCACCGGCCGTCTCGAGCGCCAAGCTCGCCAAGTTGGAACAAAACTTGGGTTCCGAACTGTTGCATCGAACAACGCGCAAAGTGTCGTTGTCAGTGGAAGGTGTCGATTTCCTGCCTTTCGCAAAAGAAATCATCGCGCAGGAAGAGGCCGCACTTGCTGCTCTAGGCAAGCAAGCTGCTACCATCCGAGGCACACTCCGCTTCGCCGCGCCCAGCTCTTTTGCTCAATTGTACATCGCGCCGATTTTGCCGAAGTTTTTGCAACAACACCCCGATCTCACGCTCGACTTGCGTTTGTCGGATGTCCAGTTCGATCTTATCGAAGGAAGTTATGACCTGGCCCTTAGGAACGCGCCGCTTGTCGACACCAGCCTGAAAGGCCGGAAACTGGCTGATGACCGGCGCATTTTGTGTGCCGCGCCGCATTATCTCGACAAATTCGGAACCCCAAAAACACCTGGCGATCTGACAAACCACCACCTGATCGCTTTTCAAAATCGCCAACCGCGCCCGCTGACCGGATTGGCAGGCGAAACCGCAGTTTTCGATCCCGCATCGGCCAAGGGTCAACTAATTATCGATGACGGCCAAAGCCAAGTTCGCGCTACGCTGGCCGGGGCTGGTATTTCGTTGAACGCCCTATGGAGTGTGCATGATCACCTGAAATCAGGCCAGTTGAAACGGGTTCTGTCAGACTTCGAAGCCGCGGAAGCCAACGTCTTGTGGCTGATTTATCCTAAGTCCAACGTGTTATCTCCCAAAGTGCGGGTGTTCATGGACTTTCTGATCACAGAGGTTGGCGCAAGACCGCCGTGGGAAGCATGAGCGCCAAATAGATCATGCGCGCATTCAGAAATCAGGATGCTCAGGTTGGGGATCAAGCGCTAAGTTGATAGGTTTTGTGCAACCGCGAAAGTCTGGTTTGTCCACCGCCCTGCCGCTCATGCTTCTCGTAGCTCAGGTCGGCAGAGAGCCCATGCCTCCCGATTGCTACTCTCTGCGCAAGCGGTGGCGACGCGCCGAAAGCAGCCATTAGCCGCTGCAACCTCGACCTAAACCTGCCGTTCGTTCGATACCTCGATGCCATAGTTCACAGCAGCGAAGCTATCGTTTTGGCAAAGGTAAATTCTTCTGAAAATTACCACGGAATACAAACAGTTAGCTATTTCCTATTTTCCAACTGCGGGTGAACTGATGAGGTGAAAGCCCGTACTTCCTCCGAAACCGTTTGGATAGAGAACTGGCACTTTCGAACCCTGTGGCCGCACTGATTTCGGCCACTGAAAGACTCGTTCCGGACAACAGAGCGTAAGCGTGTGACAACCTCAGATCAGCATAAAACATAGCAGGAGATTGATTGGCGTGAGACGCAAACAATCGTTCCATTTGACGTCGGGACAGACCGGCCTGATCAGCGATTTCCGGTAAGGAAAGTGGGGCTTCGATGTTGTTTTCCATCAAAGTGATTGCTGCAGCCAGCTTTGGATTGCGACTTCCGATTAGCGCAGAGCGCATTGTGCGTTGCGTTGGGTTCAGTTCACCGGGGCGATTGTGGATGCACATCTCGGCCACAAGGCTGGCAAGCTTATTGCCATGTTGGTTGGCTATGGCGTGCAGCACCATGTCCAGCGATGCGGTCCCGCCGGAGCAGGTATACAAAGGACCGTCGACTTCCAACAGGTTGGGCGAGGGCGCAAGATCGGGAAAGACCTCGCGGAATGCAGGCTGGTTTTCCCAGTGGAGCGTGAATTTCCTGTTCCTAAGCACACCAGCCTTGGCCAGAGTAAATGCTCCGGTACAAATGGCTCCGACCGGATGACCGTGGGACCATCGCCGCCGCACCCAGTTGGTCACGGACTTATCGATTGTCTCTTCCGGTTCGACGCCGGAACAGATGAAACACGCTCCGTCGTTGGGGACATCTTCCAGCGACAGATCGGGCAAAAGGCGCATCAGATTGGCACCCTGAACGACCTGTTTTCCTGGGGAAACTGTGTACCAGCGGTAGAGTTCCGAGTTGGTGAGCTGGTTGGCAATTCTTAACGGCTCAATGGCAGCGTTCACCGCAAGCATTGTGACTTTGGGCAAAAGAACAAAGTAGAATTCAACGGGCTTGGCCTTAAACCCATGCAAGATGGCGTGGGCCCCCTTTTGTACGAATTCTGATCGTTCCATTTAGTCTCACCGTCTGAGATCTGCTATTTGCTCACTTTCGCATAGATTTGTGTATGGGGCAGCCCTGACACGCCGTCCATCGACTTTCGCGTCAATAGCCATTCGGCCCAAATGAGCCGAACGTAAATAGTATGAGGTCAAGGAATGCCTAACCATTGTATTTCTCAGTCATTCCAAAGCCCAAGGACACATCATGCCCCGCGGTATTAGAATTTCAGCTCATACTCACCGCCCAGGCTCAAATACCCTGCCGCATCTACACCGGCGCGGGCGCTGACCTGCCCAACATGCAATCGCCGCGACACGTCGGCGGCAACGGACAGGGCCGTGAAGCCGTCTCCACGCTCCCCGCTGATGCGAACGCCATGCTGCCAGCCATTTGCCGTTTCATTGAAGCTTTCATATTCAAGCTCGGCTCCAATGCTACAGGCATTGTCGAAGCTTCCCGACGAGGCGTAGCAGGCCACAACCGGGGTGAAGGCGAGAAGCGATGCGCCGCTGTTCACCTCACGCTCGATCCTCAGTTCTGCAAAGAGCCGCGTGTTGGTCAGCGAGGCCAGCTCGACCAACCCCGATTCCGAGATGCTCTGGAACCGTGCAACCACATCCACGTTTACTGAAGGCGAATAGGCATAGTCGATCCCCGCGCGCGGTATGAAACGATAGACTTCCCGTTCGATCTCACCTGACAGGGCCACACCCGCGAACCCGGCAAAATACCTGTAATCGCCGGATGCCGCGATGGTGTCAAAGCTTCTTTGGAAATCCAGATCGAATTCGTGACGGCCGACGGCACCACCCAGATAGTAGTCGAGATACAGGTCGTTGTTGAACCGGTTCGCACCGAAGACACCGGCATTGATACCAAATCCTTGGATTTCGCCATTTGCCCTGCTGGTCACGTCGCCGGTGCTTCCATAAATCCCAACAAAGTAACCGTTTACCCTGTTGTCGCTGACAAACCGCTCGCGACGGTAGGACAGGTTCAGCACGGTTTGCGACAGGCCGCTATCGGTCTCAAGGAAGTTCAATGAGCCCTCGATGGTTTCCCATACGTCGCGCGCGCAGTTGTAATTCTGGTGGAACAATCCACCATCTACCGTCACGTCCGAGCCGTTGGCCTGCAAGTTGAAGGTATGGTCTCGGTCCCTTGTGTTCTTGCAGGTGTCGTACTGTTCCTGCGCTTCGATCGGAACAAACTCGACCCGACTATTACGTGCCTTGCCCTGTGCAGTCGCGTTTGTGTCAATTGGACGGCTTTCGCCATAGCCGAGTGCGCGATACCCGACGGCGTCGACGCCACGGACTTTCAAAGCTTGCAAGACCGCATCGACCCGCCGTTGGCTGAGCGCCAGATTGTACGTATCCGATGCGTCGCTGTCGGTATGACCTGCAATCTCGAAGGCACTGCCTTCACAGCTTCCTAGAATCTCGGCGATCTCGTCCAGAATGGGGTCGCTTTCCGGTTTGATGAGCGCCTTGTCGGTATCAAACAGGATCGGTCTGTTGTTCAGATGATCGTTCACGGCGGTCGCACATTGACGTGCGCTGCGCTGTCTGAGGCGATCCAGCGCGCCAGAGGCAAAATCGCGGGCCTGCTGGCTTTGCAATTCGACGGTCGCGTCGCGATCATCCTCCAGAACTGCAATCAGATCCTCGGCAATCTCGTCGATCAGCGATGGGTTCAACACTTCCACACTGATGCGCGCCGTGTCGCAGTTGGTCGGGTTCAACGTCTCGCAGATTTCATAGGTAAAGACATATGTGCCCGCTGACGTGCCCGGCGCCACCACGATCTCGCCCACCGCGTTCATCGTCACCGAACCCGTCGCAAGGGTCACGTCCAGACCCGCCGTTGTTACGCCGTCATTCGCCGTGCCCGAGGTGCCCAGCGAAATGTCCGCAGGGTTCAGAACCGATCCGTTCAACATGTCGTTGCCCAGAACCGAGGCCGTCGTTGTGCGTGTGATCCCATTCACCGCCGTCGACGCGTCGTCCACCGCGTCGATCACCGCCGCATCCACTACAACCGTTGCCTGCGCCGTGTCGCAGTTCGTCGGGTTCAACGTCTCACAGATCTCGTAGGTGAAGACATACGTTCCCGGAGCCACGATGATCTCGCCCGCCGCGTTCATCGTTACCGAGCCCGCCACCGGGGTCACGTCCAGACCCAGCGTTGTTACGTCGTCCTTCGCAGTGCCTGAGGTGCCCAGTAAGACATCCGCCGGGTTCAGAACAGACCCGTTCAGCGTGTCATTGCCCAGAACAGACGCCGTTGTCGCCCCAGTGATCCCATTCGCGGTTGTCGGCGCGTCGTCCCATTCAGTTTTTGGGAGGTTCGTAGGGATCCGGCGTTCCGGGCGGGATTGGCGGGTGCTCTTTGAACGTTGCGATGTGTTCCTGCAACTGCGGCAACGCCTTTTCGACCGCCCATGTGTAAGGGAAAAGTACGCTTTCACGCTCGTGCGGATCATTCAGAAGATTGTAGACCCGTGGTGTATCGAAAGACTCCGTCGCACCAAAAGCCGTTGTGTTCTCTTTGAACAGGACTTTCCAGTCCTTCCATTTGACGCCGAATATCTGCTCGCCCATGTAGACGATCACGCCTTCTCGGTTAGAACGCGGTTGGATGCCCAGAAAGAACTTGGATTGGTCGATGCCATCAAAGGCCCTGTCATCAGGCACCTTGCCACCTGCAAATGCGGCCAGTGTTGGATAAAGGTCCATCGAGTGGACAACGTCATTGCTTTCCGAACCAGCGGGAATCTTGCCCGGCCACTTGATTGCGAAGGGCACGCGCATGCTTCCTTCGAGACTGGTGAACAGAGTACCGCGCCAAGGCCCGGCTGTACCATGTACTGCAGGAACCGGCGAGACATTTGCGTTTCCAACCGGAAGAGCTTCGGGGCCGTTGTCAGCAGTAAAAATCACCACCGTTTCGTCGGAAACACCAGCATCCTCAAGCGCATCAACGATGCGTCCAATATAGCTATCTGTTTGAAGTAGAATGTCAGCCCAAACGCCGTTTCCCGTGGCGCCATCAAATTCTTCGGACACGATGTTTGGATAGTGGGTCTGCGTATAGGCAAGATAGATGAAGAATGGTGCATCTTCCCCGCTCTTGGTGTCGATGAAATCAATGGCCTTCTTTGTCAGGTCGCCATCTATCTCGCCGCGATAATCCAGATCATAGTCGCGCGCTATGGTTGCTGGCGCACCTGCAACTCCCTGCATCACAACCGGTTCTTCCATGTTGGCCTCGGCAAAGCCCGGCAGCGAGCGCCAGACTGTGACATCAGTGGTTTCAACGCCGTAAAACTCGTCGAATCCTTGATTCGTTGGATAGCGTCCCTCGGTCCAGCCAAGGTGCCATTTGCCATACATGGCCGTGTTATACCCTGCTTCCTTGAGCATCTCGGCCATTGTGATTTCCCACTGGGTCAGACCGTAGACGCCACCTCCAAGTGGCACCGTATGATTGCCACTCCGAATGCCGTACCGACCGGTCATAGTCGCTGCACGGGACGGCGTGCATTGACTTTCAACGTTGAAGTTCGTGAGTCGTAATCCTTCCGCGGCCAGGTCGTCCATCTCAGGGGTCGCTGCACCACGGATTATGCCGCCTCCATTAAATCCGGGTTCGCCCCAACCAAAATTATCTAGAAATATGAATACGATGTTGGGTTTGTCTTGAGCTGAAGCGACGGTGGCAAACAGAAGAGATAGGCAAAGTAGGAATGTGCGAGAAAACAATTTCATGACAGCGGCTCCGATCAAGATCACGTGCTCAAGACTGACGAACCAAGTCACCAATCGTCAAGAACGACCATTCGCTACAGAGTTTTGAAGCAGCAGCTGGGCGTCCAGTTACGGGCGAAGCTTCAATCTGCGATCAATCGAATCTCCTCCGCGATCCCTTGTGATCAACTAAGAAAAACCTTTGTTTTCCTTGACGAACAGCCCACTCAGATGTTGCCATAGTCTGGCATTCAGCTCGGCTGGGAGGTTCAAATGAAGTTTTTTCTGACGACATCGACAGCAATCGTTTCCGCAGCATTCATAACAAGCCCTTCAAATGCTCAAGAGGCCGCACAAGGCGGGCAAGTTGGAGAGATGACCATATCGGTCGATGATATGCGTGAACCCGCGCCCGCCGATTTCTCACCCTATGCAGGTCGAGACTTTCCTACACGACCTCTGTGGGGTGACACTCACCTGCACACGTCAAACTCGCTCGACGCCCGCGGATTTGGCGTCATTCTGAGCCCCGACGATGCCTATAGGTTTGCGCGAGGTGAGGAAGTCACCACGTCGCACGGTTTGCGCGTGAAGTTGTCGCGACCGCTCGACTGGCTTGTCGTATCTGATCACTCTGACGCCATGGGCGCTATGAATGAGATCGTTGCGGGTAACTCCACGCTGATGCGTGACCCGACGCTTCGAGACTGGCACGAACGCCTCAACGCTGGGGGGGACGTCGCTCTCGGCGCAACAATGGAAGTTATCGAAACCTTTGCTGGCATCACCGGGGACGCTCTTCCTGAGGCTGTTTCAGATCGTAGGTTCGTACAATCCGTCTGGGACGAGTTCACGCAAACTGCGGATCTTCACAACGCCCCCGGCACATTCACAGCGTTCATCGGATATGAATGGACGTCCACCGAAGCCGGCAACAACCTCCACCGCAACGTGATCTACCGGGATGATGCCATTCGCGCACGGCAGATGCTGCCTTTCACTACCGCAGAAACCTTTAATCCGGAACGGTTATGGGACTGGATGGAAACATACGAACAAGAGACTGGCGGTCGTGTGCTGGCCCTTGCCCACAACGGCAACGTCTCTAACGGTCTTATGTTCCCGGTCGAAACCAACCCGGAAACGGGTGAGCCGTTGACAGGTGACTATGCAGAACGGCGCGCGAAGTGGGAACCAATGTACGAAATCACCCAAATCAAAGGTGACGGAGAAACACATCCGTTTCTAAGCCCTAACGATGAGTTCGCAGACTATGAAACTTGGGATAAATCCAACCTGGGTCCAACGCCCAAAGAAGACTGGATGCTCCAATATGAATATGCGCGTGAGGCATTGAAGAACGGTCTCAAGCTAGAGGCTCAGCTTGGCACCAATCCATACAAATTCGGAGTAGTGGGATCGACCGACAGCCATACGGCTTTGGCAACGGCGGAAGAAGACAATTTCTTTGGCAAACACTCTGGCGTCGAACCAGAGCCCGGTCGTTGGCAGCATGTTGTTGGTGAGTTTGAAGCAACAAGAATTCTTGGATGGGAGATGGCAGCCTCTGGCTATGCAGCGGTCTGGGCTCAGGACAACACGCGCGAAGCAATATTCGATGCAATGGAGCGGAAAGAGGTCTATGGGACAACCGGCAGTCGCATCGCGGTTCGTTTCTTTGGTGGCTGGGACTTTACCGAAGATGATGCAAGATCTCGTTTGCCCGCGGAAATCGGATATGAAAAAGGCGTTCCGATGGGTGGGGACCTCGCAGACGCGACAGAAGGCGCAGACGCCCCAACATTCTTGGTTGCCGCGCTGAAAGATCCGTTCTCCGGCAATCTAGACCGCGTTCAGATTGTGAAGGGTTGGTTAAATGCCAGCGGTGAAACTGAAGAGCGGGTTTATGACGTGGCTTGGTCAGGAGACCGAGAACCCGATGCGGACGGTAACCTGCCAGCAGTGGGGAACACCGTGGATGTTGCAGCGGGTACGTTCACCAATTCGATAGGGTCTCCAGAGCTGATCACTGTTTGGACGGACCCTGAATTCGATCCTTCAGTGCGGGCTTTCTACTATGCCCGCGTCTTGGAAATCCCCACGCCGAGGTGGACAATTTACGACGCCGTTCGGTTCGGAGACGAATTGCCTGCCGACGTGCCCACGTCAACACAGGAACGCGCTTACACGTCGCCAATTTGGTATACTCCCGAGGACTGAGGGCAAAGAGCTCTCGTTGGTCACGACTAATGCTTAGCAACCCCTCGGCTCACATCGGTTGGCATACTCTGTCCAATCGAATGTGCGTTTACGGGCTCACTGCTGCCGTCGGCGGCGGCGCTGCATCTTGTGTTATGACGCCTGCATCAACATCGGGCTTTCGTTAACGGAAAGCTTGGCGGATCGGAGCACCAGTCATGGAGACACCAAGCTTATCTGCCTTTCGCGCGCGTCGCATAGCTTGGAACAAGGGTCGAATTGTCAGTTAGGACAACGAATATTGTCACCGCGGTACGGTCCGTCAGAGGAGATATTCACTGCAATAGCGAAATTTGATTGC
Source organism: Ruegeria sp. HKCCD4884 (assembly GCF_013110855.1). Classification (NCBI taxonomy): domain Bacteria; kingdom Pseudomonadati; phylum Pseudomonadota; class Alphaproteobacteria; order Rhodobacterales; family Roseobacteraceae; genus Ruegeria; species Ruegeria sp. HKCCD4884. The sequence goes on from NZ_WVRJ01000012.1 coordinate 86,747, forward strand.
TGAAGAAGTCAAAGTCTGTGCAAAAGCTGACGTTTCTCAAGGCGACTATTGTTCAAACGACAGTCAACCGCCACCTACAACAACTAAGCTCTGCGTCACCGCCCGTTGCCGATAACACGTTCGAGGAACTCGGCGATCCGTCCTTCCACGGACATGCTCAAGGCATCGCTGCCCAAACTGGCTGCACCAGCAGGATAGAAGTGGCCAAAGCCCGGTACCCACGCAAACTCATGCTCCACGCCGACTTTTTCGTAGTGAGCGACAAGGAGGGGAACTGAAGACAACGCGCCCGGCAGATCATACTGACCCATGAACATGAGTATCGGCGGTCTGTCTGACGAAGCTGTAACCGCCTTGTTCACGTCAAACCCGGCGTCTGTGCCCGAGAGGAGAAAAACACCAGAGACAGGAACTCCCATACCATGTGCAACATTCCAGGACGTCACTGCGCCTGCGGAAAACCCTCCAAGTACAATACGGTTCGGATCGATGTTGTAAGCGGCCGCGGAGTCCCGGATATGCAGTACCGCTTCGCGCAAATCCTCGGCAGCCGAGATCACACCATCAACCATTGTCTTCTCTTGTTCGGGGATGCTGAAATCAAGCGGCGGCAGGTCCATAGTTCCCCGAATATGGTTGGCCTGGGGCAATAGAGGCAACAGGCTGTCGGGCGCGATCCAGTCTGCTTGATAACCTTCACCCGATGGCACAGGCCCTTCGGGTGTCAGCCGATAATCGATTGCAAAGCAGGTATAGCCCCGCGCGGCAAAACGGCGGCAATAATTGCCCATGGAGGTGTCCTGAGCACCACCAGACTGAAACGTAACCCGTGGACTGCCGCGATGGAATGCGCCGCTGAAGGTGAGGATCACAGCAGGTCGCGGCATGGCCGTGGCTTCTGTCGGATGATAGATGTCCATCCACAAATCGCGCGAAACCTCCTTACCCTCTTTCGTCACGACCCCCTGTCCCTAAACCACGTTTGCTTCCAGCGCATAGGTCACCGGGGCGGCCTCCTGCGCTTCAAGAGGGGTAGCAATCAGTGCATGTGAGATGAATACAGCTGCCAGAAGACCTAAGTTAATTTTGCTAAACTCTTCCAACTTGGAACCTCCCAGAAGCATTGAGACAGGATTTCACGGAAAAGGGTCATGCAATTGAATTGTTGGGGACTCAGAGCTTAACCGTCCGGTTGGAGAAAACTCAACCCCTCGCGGATGGTCAAATTTGTCGTCCGTAGCTGGCTGGCGAAGTGTGCCTTTTACACTTCGGCGTTGGACTCGGAGCAATCGCGGCATCATTTCGACCACCCCGACTCGCTTAGGGTTGGATGACTCGTTGCCACCATATCTCATGCCATTTTGCTCCTTGGTGTACCTTCCCCAAACCAGCCAACCTTTCTGTGCGTGGCTTCAACCCACCTGAAGGTAAAACCACGGCACTTGGATTCCGGGTGTTGAGAGGTTTTGAAACCAAACAATAATGAATGGATATTAAAAGACATGTCGTCATTTTGATGAACCAACCGTCGATTTTGGCAACGTCTATTGCTGCTGCGTTGGTTTGGGTCAGGTTTCATAACCAATAAATGACGGTCGAAGCGAGAACGGTTTCTGGACAGACCTTTGGGCATCCGTCGTGGCGTATCGCTACGCGCCACCAATCCTTCAGCCTACCGGACATGATCTCAAATCATTGCCCGGCATTGCATCGCGCAGTACCGTCCCGAGAGGGGCGGTTCCGTCGTTGGTATCAGCTTTAGGCTTACCCTGGGATTTGGAAGAAAGGGCTCCAGACCAGCCGTCTGATCGCCGTTTGGCCAGAATAGATCAGACAAACCACCGTTTCGTTTTGCACTGCCGTGAAACGCGCCGTACAGCGGAAATCAATGGGTCCTGAGCCTAGAATCTGCGACCGAACCTATCCGGAAAATGTCACCATGATTTTGCCTGGGGTATTTCGAGCCGGATTTATGCGTGGACAGTTGTGTTTGTTTGTCACCGGAATTACTTGGCTTTCGAAATCCCCAGACCTCCTCCTTTCACCAGCAGATCCACGATTGCGTCGACCCCATTTCTGTGTCGAAGCGACGAGAACAAGAAAGGTCGTCCTTTACGCATTTTCTTAGCATCACGTTCCATAACCTCCAGCGAAGCGCCAACATACGGCGCCAGGTCGGTTTTGTTGATGATCAGGATGTCCGATTTCGTAATCGCCGGCCCACCTTTTCTGGGGATTTCCTCGCCCGCCGCGACATCGATAACGTAGATGGTTAAATCCGCCAGTTCCGGGCTGAATGTGGCCGACAGATTGTCGCCACCGCTTTCAATCAACACCACGTCGAGATCAGGGTGGCGTGTCTGCATTTCAGCAACGGCCGCCAAATTGATCGAGGCATCTTCGCGAATTGCAGTATGAGGGCAACCACCGGTTTCAACGCCGATGATCCTGTCCCGCGGCAGAACCTGCATGCGCATCAGTGCCTCGGCGTCTTCCTGCGTGTAAATATCATTGGTGATAACACCCACAGAACAAACATCGCGCAGCGCTTCGGACAAAGCAGCGGTCAACGTGGTTTTTCCTGCTCCGACCGGGCCTCCGATACCGACGCGAAGTGGGCCGTTCATACTGGTCATGTGCGAAAGATCCTCGAATACTGTGTTTCGTGTTTCATGGACGCCAGATCTGCCAGGAACGCGGTAGAGCCCAATTCGTCAAGACTCGCCTTTTGTGCCCTTGCAGCAACCTGAGCGCACAGCGGCGTCAACTGGCGGATTACCCTTTGAGCATCAGTTTGCCCCAGTGGCACGAGGCGAGTTGCACAGGCGACAAGGTTACTTGCGAATGCTTGCAGAAACATCTTGGTTGTTAGCGCAACAGGAAGGTTTTGTAATCTTGCAGCCTGACCGACAGAGACCGGATATGTGAACTGTCCAAGGTCCAGTTCCCAAACGCCCTTCGTGACATTTCCGAATGCCTGACCCAGTAGATCGGTTTCCATAAGCCTTTCGGATGTGGCACAAAAGGCCCGCGCGATGCTATCGGTATTGATGAGCTCATCTTTGTCCTGCGCGTTGTACGCAGCCACCAGAAACAATGCGTCATTCCACCCAGAGCCATGTTCAAGCACATCTGAAATCCAGGCTTCGGTATCCCGAGAATTCGCGACAGTTCCCGCGTCAATCGCCGCTTCCAGCCCGTGCGAATAGGCAAATCCCCCGACAGGATAGGCAGGAGACAACCATTGGGTCAGCGTTAGAATGTCCGCGTCAGTGGGTGTGGCCATGGGTCCTGCCGTGGCCATAGGCTCCGCCTTCGGGGGTGAACGGTTCATGCACTTCTTTTACCGATGCACCAATTTTCAACAGCATGTCCCGGATAACGTGATCGACCTGAATCAAAAGTCGATCCTTTTCGATCTGGCAGGGCGTGTGGCGATTGCCGATATGCCATGCGATACGCGTCAGATCCGGGGCATTTACTTCAAGCAACGCTTCGGGTGCGGCCTGTATCTCCACTTCGCGCCCATCATCTAGAACCAATGCGCCGCCGTGGTTCAACGACGTCGTTTGTGCCAGATCGATGAGGATCTGTTCACCGCTTTCACAGGTCAGAACCTTGCGGCGCAAAAACCGGTCATCGTAAGTCAGAGACAAGCAATCTGCCGGATCGCCATGCGTGTGATCCGAATAACGATGCGCAGTACAGAGCAGGGCGGTCATACCAGTACCTCCTCTGTAGAAGTGTTGGTCAGAGCCAGATTGAATCCGCAAAGACCCGGTGCACGATCCGTTCGCGTGTCAGACCGCGTTTTTTCAATTCCTCGTCGCTGAGCGATTGCAGGAATTCGACTTGCCGGACGCGTGATTGGGCTTCGGCTAGCCTGGTCAGAGCCGAGTAAATCGACGACCCGACGGATGCGATCAAACCGGGCAGCGAAAAGCGCGCGTTCGTATGTGTTGTTGAATGTGCCATTTGGACCCTCGTAAACGTTGGTCCTCCCATGGGGTTTAATATTTGTCATATCGGCCTCACTCAGTAGATAGTGTTTGGTCATTTCCGCCTTGCGCGTGCCGCAACGCAGCACAATTTTTGGTCAGAATAAAAAGTATCGTTGCGCCATTGGCAGCGTTTCGGCGGGTTGACAGGTCAGCAATTCGCCATCTGCCCGGACCTCGTAGGTTTCAGGGTCGACTTCGACATGAGGTGTCGTGTCGTTTAGCAAAAGATCCTGTTTGCCGATCTCTCGCGTGTTTTGGACGGCGACGGTCTTTTTTGCCAATCCCAGTGTATCACCAAGCCCGTCTGCGTAGGCTGCTTGCGAGACAAAAGTGATCGCCGAGTTTTCTACCGATCGCCCATACGCGCCGAACATAGGGCGACTGTAAACTGGCTGCGGCGTAGGGATCGATGCGTTCGGATCCCCCATCTGCGCGCAGGCAATTGTGCCACCCAGCAAAACCATCTCTGGTTTCACCCCGAAGAAAGCAGGATTCCAAAGAACAAGATCAGCGCGTTTACCTTCCTCGATACTTCCGATCTCGTGACTCAGGCCATGGGCAATGGCTGGGTTGATGGTGTATTTCGCGATGTAACGACGGACGCGAAAATTGTCGTTCTCACCGGTTTCCTCGGGCAGTCGCCCACGCTGTTTCTTCATCTTGTCCGCAGTTTGCCAGGTGCGGATCAAGACCTCTCCGACGCGGCCCATGGCCTGACTGTCAGACGCGATGATCGAGAAAGCCCCCATGTCGTGCAGGATATCCTCGGCCGCTATAGTCTCGCGTCGGATGCGGCTTTCGGCAAAGGCCACGTCCTCGGGGATGGATTTGTCGAGATGGTGACAGACCATCAGCATATCCAGATGCTCCTCGACCGTGTTTACGGTGAAGGGCCGCGTAGGATTGGTCGAGGACGGCAGAACGTGATTTTCACCGCAGATCTTGATGATGTCCGGGGCGTGGCCGCCGCCTGCGCCTTCGGTGTGGAACGCATGGATTGTGCGGCCTTTCATGGCGGCCACGGTGTTCTCAACAAAGCCCGATTCATTGAGCGTATCGGTGTGGATCATCACCTGCACGTCCATTGCATCAGCGACCGACAGGCAGCAATCGATGGCGGCGGGGGTCGTACCCCAGTCTTCGTGCAGTTTCAGGGCACAAGCACCGGATTTGACCTGTTCTTCAAGTGCTGCGGGCAATGAGGCGTTGCCTTTGCCTGCGAAGGCCAGATTCATCGGAAACGCATCCGCTGCCTGCAACATCCGCCCGATATGCCAGGGGCCGGGTGTGCAGGTGGTCGCCAGTGTCCCATGCGCCGGTCCGGTGCCGCCGCCCAGCATCGTGGTCAGGCCGGAATGCAGCGCGTCTTCGATCTGTTGTGGGCAGATAAAATGGATATGACTGTCGAACCCGCCTGCGGTCAGAATGCGACCCTCGCCCGCGATAATCTCGGTGCCGGGGCCGATGATGATGTCGACGCCGGGTTGCGTATCGGGATTTCCGGCTTTGCCGATCTTGGCGATGCGCCCGTCTTTCAGCCCAACGTCCGCTTTGTAGATGCCGGAATGATCGACGATCAGCGCGTTGGTGATCACCGTATCCACCGCCCCTTCGGCGCGTGTGACCTGAGACTGCCCCATCCCGTCACGAATGACCTTGCCGCCACCGAATTTGACCTCTTCGCCATAGACGTCTTCGCGGTGGCCGGTTTCGCTGAAACGCGCAGCTGTTGCGCGCTCGACGATCAGGTCTTTCTCGACCTCGATAATCAGATCGGTATCTGCCAATCGTACTTTGTCGCCGACCGTTGGGCCGAACATGGAGGCATAGTCACTCCGGCTGATCTTGCCCGGCATCTTTCAGAGCCCCCATAATATGTGCATTGAAACCATAGATGTGGCGGCGCCCGTCGTAGGGTACCAGCATAACTTCGCGCGTTTGACCCGGTTCAAATCGCACAGCAGTGCCTGCCGGAATGTCCAATCGCATCCCCAAGGCCACATACCGATCAAAATCCAAAGCAGAGTTCGCTTCGGCAAAATGGTAGTGGCTGCCGACCTGCACCGGTCGATCACCCGTATTGGCGACGACAACAAGGCGACTGCTGCGCCCTGCATTGAGCGTCAGTGAACCTTTGGCAGGTATGATCTCGCCTGGGATCATTTCGGAAGCTTCGTGATCACGACCAGTGCGGCCAGCGCGATAACAGCAAGGCCAACGCCCAACGCGGCGTAGTCTGTGGCATGGGCGTGGATATGTGTGTCCGTATGGGCCGCAGCGGGGCCAGCAAGGATCAGGGCGGGGAAAAGCATACGTGTCATAACTGTGGTCCTTTCTTAGCGAATGGGATTGTGGACGGTCACAAGTTTGGTGCCATCGGGGAAAGTGGCCTCGACCTGCACCTCGTGGATCATTTCGGGCACGCCCTCCATGCATTGGTCTCGGGTGATTACTTCGGCCCCGGCTTGCATCATGTCAGCGACAGACCGACCATCGCGCGCGCCTTCGACCACGGCGTCGGTGATCAGGGCGATGGCCTCGGGGTGGTTCAGTTTGACGCCGCGGGCCAGTCGTTTGCGGGCGACCTCGGCGGCCATGGCGACCAGCAGTTTGTCTTTCTCACGCGGTGTCAGGTTCATGTCAGAGCATCCAGCATCGGGGTAATGTGTCGGTGTTCAGTCGCCGCAGCAGGGGCAACAGGCTTTTGCGGAGGGTGAAACCGTTTTCGGCCAGCAGCCGGATCACCAGCAGGTCGGGCCGGACCAGGGTGGCCCCGGCTGTTTCGGGCAACATCTTGCGGATCGGGACCAGTTGGCTCTCGGCGGTGGGGGAGGCAAACGCGACCAGTGCCATGGCACCCGCGCCATTGGCGATATGGGGTTTGGCCAGATGGGCGGCCAGGTCGCCGGTGAAACGGGTGGCGTCCAGAAACTCCATGACCCCGTCGCGCCTAATCTCGATCCGATCGCTGAGGCGGATGTCAGTCAGTGTCTCGCCCATTGCCGCGCGGCCAAAGATCAAAGGCTCGACTATTAGCGCCGAGGCATGCTTGGCCAGGTCAATCTGCAAGCGCCGTGTCAACGCGCTGCCATTATACAGGATCGTCTCTTGCGGCAGCCAGTTCAGTCGCGCCTGCGGCCCGACGCTCAGGGTGTTGACGATCCGCGCCGTCTGACCGGGTTTTGCTTTATACGCCCGTTCACAGGCCTGAGTTGTTAGTGTCAGGCCCGTGCCCTCACCGGCATGGCCCGAAAAGTGGAACGCGTCGCCGCCGGTTACTCCTCCGGCCGTGTTCAAAAGCACCGCATTCAGAAGGGGGTCGTGTCCCCGTGGAAACAGGCATTTGAACGAACCCGCCTGCCGTAGACGATCGATTACGCTGCGCTCCCGAAACAGCTTGGCGGACAGTGTAACCCGTCCTTCGGCGCGCGGCGGCGTCGCATGTGACGCAGGCGGTATGGGGGCGAACTGATTGATGGCTGCGGCTTTCACGTCGTGAACATCAGGCGTTTTTCACCGCTTGGGTGTCGAAACTCTATCCGCATGGGCTGCTTTTTGATCAAAGCTCGTCCGGGAAGCTCAATTTTTGACCACACCCGCAGCATGTAGTCTAAAAATTAAGCATTAAAGCCTGTCTCGCTTCAGTCGGGATATGCCGGGCCCGCCCAGTTCGCCGAGGCAAGCAATCGAATTTGATTATGAAAAGACAAAACCCCGAACGCGTGGTCCGGGGTTTACTTGAACGAATGTTTTGGGTGCCGCTGGACGCTTTTGGATTACCCGGCCACAACGTCCTGTCGCTGTACGCCCAAACCTTCGATGCCAAGTTCCATCTTGTCACCGGGTTTCAAATAGGTCTGAGGGTTCTGGCCCATACCAACACCTGGAGGCGTTCCTGTTGAGATCACGTCCCCGGGCTGCAGCGACATGAACTGCGACAGGTGTGAGACCACCGTTGCAACGCCAAAATGCATCGTTTTGGTCGACCCGTCCTGATAGCGGTGCCCGTTCACCTCAAGATACATCGCCAGGTTTTGAGGATCAGGCACTTCGTCACGTGTCACAAGCCAAGGGCCAATCGGGCCGAACGTGTCTGCGGATTTTCCTTTGACCCACTGGCCCGAGCGATGAAGCTGAAAGTCCCGCTCGGACAAATCGTTGACCACGCAGTATCCGGCGACGTGGCTCATGGCTTCGGCCTCGGAGACGTATTTGGCCTCTTTGCCGATGACGACGCCCAGTTCCACCTCCCAGTCGGTTTTGACCGACCCGCGCGGGATTTCGACCGTGTCGTTGGGTCCAATGATGGCAGAGGTGGCCTTGAAGAAAATCACCGGCTCAGCTGGTAATTCCATGCCGCTTTCTGCCGCGTGATCCGCATAGTTCAGACCTATGCAAACAAATTTGCCGACATTGCCAACGCAGGGACCGACGCGCGTATCGCCATTCACCGCTGGCAGGCTGTCCACATCGAGTGCACGCAATTTGTCAAGAACGGCATCGCCAAGAGCGTCGCCCGAAATGTCATCGACCACACCGGATAGATCGCGAACAGAGCCGTCCGACGCCAAAATACCGGGTTTCTCGGCCCCTGTTGGGCCGTAACGTAGCAGTCTCATTGCAAGGTCCTTCCGTTTAGATCGTCCAGCCGCCATCAATGGCAAAGGGCTGACCTGTGGTGTATTTACTGGCGTCACTGGCCAGGTACAGCGCCAGTTCTGCAATTTCGTCCGCTGTGCCAATCCGGCCCATCGGTTGACGGGCGATGAAATCGGTCATTGCCTGTTCATAATCTCCCGTGGCGCGCAGCCTGTCATGCAGGCTGGGGCTGTCGACGGTCCCGGGGCAAATCGCGTTGCACCGAATGCCTTGCGTGACGTAATCGGCTGCCACGGATTTTGTCAGGCCAATGACCGCAGCTTTTGACGCGCAATAGGCAAACCGGTTTGGAACGCCTTTGATGGACGATGCGACCGAGGACATATTGATGATCGATCCGCCACCATTTTCCAGCATCCCTGGCAGGGTCAGTCTGATCAGTCTGAACATGGCCTTGACGTTGAGGTCGAAACTGAAATCCCAATCCTTCTCTGGGCACTCAAGAATTGACCCTGCTGCGACATAGCCCGCGCAGTTAAACAGAACGTCGAGGTGCGGCAGGTCGGCGACGGCGGCTGTCACCGCTTCATTGTCAGTGACGTCTAGCTTCAGCGGCTCGATACCCGCAATACTTCCCAGTTCGGCAAGCGAAACATCGTTGATGTCGCTGGCGATCACATGTGCGCCTTCCATTGCGAACAATTCGGCGGTTGCGCGGCCGATGCCTTGTCCGGCAGCTGTAATCAGAACGGTCTTACCTGCAAGTCGGTTGGATGGGTTGAAAGTTGTCATTGGTGCCTCACAGTTTTTCGGGCAGCAGGTCAGTTGGGATGCCCTGATAACAAACCGGCCGAAGGAAACGGCGGATCGACAGAGTTCCTACAGACGTCGCGCCAAAGTTGGTTGAAGCAGGGTAGGGGCCGCCGTGAACCATGCTGTCGCACACTTCGACGCCGGTCGGGAAGCTGTTGGCCAGCAGACGCCCCGCCTTGCGTTCCAGCAGCGGAAGCAGCGCCTGAGCCTCGGGTTTGTCACCCGCGTCCAGATGCAGCGTGCAGGTCAGTTGCCCTTCGATGGCCCGCGCGATCTGTTGCATTTGCGAGACGTCTTTTACGCGCACGATGATGCCCAATGGGCCAAAAACCTCTTCCTGCAATTTTTTGTCGGCCAGCCAGTCATCGCCGGCAACAGTAAACAAGTAAGGGGCCGCATCGCGTGTCGCGCAACTGGTGCCCATAACTTTTGAAACACCTGTTCCGGCGGCAACACGCGAAACGCCGTCCCGATAGGCTGAGGCAATACCATCGGTCAGCATTGTCTGGTCAGCGACCGAAGACAGCCCGGTCTGGGCTGCCGACTGAAACGCGTCGGCATCCGGACCTTCAATGATCACGGCGACACCGGGATTGGTGCAGAACTGACCGGCACCCATCGTCAGCGAAGCCGCCCAGCCTGTGCCAATTTCAGCCCCACGCGCAGCTGCGGCTTGTGGCAGAATGAACATTGGATTGACCGAACCCAGTTCGCCAAAGAATGGAATGGGTTCCTCCCGCTGCGCGCACAAATCGAACAACGCGCGTCCACCTCCAAGGCTGCCAGTGAAACCTACTGCCCGGATCAGAGGATGCTGCACCAGACGCGTGCCCACATCGCGTTTGCCGCCTTGAACAAGGGAAAACACTCCGGGATGAACCCCTGTCGCTTTGATGGCCGCGTCAATGGCCTGAGCCACAATCTCGCCCGTGCCGGGATGGGCCGAATGGCCTTTGACGACAACGGGGCATCCGGCGGCAATTGCCGCGGCGGTATCGCCCCCGGCAACCGAGAAAGCCAACGGGAAATTCGACGCGCCGAACACCGCAACAGGACCCAGCGGACGCTGGATCATGCGCAGGTCGGGGCGGGGCAGGGGCGCGCGATCCGGCATGGCCGGGTCGTGGCGTATGTCCAGATAGTCGCCCGCTTCGATGTGATCGGCAAACAGACGCAGCTGGCCGACGGTGCGGCCACGTTCCCCTTGTAGGCGCGCCTCGGGCAGGCCAGTTTCCTGAGTGCCAATCTCGGTTATCGCATCCCCGCGCGCGTCGATCTCATCTGCGATCATGCGCAGCAGCGTGGCGCGCTCGGTACGCGAGGACCACCCGAACGTGGCAAACGCCGCCTCGGCCGCTTCTACTGCGCTATCGACCAATGCCGCTGTCCCGACAGAAAAGTCGTGGCTTGGTCCATGCGCGGGTTCGGACGCAAAAGTCGCATCTGAGCCGACCCATTCGCCAGCGATCAGGTGTTTTCCAGTCAACATGTTCGTTCTCACTTAAAGCAGGCCGCGATGGGCAAGGTTTCGCATCAGGTGTGACGCCCCAAAGGTCCATTTGGGGCATTCGGTCGACAGGCGCACTGTGTTTGTCAGCGCCCCAAGTTGTGCATTGGCGATGGTGACGACGTCGCCAAGTTTGTGTGTGAATCCACCGCCCGGAGTATCCCTGTCCTGGGTCGGAGCAAAGAGCGTGCCGAGAAACAGCATCAACCCATCAGGATATTGGTGGTGACGTCCGATTGTCTGCTTCACAAGATCGGCAGGATCGCGGCTGATCTGGGACATGGATGAGCTGCCGTTCAGAACAAACCCGTCTGGTCCGGTGACGGTCAGCGTCAGTTCGGCTTGCCGTACATCGTCCAGAGTGAACCCATCATCGAACAACCGGATCATCGGCCCGATCGCGCAAGAGGCATTATTGTCCTTGGCTTTGCTCAGCAACAGAGCTGAACGCCCTTCGACGTCGCGCAGGTTCACATCGTTGCCCAGTGTTGCGCCCTTGATCTCGCCCCGTGAGGTAACGGCCAGAACAATTTCGGGTTCGGGGTTGTTCCATGTCGAGATCGGGTGAAGCCCGATTTCCGCGCCGAACCCGACTGAAGACAGGACCTGCGCTTTTGAAAAAACCTCGGCATCGGGACCGATCCCGACTTCAAGGTACTGACTCCAGAGACCTTCGGTGATCAGTGCTTCTTTGACCTCTGCCGCCGCGTCCGATCCCGGAACAATGTTGGAAAGGCTTTCCCCAATCCGGCCCCCGATGCGCGCCCGGATCGCGTCGGCTTTGGCGGGATCGCCTGCAGCCTGTTCTTCTATCACGCGCTCGACCATGGATCCGGCAAATGTAACTCCGCAGGCTTTAACCGCTTGCAGATCACACGGTGCGAGCCATTGGTGGTCGGCGTCCAAGGGGCCGATATCTTCACCTTGGGCGTTGCGCACGTAATCCGCTGCGTCTTCGCGTTCCAGAATGTCCCGGACGGTTGGAGCCGTTTTCGATGTGATATCGACAACCCGACCATTGCGCAGTGTTACCACGCTGGGGCCGACCCCGGCACGCTCAATACGGCCGAGCCACAGCCCGTTGGAATCCAATGTGGATATGGTCATTTCAATCCCTGAGGTTATAGGCGCGGGCGGCATTGCCACCCATGATCGCCTGGCGTTCTGTGCTGTTTAGCTGGTTCAGCAACGTGTCGGTTGTCTCACACCAGCGCTCGTAACTGCTGGCCAATGTGCAAACCGGCCAGTCGCTGCCCCAAATCAAACGCGACGGGCCGAAGGTGTCCAGCAGGTGATCCACGTAGGGACGCAGATCTTCATTAGTCCAGTCTGCAGAAGCCTCAGTCACGAGGCCGGACAGCTTGCACCATGCATTTGTATCGCGGGCCAAGACCGCCATGTTGTCGGACCAGCCGTCCAAGATCGCGTCTTTGATCAGCGGTTTCGATCCATGGTCGATGACCACACGCAAATCAGGCTGACGTTCCAGAAGTTGCCTGAGTGGGCCCAGATGTTGAGGTAAGGTCAGTGCATCGAATGTCAGGTCGTGCTGCTGAACTGCTTCAAAAGCGGGCGTTAACGCGTCACCGAGCATCCACAAAGGGTCAGCAATGTCCTGTATCATCGGACGGATACCAACGAATGCCGGGTGGGCGGCCAAGGCTGCAATCTGCGCGTCCACATCAGCGGCTTCAAAATCGACCCAGCCCACAACACCTTTGACGAACGCATGCTGGTCGGCCAGAGCGAGCATATATTCGGTCTCGGCCGCTGTGGGTGCCGCCTGGACAAGGACCGTGCCATCAATCTCGGCAGCTTGTAGCAGCGGCATTAGATCGTCCGGCGTAAAATCCCGGTAGATCGCGCCCAGATCAGGCGTCAACCAGCCATAGTCGCCCCGCGCCAAAGCCCAGAAATGCTGATGCGCGTCGATTCTCATCCGATCACACCCTTTTTCAGGATGATGTTGCCGTAAAGCCTGCGTTCGCCTGTCTGAACAATGGCAAAAGCGTTTGCCGCCCGCGCGTAGAAAGCAAACCGTTCCAGCCCCTGTACTTTGGTTGGGTTGTCGGCGGTTGCGTCTATGATGCGTTGAAAGTCCGCGACTGCGTCAGGAATTGCCTTTGGGTCGCCCACAACCTGCATGCTCAACGCCGGATCAGGTACGAAAGTATCCAACGGCATCACGGATAAAACAGCTTGCAGCACTTCACTGGCCGAAGACCCATCGGCCCGGATGCAGTCCGGTCCGCTGCTGGAGCCGGGGAAATTCGCATCTGCAATAACGATCTCGTCCCCGTGGCCCATGGCCCTGAGGGTATAAAGAAGTTCAGGTGAAAGGATCGGGTCGATGTTACGCAGCATTTGCAGCCTCGCTTGGCAGGGGCGCGTCCGAACGGATCAGGCCCTCGGACCGCAGATCCGACCACAGGCCGGGGGGAATGTCGCGCTCCATCAATGCGACGTTGGATTGGACTTCGGATGCGTTAACGGCCCCCGGTACCACGGTTTTGACGCAAGGATGACCCAGAACAAATTGCAACGCCGCGGCGATCAGCGGAGTATCGTGCGCCGCGCAAACGGCTTCGATCTTGCGTACCCGCTCGAGTATATCCTCGGGCGCGTCGGCGTAGTTGTATTTGGCACCTGGTACAGCTCCGGTCGCGAGAATGCCCGAATTGTAAGGTCCTCCAAGGATAATGCCGACATCGCGCTGCTCACAAAGTGGCAGGAAACTGTCGAGGGCTTCCTGTTCCAGCAGTGTGTAGCGCCCGGCCAGCAGGAAGCCGTCGAAATCCCCGAGTCCAAGCAGTTTTTCGCAAACCTGCCATTCGTTTACGCCCGCCCCAATTGCAGCGATTTCACCTGCATCGCGCAACTCGGTCAAAGCCTTGTAACCGCCGCCATCAAAAAGCTCGCGGACCTTGGCATCAGACACTTCCTGACTGCCTTGACTGAAGACACAGACATCATGGACCAGAAGAATGTCAGAGTTGGCCACGCCAATTCTGTCGCGGCTGGCCTCGTAAGATCGCATGACCCCGTCGTAAGTGTAGTCGAACACGATCCGTTTCTGCGGCACATCGACGAAAGCTTCGGGTGTCACTTCATGCGGTTCGCAATCCAAAAGCAGCCGGCCAATTTTGGTCGACAGTTGAATGTTTTCGCGACCAAACCGGCTAATCGCCTGCCCAAACCGTTGCTCTGACCGACCAAGCCCATATTGGGGCGCGGTATCGAAAAACCGGATGCCGGCGTCATAAGCGGCCTGCAATGCCGCCTGCGCGTCCTCATCCGAGACTTTGCGATACAGGTTTCCCAACGGCGCCCCGCCAAACCCCATGCGGGTCAATGGAACAGGCCGCGCGGTCCGATTGTTCAGAAATTCTGTCTGAGAAACTGTCATCCTGCCTCACTGTGCAGTTGTGGTGTAAGGTTGAACAAATGAGGCTTTTGCTGTTCCAGCAGTTCGATGCGTGGCATCAATTGTCCAAGGTGAGTGCGCATAGCATCCTGCGCAGCCTGTTCATCGCGATTGCTGATTGCCTCGAAAATGGCCCGATGCTCTGCCAAAGTCTCGGCGATCCGGCCGGGGGTGGGCAGCAGCAGCATACGAGCGCGACTGACTTGCAATGAAACGGTCTGTGCGACATCCGCGAGTCGGCGAAAGCCAGTGAATTCCATCAGCAGGCCGTGGAACTCTTCATCGGCCTGATAAAAGCCCGGAATATCCTCGTCCTCGATCAGCAGTTCCTGAAGGCGCATATTGCGGCTTAGTCTTTTGCGCTGATCGTCGGTCAGGTCGCGGGCAACCTTTGCAACGGTCGCAAGTTCCAGCGCTTCGCGGAGGAAGACGCCTTCGCGGATTTCATCCATCGAAAAGTAGGACACACGGGTGCCCGATTGCGGCACCACATCCACCAACCCTTCCGACGCCAGACGTGCAATCGCGTCGGCCACAGGCGCGCGCGAAACACCCAGCCTTTCACACACAGGTGCCTTCCTGAGATTCGCGCCGGGTGGAAAATCCAGCGATAGAATCGCCTGTTTCAGTGAGTGGTGAACACGCTGCGCAAGCGGCCCTTCGATTGTCGTGATCTCAGGCAGCAGTGCAGCGTTTATGTCTTGTTGCTTGCTCATGTTTGGTAATTTAGCATTCTAACATGTTAGTTGACAAGTAGTGAATTTGAGATTAGCAACATGGGCCAAGCAAGCGGGGAAAAGATGCAAGCACATAGCGGCATAAGTGTTTTGGAAGGGGCGACGCGCGATGTCGTGAAGCTCAACCCGCGAGACAATGTTGTCATTGCATTGCGCGATCTGAACGCAGGCGAGCAGCCCGTATTGGTTCCCGTGCCGCTTACCGTATCAGTCTCTCGCGGTCACAAGATCGCCGTGGTCTCAATTCAAGCCGGGGAAAATATCATTCGTTACGGTCAGATCATCGGTCAGGCCAAGTGCGATATCGCGCCGGGTGAGCATATCCATGTGCACAACCTCGGCATGGGGGCGCATCAGCAGGACTATGCGCACGCAAGCGCCAACGCTCCGCTGCCTGCCTTGACCGAAGAGCGGACGTTCGACGGTTACCACAGGTCCGACGGCAAAGTGGGCACTCGCAATTACATCGGGATTCTGACCACCGTGAATTGCTCGGGGTCTGTGGCGCGTTTCATTGCCGAGGCGGCGGAAAAATCCGGACTGTTGGACAGCTTTCCCAATGTCGACGGTGTGGTCCCAATTGTGCACGGAACCGGCTGCGGTATGTCCGCCAGCGATGAAGGCTATGCCACCCTGTTCCGGACGCTGGCCGGGTATGCGCAGCATCCGAATTTCGCAGGCATTCTGCTGATTGGTCTGGGGTGTGAGGTCATGCAAGTGGCCGACCTTGTCGGTGGGCGACCAATCCGTGCTGACGGCGCCCTGCGTTACATGACAATTCAGAACGAGGGCGGAACCCGGCGAACCATCGAACGGGGGCTGGAGGAGCTGCGCGGCATCGCCGAGTTGGCTGATCAGGCCGAACGCGCGCCTGCGCCGATCAGTGCCATCACGGTGGGTATGCAGTGTGGGGGATCGGACGGGTATTCAGGGATCACGGCAAACCCGGCTTTGGGATACGCCTCGGATCTGCTGGTGCGCCACGGCGGTACAACGATCTTGTCTGAAACCTCGGAAATCTACGGGGCAGAGCACTTGCTGACGCGCCGTGCTGAGACCGTGGAGGTCGGTGAAAAGCTGATCGACCGCATCCACTGGTGGGAGGATTACACCGCCCGCAACGGTGGTGAGATGGACAACAATCCAAGCCCTGGCAACAAGCGCGGTGGCCTCACGACCATATTGGAGAAATCGCTGGGGGCGGTCGCCAAAGGGGGCACAGCCCCTCTGCGCGACGTCTATAAGTTTGGTGAGAGGGTGGACAAACACGGGTTCGTTTTCATGGACAGCCCCGGTTTTGATCCATGTTCTGTTACCGGCCAAGTCGCCTCGGGCGCGAACCTGATCGTGTTCACCACTGGGCGCGGCTCGGTTTCAGGGTACCAACCAACGCCCTGTATCAAGCTGGCCACCAATTCCGAAATGTACGCGCGCATGGCCGAGGACATGGACCTGAACTGCGGTGACGTTGTGACCGACGGGATCAGCATCGAGGCCAAGGGCGAAGAGCTGTTCGAAATGCTCATCCGCGTCGCCTCGGGTCAGAAAACCAAAAGCGAGGAACTTGGCTTTGGGGGCGTTGAATTCGTCCCCTGGCAAATCGGCGCGGTGATGTAGTGCGCGCTGGGCCCAAGGGAGAGGGGCACATGGGAGGGCAAATGCAAAAATTGGTCGAAATGACGGGGATTGATAAGTTCTTCCCCGGCGTGCACGCGCTGAAATCCGTGCAGTTCGATCTTGAACCGGGCGAAGTTCACGCGCTGATGGGTGAGAACGGTGCCGGTAAGAGTACGCTGATGAAGATCTTGTCGGGTATTTATCAGCGCGATGGCGGGACGCTGAAGATCGAAGGGCGCGACGTCAGCCCGACAACCCCGCGCGAAGCGCAGGATCTGGGCATCGGGATCATCCATCAGGAACTGAGCTTGATGAACGATTTGACCGTCGCTCAGAACATCTTTATCGGGCGCGAACCGCGCAAAAGCTTTGGTCGTTTGGACGAGGCTGCGCTGAATGCGCAGACCGCCGAAATCTTTGCTTCGATGAACCTCAGCCTTGATCCAAAGGCTTTGGTGGGCAGTCTGACCATCGCGAAACAGCAGATGGTCGAGATCGCCAAGGCACTATCGTTTCGGTCCAAGGTGCTGATCATGGACGAACCCACGGCTGCCCTGAATGACGCCGAGATCGCCGAGCTGTTTGTGATCATTCGCCGCCTCAAGGCCGAGGGCGTGGGCGTAGTCTACATCAGCCACAAGATGGACGAGCTCAAGCAGATCTCGGATCGCGTAACGGTCATGCGCGATGGGGAATATGTCGGAACGGTTGGGGCCGCTGAAACCCCGATCAGCCAGATCATCGCCATGATGGTGGGGCGCGAGGTCAAGGAAGAACCGCTGGAGGTCCCTGATCTGGGAGACGCCGAGATGTCTTTACAGGTCGTCGGGCTGAGCCGGAGCAACGAAATTCAGAACGTCAGCTTCTCGGTCCAAAAGGGCGAAATTCTGGGTTTCGCCGGGCTGATGGGAGCTGGTCGTACAGAGGTTGCACGGGCTATCTTCGGGGCCGATCCCAAGGATAGCGGCGAAATTCGGGTACATGGTCAGGTGGTGTCGATTAAGTCACCAACTGACGCTGTCAAAGTCGGGATCGGATACCTGTCCGAGGATCGAAAGCATTTCGGCCTCGCCACTGGCATGAACGTGCGCGACAACATAGCGCTTGCCTCGATGGACTTGTTCACGGGCGCAGGCGGGGTTCTGCACGATGGTGAAATCAGCGACACCGCCAAAAGCTACATCCAGCAATTGGGCATTCGAACGCCGTCGGATGTGCAGGAAGTTCGACTGCTGTCAGGCGGGAACCAACAGAAGGTTGTCATCGCCAAATGGCTGCTGCGCGACTGCGACATACTGATCTTTGACGAGCCGACCCGCGGCATCGACGTTGGCGCGAAATCCGAAATCTACAAGCTGCTGGAAGAACTGGCGGGGCAGGGCAAGACGATCATCGTGATCTCATCCGAACTGCCCGAGATCATGCGCCTCAGCCATCGCATCGCCGTGATGTGCGAGGGGCGGCTGACCGGGATACTGCCCGGCGGAAAAGACACCACTCAAGAAGACATCATGCATCTGGCCACGCAACGTACCGCGGCGATGCAGGTAACAGGGACAGTTCAATGACCACAGCAACCGATATCGAAAAGAAAAAGCCACTGGCGGGGCTTGCGGACAGCGGCGCCTATCAAAAGCTGTTGGCTTTCGCCAGTTTGATCGTTCTGCTGATCGGCTTTTCCATTGCATCACCCAACTTCATGCAGACCTCGAACATGATCGCCATTCTGCAGGCGACGTCGGTCAACGGGGTTCTGGCCGTCGCGGCAACGTTGGTCATCATTACCGGAGGAATTGACCTGTCGGTCGGAACGCTGATGACGTTCTGCGCAGTCATCGCTGGCGTGGTTTTGACCTATCTCGGGATGCCGCTGCTGTTGGGTGTTATTGCAGCAATTGCAGCAGGCGCATTTTGTGGGCTGTGTTCCGGTACTTTCGTCGCCAAGATGAAGATCCCGCCCTTCATCGCCACGTTGGGGATGATGCTGATCCTCAAAGGTCTGTCACTGGTGATTTCGGGGACGCGACCAATCTACTTCAACGACACGCCGGGCTTTGACCAGATTTCGCGCGGGTCACTGATCGGAGAGGTCTTTCCATCGCTGCCCATTCCCAACGGTGTGCTGATCCTGTTTCTGGTGGCCATTGCAGCGTCTTACATTCTGGGTCGCACGGTTCTGGGTCGCTACACCTTTGCGCTGGGCTCTAACGAAGAAGCGGTGCGCCTGTCCGGCGTGAACACCGACATGTGGAAGATGCGCATTTACGCCCTGGCCGGAGCGATCTGCGGCATCGCCGGTATCCTGATCGCCTCGCGTCTGAATTCAGCGCAGCCGGCACTTGGGCTGGGCTACGAGCTGGAGGCGATTGCAGCCGTGGTCATCGGCGGTACGTCTTTGTCCGGCGGGCGCGGGACCATCCTGGGTACGCTGATTGGCGCTTTGATTATGGCGGTGCTGACCAACGGGTTGCGCGTGCTGTCCGTCGCGCAGGAATGGCAGACCGTCGTGACCGGCGCGATCATCATCCTGGCCGTCTACGCCGACATGGCGCGACGCAAGAAGTCGGGGTGACCAAACAACTCAATCAAAGGCTAAAACGACCAACTGGAGGAGAAAACATGTTATCACGTCGTTTCATTCTGGGTGCGCTGAGCGCGGCTACCCTGGCAGGACCCGCCTCAATGGCGGCAGCCGAAGAAATCTACATCCCACTGGTGTCCAAAGGTTTCCAGCATCAGTTCTGGCAAGCGGTGAAGTCGGGCGCGGAACAGGCGGCAGATGAGTTTGACGTCACAATCACCTTCGAAGGCCCGGATAACGAGACCATGGTGGACCGCCAGATCGACATGCTGGCCGCAGCTTTGGCGAATAACCCCAAGGCTATTGGTTTTGCCGCTCTGGACAGTCAGGCCGCGATCCCGCTTTTGAAACAGGCCAACGATAAGGGAATTCCGGTCATCGCTTTCGACAGCGGTGTAGACAGCGACATTCCGCTTTCTACCGCGACGACGGATAACCTGGCGGCAGCCGGGCTGGCCGCAGACAAGATGGCCGAAAAAATCGGTGGCAAGGGTAAGGTGGCGGTTGTCGCCCATGACCAGACCAGCCGCACCGGCATCGATCGTCGCGACGGCTTCGTCAATCGCATGGCCGAGAAGTACCCGGATATCGAAGTTGTGACGGTTCAATACGGCCAGGGCGACCACCTGAAGTCGACCGAAGTCACCAAAGCAATTCTGACGGCAAACCCTGATCTGAATGGGATCTTTGGCACCAACGAAGGCTCGGCCATCGGTGTGGTAAACGGCGTTCAGGAATTGGGGACCGAAGGTCTGGTGATCATCGGCTATGACAGCGGCAAAGCCCAGAAAGACGCAATCAAGAGCGGCCTGATGGCGGGTGCCATCACGCAAAACCCGGTGGGCATCGGATATGAAACGGTGAAGGCAGCGGTTGCGGCCCTGAACGGAGAAGAGGTTCCGGCGCTGATCGACACAGGCTTCTACTACTACGACGCCTCAAACATTGACGACCCGAAGATCTCGGCCGTTTTGTACGACTAAGCAGAACCACTCACTTTGTCCGGCCTGCCTGTTTAGGTGGGCCGGAGCGAGGCTCTAAAATACCGTTTGCGAACGAACTATAAAAGGGCAATTGAAAGATCACTTCGATCTTCAGCATGGTCTAACGCTGGGATGACTCAGCGGCACAGATCATCACATCGCAGAATAGCCGCCGTCTACGGGATATACGGCACCGGTTACGAAAGCGGCTTCATCCGACAGCAACCACGCTGCCAAGGCTCCGACCTCAGCAGGTTTACCCCAACGGTCCAGCGGTGTACGGCCCAGGATCGGCTGGTTGCGGGCCGGATCGGCACGTAGGGCTTCGGTCATTTCCGTTTCGATCCATCCCGGTGCTACGGCGTTGACGCGGATGCTGTCAGCGGCCCATTTTCCGGCAAGCGCTTTGGTTAATTGCGCCACACCGCCTTTGGACGCTGAATAGGCCGGAACAAGGGGCCCGCCGAAATAGCTGAGCATCGATGCGGTGTTCACGATTGACCCACCCGACGCAGCCAACAAAGGACGCGCAGCCAAGCAGCAGCGCATGGTGCCGGTAAGGTTAATGTCGATCACCTTCTCGAAGGTTTCGAGATCATATTCTGCGTCTCGCGCTAGTATTCCGGCGCAGTTCACCAATCCGTCCAAGCGTTGCATATTGGTAAAGAAGGTGTTCACGGCAATGGTGTCGCGTACATCAAGCTGCGTGCAGGTGTCATTTGGATTCAGCTTCGCGTGGCGGCTCACTTCGTCTGCACCAACGCCCGTAGCTGTGATACGCCACCCCTTTTGTCGCAACGTGTCAGCGATCCCGGCGCCTATCCCGCGCGTTCCACCAATGACAACAGCGTGTTTCATGGGTCAGTCCCCTTCGGCCAAAAACGCCTCGACCGCGTCCTTGTACGGCATCGGAGCAACCGCGCCATATCCTTGGGTCGACAGGGCAGCAGCGGCGTTCGCGTAGCGGGCCGAGGTGAATGGGTCGTCTCCGGCAACAATACGCGACAGGAATGCCCCGTCAAACGTATCGCCAGCAGCGGTGGCATCCACAGCTTCGACCCGGCGGCCTTTGACGCGCTCGCGTTTATTCGGGGTGGCTACCAATGTGCCCTCTGCCCCAAGGGTCAAGGCGACGATATTTGCGCCAAGGTTCAGGTAGAAATCTGCAATGGCATCCGGATCAGACAGCCCGGTGAGATGTTCTGCATCATCCAAACCCGGAAGCGCAATATCGCATTGCGCCATCGCCGCATGGGTCACGGCGCGGGCGCGCTCGATCGGCCAAAGTTTCAGGCGCAGGTTGGTGTCGTACGAGACCAGACCGCCGACTTCTTTCACTATCTTGATGGCGGCGAACACGGCATCGGCGGCAACGTCCGAAATCGCCTGGCTGATGCCCGAAACATGCAGGATTTTTGCCGACTGTAAGGCCTTGACGGGCAGGTCTTCTGCTCTCACCCGGCTACTGGCGGAACCAGCCCGGAAATAACTGAATTCGTGCCCATTCGCGCCGTGGGTCACAAAGTAGACGCCGGTATGGGCGTCTGTCACTTGGCGTACGGTTGAAGTGCCGATGCCTTCCGCCTTCCACAGATCCATGAATGAATTGCCGAACGTATCGGCTCCGATATGTGTCACAAAGCCCACGGACGCGCCTTGGCGGGCTGCAGCGATGGCACAGTTCGACGTGTCGCCGCCATGTCCGGGCAGGTAATTCCCGTCGGGCTGCTGGTTGAACTCCAGCATCGGTTCGCCAAGACATAGAATATCAGGGGTCATGGTCATCTCGTTCTCAAAAAGGGTCAGTCAGGCCGGGCCGACCAAGGCGTTAGGGAGGATTATTCGGTCGAACGACTTTCGCCAATACCCGGACTCTTCCCGGTGCGGAAATTCGCGATTACAGGGTCTCGAAAATTCATTTCGCCATCGCCCTACATGTGCAGGTGTCTCCAGACCACATACATTTCGACATCCAGTCCCCATGCCAAGGTATCAGGCCAGTTCGCTTCGGGGTGATGGGCGAAACTGCTGAAGCAGAATCTTTCAAAAACCAGGCAGACCGGTGCAAGTATCGCATCCGCCGCCTTCGTATCTTTCATGTCATCGGGCTTGAGCCCAACCAGACAGATTTTGGGAGATACCGCCATGAAAACCCTCGCCCTTAACACCGCCGCTGCGCTGATGGCTTCGACTGCCGCGATTGCGCAGGTCGAAACCCGCACTGTAACCTTTGAAAACGAAGGGGCTATCCTGACCGGCACGCTGTATTTGCCGGAAGAACGCGGTGACGCGCCTTTGCCCACGGTTGTTGTCACCGGGGCCTGGACATCGGTGCAGGAACAGATGCCTGCCAACTACGCCCAGGAAATGGCGTCGCGCGGGTTCGCCGCCTTCACCTTCGATTTCCGTGGCTGGGGCAAGTCGGGCGACCTGCCCAACAATGTGCGCTACGTTGAAAGCCCCGAGGCCAAAACCTCGGACATCAAGGCAGCGTTTGCATATGTTGCGACCCTGCCCGAAGTGGATGCCGATCACATCAACGGGCTTGGGATCTGTGCTTCGGCTGGTTACATGGTCGATGCCGTTTCCGGAAATCCTTTGGTTCAGCGCGTCGGCCTTGTCGCACCCTGGCTTCAGAATGAAGAGATTGTTGAAGCCGTCTATGGGGGCAAAGAAGGCGTTGCCGGGTTGATCGAAGTCTCCCACGCTGCCGAAGCCGCGGGTGGGCAGATCATTCCTGCGGCCGGGCCGGAAGGTGCCGAAGGTGTTCTGATGCCGATTGGTGGGTATTACTATGAGGCCGACCGTGGTGGCATCCCCGAATATGACGACAAGTGGAACAATGCAGGCTGGGAAGGTTGGCTGACCTATCACCCTGCCGACAATCCGCAGCGTTTGGACAAACCGCTGGCCATTGTGCACTCGGAAAGCGCGGCCATCCCGCAGGGCGTACAGACTTTCCTTGCAGGATTTGCGGGCAATGCGACGGCTCAGTGGCTGGAAGACGTCACGCAGTTCGACTTCTATGACAACCCCGAGGATGTGACCCGTGCGGCGGATACCGTGGCCGATCACTTCCGCGCTGATCTGGACAGCTGAACACCTTATCAGGCGTCGAAGTTGACTTCGGCGCCTGCCCTTTACCCCGGAGTAGACCGATGCCCAAAAACCTTACAGCCACACTTGCAGCTGCCACCATGATCGCAAGCGCAGCCTTCGCCGATCAGCAAGCCACCATCTCAACCACGATCACCGATATCGCAGCGGGCGCTGACCGTCACGACTGGGCACGCGTGCGCAGTGCCTTTGCCGATACGGTGACGACCGATTACACCAGCCTTTGGGGCGGTGACCCAGTCACCCAACCCGCCGACGACCTTGTCGCAGGTTGGTCTGCATTCCTGCCTGGGTTTGAAAGCACCCACCACATGGTCACCAACCATGCCATCACGTCACTTGCCGAAACCGAAGCCACGGCGCAGGCTGATTTCACCGCAACCCACCGCATTGAGGATGGCTTGTGGGTTCTGGGCGGACGCTATGATTATGCGCTGGAAAAATCCGGGGACCGCTGGGTTGTAACCTCTCTGACCATGACGGCGCTTTGGGAAACCGGAGATCGCGGCCTTGTCGCCATTGCTGCCGAGCGTGCAAATCAAGGAAATTGATAGATTGAAGGACTGCCACACCGTTCCACTTTTAGGAGTGGACCGGTGCTGGCTGCATTGCCACGATCTATTTTAGATATGCCGGCTGACACAAAGTCATAGGGATCTGCATGACCAACCAACGCATCGCACTTGTAACCGGCGCCAACCGAGGCATCGGAAAAGAAGTCGCCAGACAATTGGCCAGAGATCATGGGGTAAAAGTTCTGCTCGGTTCTCGAAACCTGGATAAAGGACATCGGGCCGCAGATGAGATCGGGTACGGGGTGGAAGCCTTGCAGTTGGACGTATCGAACCCGGACTCTGTCGCCGCCGCCTTTATTCTGAAGATTGAACCCAGCTACGGGCGTCTCGATATTTTGGTCAATAACGCAGGTGTGGATTACGACACGGATCAGCAGGCGCATTGCGCCGACCTGCATCGCGTGCGGCGTGCCTTTGACACCAATCTTTTTGGTGCTTGGGATACCATAATCGCAGCGACTCCTCTTTTGCGACGTGGCGAGAGTGCCCGGATCGTCAATGTGTCTTCCGGTTCAGGCGCGCTGAGCGACATGTCCGGTGGTACGGCTGGTTATGGTGTATCCAAGGCGGCATTGAATGCGCTGACCATCAAAACCGCAGCCGAGCTGAAACACGAAGGTATTCTTGTCAACGCCGTTTGCCCCGGTTGGGTTGCCACGGACATGGGCGGGGGTGGCCGCCCGGTGTCTGAGGGGGCGAGGGGTGTTGTTTGGGCGGCAACTCTGCCGAACAACGGCCCGACAGGCGGTTTCTTTCGCGATGGGGCGCCAATCGAATGGTAGGCGCTATCCCGGTGCCATGAAATCAATCAATGCTCTGACCCGCGCGGGCAGCAGGCGGCGGCTGGGATAAACGGCGAACATTTCTCGTGTCAAAGGTCGCGCATCCTGAACCTCAAGCTCGTGCAAATCTCCCCCCATCATGTCCAGAGGCAGCATTGCAACGCCCAGATTGCGACGCGCGGCGAGTGCGATGACGTCAAGGTCGATTAAACTGTGGGCGACGTTGCTGGGTTGCAGTTTGTCGCCGTTTTCCAAAACCCACGGCTGACCAGCGGTCAGGGCAGGTAAGCTTTGAAAAACCTGCCGAGAAATCGCGCCCTTCAATCCGTTCTCCTCAATAAATCCCAACCCGGCGCAAAAACAGTAAGGAACCGACCAAAGGCGTTTTGCGACAAGGCTGGAATCCGTCAGTGGACCGACCCGAAAGGCCAAATCGATATTGTCGCTGAAAAAATCCAACATGACGTTCGTGGGTGTCATTTCCAGCTGCACATGTGGGTTTTGCTGTGCAAACTCCAGCAAACGCGGGCCAATCGTTGCACGGGCGGCCAGGGGCGGGGCCGTAATGCGTATGGTCTGGCGTCTGGTTTCGTCAGCAAATCCCGCAACCTCTTGCAGTGCTTCGAATGGCTCCTGGCAGCGATCCAGAAGGCGGCGGCCTTCTTCTGTCAGACGCACTTGGCGGGTCGTGCGCTCAAACAGTTTGGTGCCGAGATGGTTTTCCAATTCGGCAACTCTTCGGCTGACCCGGCTCAGAGGGATACCAAGTTGGTCCGCAGCTTTGGAAAAGCTGAGATGGTCAGCGACAAGAGTGAACAGGGCAAGGTCGTTGTAGATCATAATTCTATTTTTGAGATAATAACTCCTGAAATCAACGATTATCATTACAACTGACGGTCTCTACTTTCTGCACAACAGAAGGAGACACGTTATGTCCTATGCAATCGAAATCACGCGAACCGGTGGGCCCAATGTTCTGCGCAAATCCAACCGCGCCGTTCCTCAGCCAGCCCCCGGCGACGTCTTGATCCGTAACCATGCCGGAGCCGTTAACTTTATCGACACGATCATCCGACGGGGAGAGATGCCAGAAGGTATGGTGCCTGCCCTGCCGCACGTACCAGGCGTCGAAGGCGCCGGAGTTGTTGAAGCGCTGGGCGAAGGGGTCGAAGGCTTTGCCATAGGCGAACGTGTGGCTTGGATGGGGCCGATCGGTGCGGGCGGTTATGGCACGCATTCCGTGATTGGGGCACCTTACGTGACCAGGCTATCTGACGATGTCACCTTTGAAACCGCTGCCGCGGCCCCGGTTAACGCGATGACCGCCTATCATATGCTGGTCAATCTCGGTGGTGCAGTGGCAGGAAAATCCGTGCTGGTTCACGCGGCGGCGGGCGGTGTTGGTACGATGGCTCTGCAAATCGCCAAACATCTGGGTATGACCGTGATTGCCTCTGCCAGCACCGACAAGCTTGGCTACGCATATGAGCAGGGCGCTGATCACGTCATTGATTACCGCCAAGAAGACGTCGCTGCGCGAGTTTTGGAGATCACTGAAGGACGTGGTGTTGATCTGACGTTGAATCCAATCTCGGGCGAAACACTGAAATCGGACCTCGACGCGCTGGCACCGCTAGGTACGGCCGTATTGTTTGGGTTCCTTGCGGGACCGCCCGCAGGTGGCTTTGCGGATGATCTGACAAAGCATTTCCAGAAATCCGTTTCAGTGCGGGTGAGCGATATCTACACGTATTTCCTGAACCGCCCCGATGCCTTCAGCGCTGATATGGCGACCGTGTTCAACCTGCTGGAAACCGGCGTTCTGCGTCCTCAGATCACCATGTTGCCGATTGGCGAAGCTGCTGAGGCCCATCGCCGTCTGGAAGCAGGCGAGACGACCGGCAAGCTTGTGCTGAGCATCAACTGACCCGAACAGGTAACCCTAAAGACAAGGAACCAACACAATGAGTACGGTTTTTGAAACCGCCCTTGCAGGCAAACACGTCGTCATCATCGGCGGCAGTAGCGGTATGGGTAAGGCTACGGCCAAGATGGCAGTCGCCCTTGGGGCAAAAGTCACACTTGCCAGTCGCAGTCTGGCCAAACTTGAGGCGGCGGCGGCAGAGGTCGGGGGTGTTGTGCAAATCGCGCCCGTAGACACTACGGATGAGGTAGGCGTGAAATCCTGGGCCGCCAGTCTCGGGGCCGTGGACCACTTGGTGATCTCGGCCTCAAGCGCTGCGCATGGGGCCTATGAAGAGCTGCCCACTGACGCATTGCGTGGTATGTTAGAGGCTAAGTTTATCGGCCCATATGTGGCCGTGCGTGAGGTCCTGCCTGCTTTGACCAAAGGTGCCTCCATCACATTCTTTTCCGGTGTGCTCAGCCGCCGCCCGTCTGCCGGGACAACAGGTCTGGCTGCGGTGAACGCGGCGGTTGAAGCCTTAGCCAAAGGGCTGGCGCTGGAACTGTCGGGCCGTGCCCGTGTGAATTGCATCAGTCCCGGTATGGTTGACACGGAAGCCTATGCTGCGATGCCGGAAGAGGCACGAGAGGCAATGTACGCGCAAGTCGGCGGCAGCTTGCCCGTCGGCCGCGTCGGAACCGCGGAAGAAGTCGCACAAGCTGTTGTCCTGTCCATGACAAATAACTTTCTGACCGGCACCGTTCTGGACGTGGATGGTGGGCACTTGGTGCGCAGCTGATCCGGTCAAAACGGCGGCAAATTGTATGGCTGGGGATATTGGAAACGGGTCGAGCAGGTTCCTGGGACTTGCTCGCCCGGATCGCCATTTCACTGGCCAAGGTGCCAGAGCCCGAAACAACACCGTCAAATCCGATGGTGCCAAAAACGGATTTAAGACTTTCAGTTGCGCGCGCGGGCTTGCAAAAACTATGGGCCGTGCTGCGCTGCCAATACATGTGCGGCCACTTCCATAAGGCCGGGCGTGAAATTGGGGATGTACGCGATCAGTAGGTCGCTCTTCCGCCTGAAAGATCAAAAACGGCACCAGTGTTGAACGTGCAATCTTCCGAGCTTAGCCACATCACCATGCGCGCAGCCTCTTCAACCCAGCCCAGGCGTTTCATTGGTGATTTGTCGATCATGATCTGCACAAACTCTGGCGTCATCTGATCCAGAATCGCCGTTTTGATGGCAGCAGGTGCGATGCAATTCACGCGGATATTAGTCTGGGCCAGTTCCTTGGCCAGTGACTTGGTAAACCCGATGACGCCGGCCTTGGACGCCGAATAGGCCGAGGCGTTGGGGGTGCCTTCCTTGCCCGCAAGCGATGCCATGTTGATGATCCGGCCAAAGCCTGCCTCTTGCATGAGGGGAACAATGGCATGAGCCAAGTGAAAGGTTCCGGTCAGATTAACCTCGACGACGCGCGCCCAGATTTTCGGATCGCTTTCCACGACGCTCAGGGTCGGACCGGCGAAACCTGCATTGTGCGACAAAAAATCAACGCCGCCGAAGGCACTTCTGGTCTTTGCAACGGCTGCGGCGATTTGGTCTGGGTTACTGATATCCACTTTGCATGAGATCACGCCTTCAGGGGCGTCGTCGGGTTCCGACAAATCCCAGATCGCCACGTTGGCGCCTGCTGCCGCATAGTGGCGTGCGATTTCTGCCCCGATCCCGGCTGCCCCATTTCACTGCCCACCGATACAATGTGACGGGGTTAACTCGCACGCCGTGCCGCAGATGGAAAAAATCAGCGTAAAAAGAATCCTTGGGAAGGTGAAAGCCTTTCAAGAAAACCATGCTGAACCCTGTCGGGAAACACTCCGCGGACGACAAGCGTCAAAATCTGTGTGTGCGCCAATTCAGACCCAAAACTTGCGGCACTTCTCTTCTGTCTTGGCAAAAAGAAGCCTTTACAATCCCGCTAAACGGATACCGCCGACCTTAGTTGTTCTTTGCCAATTTGGCTTTTGGCACCACGTAAAAAAGGGGTACCTCGCTCAAGAACCAAGAATTCATCCCCTAATGAATAAGCAAACTCAAAAAACTGTTCGACCAAGATAATGGCCATTTCGCCCTGATCGCGTAGCAGGCCGATGACTTCCCCGATCTGTTTGATGATGTTCGGTTGAATACCTTCGGTCGGTTCGTCCAACAGCAAGACTTTTGGCTGTGTGATCAACGCGCGTGCAATTGCAAGCTGTTGCTGTTGACCACCGGACAAGTCGCCCCCGCGCCGGGAAAGAAACTCTTTCAGGATCGGAAAAAGCTCGAATATATAGTCTGGGATCGTGTGATCACTGCGGGGCAGGCAGGCAAAGCCGGTTTCGAGATTTTCCTGAACAGTCAAAAACGGAAAGATCTCGCGCCCTTGCGGTACGTAGGCCACGCCTTTTCTGGCAAGCTCAAAGGACGTCGCATTGCCGATCTGTTCGCCGTTCAGCAAATAGTCTCCACCGCTGCGTGGATGCGTACCGGATATCGCCTTTAATAGGCTTGTTTTACCAACGCCGTTTGTACCCATCACGCAGGTCACCTGACCCTTACGTGCGGTTATGTCGACGCTGTTCAGTATCTGACTGCCGCCGTAGTGCAGTGTCAAATTGGAGATTTCCAGAAGGTCAACGGCCAAGATAAACCTCGATTACCTTTTCATTCTTTGTGACGTGGTCCAACGAACCTTCGGCCAGAACTGACCCCTCGTGCAGCACGGTTACTTTGCAGTTAAGGCGGCGGACGAACTCCATATCGTGCTCCACAACGACCACGGCTCGGGTTTTGGCCGCCTCAACAAGGATGTCGGTCGTATGTTCGCGCTCTGCCGGGGTCATCCCAGCCGCAGGCTCGTCCACCAGCAGCAATTGCGGGTCTTGGGCCAGTAACATCCCGATCTCGAGCCATTGTTTTTGCCCATGGCTAAGTTCACCGGCCTTGCGATCCAAGGCGCTCTGCAGTCCGATTTCCTCAGCCAGCGTTGCGACTTTCTCATGATCTTCCTGACGCGCTCGGAACCGCAATACAGCCAGCGGCCCGCGTTTGTTTTTTAGGGCGAGCATCAGGTTTTCGCGAACGCTTTGATCTTCGAACACGGTCGGGCGCTGGAACTTTCGCCCTACTCCGGCCTGAGCGATTTGACTTTCGCTCATCGACAATAGTGAGACCGACTTTTCACCCCATAGTACATGACCATCGTCAGGCTTGGTCTTGCCTGTGATGATGTCCATGAACGTCGTTTTCCCTGCCCCGTTCGGGCCGATGACCGCGCGCATTTCGGCCGGGCCGATTTGGAACGTCAGGTTGTTGATGGCCTTGAAACCGTCGAAGGACACGGAAACGCCAGAGACTTCCAGAAGCGTGCTCATTCATTCGCCTCCTTCTCGCGCAGCGATCCAAGGTCTGGCCCCAAGTCGGCACCATGGCGATCAGGCGCGCGATGTTCTGTAAACTTGTCGATCAGCCCCCCTATGCCGCGGGGTGCGAACAGCGTGACCGCAACAAACGAGAGCCCAAGCAGGATGGTCCACCAGTCGACCCATTGGATCGTGTAGAACCCCAGCGAGATGTCGGGGGCTTGCCCACCGGTGAACCATGTCGACAGCAACGAGACAAAGGCTGCACCAATCACCGCTCCATAAAGTTTTCCACGGCCGCCAATCGCAACCCAGACGGCTAGATAGATTGATGCTATCGGCGCAATCTCAGCTGGGTTTATGATGCCGGCCTGCGGGTAATACAAAGCGCCCGCGATACCGCAGATCACGGCAGTCAGGGTGAAGATGAATAGCTTGTAGGCTTCGACCGAATAGCCAAGGAACCGAACGCGGCTTTCATCATCGCGGATGGCCCGAATGACCGATCCAAACTTGCCGGACACTATCCACGCGCAAACAACGTAGCCCAAACCAAGCGCCAAGGCGGATGCCCAGAAGAACAGGATCGAAACCGTTGATTGCGGAACCGAGTCCAAGCCCGGAAGGTTTTGTAAGCCCGACAAACCGTTGTTCCCACGTAACCCGCTGTCGTTTTGGAACAGGTACAGGGACAGCGCGAGCGTCATCGCCTGCGTTAGGATCGATAGGTAAACCCCGGTCACGCGGCTACGGAAAGCCAGCCAACCAAACACAAGGGCCAGCAGCCCGGGCACCAGAACGACGGCAGACAGTTGTAGCGGCAGGGAATGTGCGAAGGCCCAGATCGGAGGGAACTCGGATGCGCCCACCACGCCGAAAATCTGAGTGGCGATGCCGTCCGAGATCTCTTGCGCCGTTGGCGGCAAAGCAGAGGCTGAGAGGCTGTCGACCACGATAATCTCGGTACGGGCATACATCAGCCACATGCCTATGGCGTAGCCCCCAATACCAAAGAAGGCCATGTGCCCCAGCGACAGGATACCCGTGTATCCCCACACCAGATCCATCGCCAGCGCAGCAAGACACAGGCACAGTGTTTTGCCCAGCGTCTTGATAAAGCTGGTGGATATCAGTCCGATGCCAAAGCCTTCGCCCAGGACGGTGACGATCGCCGTAAACAGAGACAGGATGATCAGAAAGAGGGCGACAGAGGGATGGCGCAGCACCAGCGGCTTGCGTATCGGCTCGGCTGTAGAAGTCATGTCAACCATATCATGCTTCCGCAGCCCGACCTTTGAGCGCGATGATGCCGCGCGGTCGGAATTGAATGAACAGGATGATGAACAGGATCATGTAAGTCTGCGCCGCCAGAGTGTTGGACGGATTGAACCACTCGATCCCTTTTTGCAGCGTTCCGACCATCGTCGCGCCCAACAATGTTCCCCAGATGTTGCCAACGCCACCAACGACCACCGTCATAAAGCTTTGCACGATGTAGTCAGAACCCATCTCGGACGTGACTTTGGCGTAAAGCCCGATGGCCACGCCCGCGATGCCCGCGATGCCCGAACCTAAGCCGAACGTCAGCATGTTGATCCGGTCCGGGTTGATCCCCATTGAAGATGCCATGCGGGGGTTCTGAGTCACTGCCCGCACCTCAAGCCCCAGCCGGGTTCGCTTCATGACGATGAGGAACAGTGCCAGAAACAGCAGTGCTAGAACGAAGATCGCAATGCGGATGTAGCTGATCGAGACTATGTCGTTCAGCACCATCGACCCGTCCAACCACGCCGGAGCAGTCAAGGGTCGTGCCTGTGTTCCAAAGATGTTCTTGGCCAGTTGTTGCAAGGCAATGGAAACACCAAAGGTTGCCAGCAACGTCTCTAGCGGTCGGTGATACAGCCACCGAATGACCAGTCGCTCCAACAGGACACCGGCCCCGAAGGTCACCAGAAATGCGCAGGGAATTGCCACAAGGATCGAAAGCGTAAGGTCAGGAATGAACAGCTGCACCACATAGCCGGTGTATGCACCCATCATGATGAACTCACCATGCGCCATGTTGATTACGCCCATCACCCCGAATGTGATTGCAAGGCCGATCGCCGCAAGGAAATAGATCGAGGCCAGAGACAGCGCGTCCAACACCACATCGGCAGTCTGGTTCAAAGCAACTTGTGTTTCGATATTGTCCAAAGCCGCCTGTGCAGCAAGTGCGATCGGCAACGGGGCCGAGACGAAAACTCTGAAAAATTTATGTTTTTGAACGGCTTCGGCAATGTCGTCCTGCGTCACCAGCGGGGTCGCCAGACCTTGCTGCGCCAACACCTGATACGCGGATTCACGTGCTGCGTCCTCGTCAAGGCTCGCGACTTGTACACCTGCAACAGTGTCGCCGTTTATGTTGTCGATCAGAGTTTGCCTTATGGCTCCAGCATCAACCTTTTCCGGTGCCAACCCATTCGCGACAAGTAGGCTATAGGCCTGCTCTTGCGTTAGTTCATCTGTTCCTACTTCTATGCCAACAGCGCCATCCGGGATTTCAGCTGCGACCTTGATTTCGGATGAAAGCAACGGATTGAGCGTCGCTCGAACGTCAACACCAAGGTCACCGGCGAAGCTATCGATGGCAGAAAGCCTTGCGGCCTCATCCTGATCAAACCGGATCGTCAACAAACGTTCCAACCGGTCTTTGCGCGCCTTGAGATCGGCGTCTTGCTCCGCTTCGATGGAGGCCCGCAGGGCGGACAGGTGTGACGCTTCGGCGTCTCGCTCAATTGCTGTCAATGCGGCGTCGCGGGCTTTGGGATCGGGGTCGTTCAGCTGAAACTGCACCAGGGCAGAGGCGATCAATCCTCGAATGCCAGAATTAGGCTTGAGCTGCTTGTATTCTTTTTTCTCAACAATCCCGATCGCGGCCCCGTCAGATACGTCGAAGATTTGCAATCCGCCCTCAGCTTTTGAGGCAAAGACAAAAAGACCGGTTTCTTTGTTGAACCACATGTCCTTGGCTTGCCAACGTTCCAAGACGATTTGTGCTTCTGGCAGTCCACTCTGCGCCAACGCTTCAATTGCAGGGCCAATCGTCTTTCGAGATGATTTCTGGATCACGTCCGCATGGGACTGCAAAACCTGTTGCACAGGGGCGTCTGCGGATTGCGCTTGCAGTAGCGTAGGGGCCAATAGCACCAGCAGGGCAAGCACTGCCCGCCTGAACGGAAGCGTCATTTAGGAAGACCTTTGTATTGGATCTCGGGGCACAAGTCGCGCGCCCCGAGGAGTTCAGGTTAAGACCTTAGTAGTTGGACTTGATCTGCACGCAACTCTCGGTTTCGGTGTTGTACATACCGCAACCCAGCTCTTTCCAATCCGATGCGAGTACAGCGGATTCTGGCAGATAGTCGGTCCAGGCGTCGCCCGGAACTTCTTCGGTCTGGCTGATGATATCGAACTGACCGTCTTCCTGGATTTCACCGATCAGAACCGGTTTGGCCAGATGATGGTTCGGCAGCATCACCGCTGTACCGCCTGTCAGGTTCGGGAATTCCTGACCGTACATGGCTGTCCGGACAGCATCAACATCCGTGGTTTCGGCTTCCGTTGCCGCGTTCACCCACATGTTGAAGCCGATGTAGTGGGCCTCCATCGGGTCGTTGGTCACACGCTCGTCACCCATGCGGGCTTTCCATGCTTCGACCCACACTTCGTTTGCATCGCTTTCAGCCGATTGGAAATAGTTCCATGCCGCCAGATGACCAACCAGGTTGCTGGTATCTAGACCGGCCAGTTCTTCCTCACCGACCGAGAAGGCCACAACCGGAATATCGTCAGCCGAGATGCCCGCGGCAGCGAGCTCCTTATAAAAACCAACATTCGCGTCGCCGTTGATCGTCGAAATCACGCCAACTTTCTTGCCGTCCGCGCCAAGGGCAACCACGTCGGCCACGATCTTGGACCAGTCCGAATGACCAAAGGGCGTGTAGTTGACGAAGATATCCTCTTCCGCGATGCCCTTCTGCTTTAGATAGCTTTCAAGGATGTTGTTCGTGGTCCGCGGGTACACATAATCGGTCCCCAGCAGGGCAAATTTCTCGACTTCCAGCTCGTCCAGGAAGTAGTCGGTGGCAGGGATTGCTTGCTGGTTGGGCGCCGCACCCGTGTAGAACACGTTTTTCGAACTTTCTTCACCCTCGTACTGAACCGGATAGAACAGCAGACCGTTAAGTTCTTCGATCACGGGCAGGACGGACTTACGGGAAACCGACGTCCAGTTGCCAAAGATCACGTCAACTTCGTGCACGGTCAGCAATTCACGCGCCTTCTCGGCAAATAGCGGCCAGTCAGAGGCCGGATCTACGACGACAGCCTCAAGCTCACACCCCAGAAGACCACCGGCTTCGTTTTGTTGTTCGACAAGCATTTCCATCGTGTCTTTCAGGGTGGTTTCTGAAATGGCCATGGTGCCGGACAACGAATGAAGTACGCCAACCTTAATTGGGCAATCAGCCAGTGCAGGCAGAGAACTGGCCAACAGGACTGCGGCGGTAGTGGAAATAAGTTTGGTGTGCATCAGCATTTCCTTCTATGCGATGCGCAGCAGGGTTGTTCGGGACGCCGAAACGTCCCATATACCCCCCCACGCATAATTGCGGTGTGCGAGGGCGTCTTAAGGTTCCTAGGCCGGGCACCTTCGCACATTTTTCGAACCGTCTTGCGGCACTCCACATTGCTATGACAGCTCTCGGTCGCGTTCAGAGACTCATCGCCCGACTTCTTTGATTGATTCAGAGTATTGCTTAAACTTGCGGCGGTGCAGCATGATCCGCTCAAAAATGCGGCATTGCAGCGAAGCGGTTTGTCATGCGCCTCCCAGGATCAAAAGCTTGCAGTGATCCTGATGCTTCTTGGCAGCTCGACGTTCCGCGACTTCCTCGCCGAATTTGCGGTTAAAGCCGATGCACTTCCGCCGAGCCCTTGGCGAGATCCGGGAGGCTGGGACAAAAGATGCTGTCGTTACGCTGGACATCGGCGACGCCTGTCTGCAATCCGCTGACCGACGGGCGTACTAAAAACCCTTGCCGATTACCCTACTGGAGTTTGGCCTTGCGACGACCATTCGGCTTGACCGCCCGATAGTTGCAACTGTGGGTGAGCGGTGCCCGCAAGAAACGCGCCTTACACCAGTCGCATTCCGAGTTTTGTCCGGTTTGCGCCCGAGTTCACGAGCAGGGGGATCAACGGCAAAACATACACTGATACTCAAATGAAACAGTCGGTTAGTTCCGCTCGCCACAAGGCTTTACGGCATAATGAGATTGAGGCCGACTTAGGTATGGCCTATCGTTCCGAGAGATATCAAATTGCAGATTGATGGCACGGATAGTCATTGTCCCGTTCGTGGTGTAATCGTCGATTGTGGGAGTTTTCGAAGGGTCTGGGAGCTGAATTATGGAGCGCGCGGCGAAGTCAAAGCTGACCCCTCAGAACGAGGCGACGAACGCCAATGCTGGTGTTGGCCACGAAATCCGTGGGGTGCGCCGCGCGATGGGTATGACGCTGGCCGAGTGTGCTGAGGCGGCGTCTCTGTCGGTTGGGTTTCTGAGCCTTGTTGAGAGGGGTCAGAAGCAGCCATCTTTGGATGCGTTACAGCGGATCAGTTCGGCATTGGGTATTGAGATTGGCTGGCTGTTTCCGCCTTCGCCGAATGATGATCCGATTGAAAACAGATATGTTGTGCGCAAGGGGTTTCGGCGGCGTATTGACTATTCCCGTCTCTCTGGCACGGATTATTTGGGGGAAACGGACTATTTGCTGTCGCCGTCGATTGACGGTCAGTTGGCGATGTCTTTGATGCAATTTTCGCCGGGGGGGCATTCCGGTGACAACCCGTTGAACCATGAGGGGGAGGAGGTCGGCTATGTGCTGGCCGGGCAACTCACGCTGGAGGTCGATGGGCATGTGTTTGTGCTTGAGGAAGGCGACAGTTTTGGTTTTGCCGGAGACAAGCCCCATCGCTACATCAACAACGGGTCCGTTGAGTTGCAGATCATTCACACCAACACGCCCGTTATCATGACCGCGCGCTGACGAAAAAATCCCGAAGCCGGAGAGCTGGCTTAGGGTTGTTGTTTACTGGGGGTGTCCGGGCTCAGGTTGTCAGGTCTTCGCTATCCGCCATGAGTTCGATGATTTTGCGGGAATAGGCCAGTGTTGGTCCTTCCCAATGCGGTGACAGACGGCCGCCATCATATCCATAGCAGCGGCGGCCATTTTGAAGCCCTTTGAGGACCGATATGTCCTCGACGTTCAGATCGTCCCACATCTGGATCAGGTCTTCGCGTTCTTTGCGGTATGTGTCGCCGGTTGCGGCCTCATCCCCGATGACGAAAACGTGCAGTTCCTCGCGGCATCTGTCCGGCGCTTCGGGGTAGGCCACCAACACGGTGAACTGATCGGGGTACACCTCGACCGCGAAATGCGGCATGGTCAGGAACCACTGTCCCTGCATGCGGTCTTCCTCGGACAGGCCGGGATAGTGGGGCAGGCCCTGGCCGCGGCCTTCTTCCAGTTTTGGAAACCGGTAGCCGTTGACGAAGGTCGAACCGCGCCACTCGCCCGACCAGCGCACCTCCATTGGCGCAAAGTCGATCAGGCGGGGATGCAGGGCAAAAACGTGGTAGCCCTCCATGTAATTCTCGTAGACCAGTTTCCAGTTGGCCTCGACCGTGAAGTCGCGTTTCCCGGCCCAGCGGATGGCGGACAGATCATAGCCTTTGAGCTGATCCAGAACCGGGGCCATCCACACAACCAGCGGATCTGCGTCGCCCGAGACATTGACGAAGAGACAGCCAAAAAACTCTTCGACCCGGACCGGGATCAGGTCCAGCTTGTCGCCGCCGCCCTCTTTGAACGTGCCGCTGGAATTGGGCCCGTCGAAATGCGGCCGGGACCGTAGCTTGCCGTCCAGCCCATAGGCCCATCGGTGATAGGGGCAGGTCAGCGTGGCCTTTTTGCAGGGTTTGGTGACCAGTTGCATGCCGCGATGGCGGCAGACGTTCTGGAACCCCCGGATCACGCCGTCGCGGCCATGGACCAGAACGATCGGCGTGCCAGCGATGTCGATGGGCTTCATGTCGCCGGGTTCGGGGATTTCCGCGCGCGCGCCGCCGAACACCCAGGAGCGGCGAAAGATCAGTTCCTGCTCCATCTCGAACCATTCGGGCGACCAGTATGCCGCGTTTGGCAGGCCTGCGGCTTCGTCAATGTTGCGAAACAGCTGCGCGTACCCGTCTTCGCCCAGAATGCGCCGCATGCGATCCTGGTTGGATTCTCTTACGACTGCACCGTCCATTGTGGCCCTCCGAATCAAGTTATTGGCAAAAAGATATACTGCAGGAAAAAAATGTGGACAAAATTTTTCCGATGCGGAAGTGTCTCCGGCAGGAAACGCGGAGAACTGTAATGGAATCGGCTCGGGTCGTTGTAATCGGCGGTGGCAATATGGGTGCCAGCGTCCTGTATCATCTGGCTAAGGAAGGCTGGACAGATGTTGTTCTGGTTGAAAAGGCGGAACTGACGTCCGGGGCCACTTGGCATGCGGCGGGATTGGTCAGTCGCATGACGGCGGGCCATGCGTTGGGGATCTGTCACGATTATGCGGTGGATCTGTATAAAACCATTGAGGATGAGACCGAGCAGGGCGTCAGCTGGCACAATTGCGGGTCCTTGCGCGTGGCCGCAACCGAGGATCACCGTGCCTGGCTGATGCACACGCGTGACGCGGTTCTGGCCCGCGGGCAGGAGTGTCGCTGGGTTACCCCCGAAGAAATCGCCAAGCTGAACCCGATCTATGACACGTCGCATATCATCGGCGGGATTTATACGCCCGATGATGGCCATGTTGACCCATCCGGCACCTGTCAGGCGATGGCCAAGGGCGCGCGGATGCGGGGGGCCAAAGTGGTGCGCCGCAACCGGGTGACGGATGTGCAGCAGATGCCGTCGGGCGAATGGAAGGTGGTGACCGAGCAGGGCGACATCATCTGTGAGCATGTGGTCAATGCCGGTGGATACCATGCACGCCAGATCGGGGCCTTCAGCGGGCTGGACCTGCCGATTGTCCCGATGCAGCACCACTATGTGGTCACCGATGCGGTGCCCGAGTTCGAGGCGATGGGTCATGAAATCCCCGTCACCCGCGATGATTACTTTACCGGCTATCTGCGCCGCGAACAGGGTGAGGCGCTGATCGGGCTGTATGACACCCATGACGCGCTGGCCAAATGGCGCGAGGGCTGCCCCTGGGACAGCGAGAACGAACTGTTTGAACCCGACTATGACCGTATTATGCCGTGGTTGGAGAAGTGTTTTGAACGCTATCCTTGCCTGATGGAGCGCGGCATCAAACGCATCGTCAATGGCGCAATCACCTATACGCCGGACGGGCACCCGCTGGTCGGGCCTGCGCCGGGTTTGCGCAATCACTGGCTGGCCTGCGGTGCGACCGTGGGCATTGCCTGGGGGCCCGGACTGGGCCGGGCGCTGGCGCAATGGATGGTGCATGGCACGGCCGATATCTCGATGCGCGGCTTTGATCCGCGCCGGTTCCATAGCCGTGTGGACGAGGATTATACCTATCAGCGCTGCCGCGAGAACTACATGACGCGCCTGTCGCTGCCCTATCCGCAGCTGCAATATGAAACCTGCCGCGAAATCCGAAGCTCTGGCGTGCATGACCGGACCAAGGCGTTGCATGCCGTGTTCGAAGAGGCTGGCGGCTGGGAGCGTCCCCGCGTTTACGGCAAACCCGAATGGGGTGGCAAAGAGCCCGAGTCCTGGAAACGTGGCTCATCGTGGGAGGCCGCTCTGGCCGAGGCCCGCGCGGTACATGAATGCGTTGGCATCAGCGACTTCTCGGCCTTTTCCAAGTTCGAGATCACCGGCCCCGAGGCTGAGGCGTATCTGAACCGGCTTTGCGCCAACCGGATGCCCAAAAAGGTGGGCGGCACCTGCCTGACGCTGCTGTTGAACGAACAAGGCACGATCGAGGGCGAGGCAACCATTGCGCGGCTGGCCGAAGATCGCTTCTGGTTTGTGACCGGCGGCCCGTCCGAGCGCCGCGTCTGGGACTGGATCACCGTGCATCAGCGCGGGTCCGAGGATGTGAGTATCCGCAACCTGTCCGACGATTGGGGCATTCTGACCGTGGCGGGCCCCAAAGCCCGCGAGGTGCTGGCCCCGCTCAGCGATGCGTCGCTGGAAAACGCCGACTTCGGCTGGCTCAAGGCGCGTGAAATGTCGGTTGCAGGGGTCAACCTGATTGCGTTGCGCCTGTCCTTATCGGGCGAACTGGCATGGGAGCTGCACGCGCCCATGGATCAGCTTGGCGCTGTGTGGGACGCGATCTGGGACGCGGGCCAGCCCCATGGCATGGTGCCGTTTGGGTCAAAGGCGCTGGAAATGATGCGCATGGAAAAAGCCTATCGCGGTGGGCATGAGCTGGCCAATGACGCCAGCCCCGTGCACACCGACCAGATGCGCTTTGTGAAGTTCGACAAGGCGTTTGTCGGCAAAGAGGCGCTGGCCAAGCTGGCCGAGACCGGCAGTTCTTCGGTCATCGCCTATCTGGACATCCAGATGGAGGGCACCGATGTGCTGGGCGGTGAGGCTGTTTATCTGAACGGCGAAAAGGTCGGCTCGGTCTCGTCGGGCGGCTTTGGTCCGGTCACAGGGCGCAATCTGGCCTTTGCCTTCGTCAAACCACAGGCCGCGCAGCCGGGGACCGAACTTGAGGTGATCGTGTTTGGTGAAATGCACAAGGCCATCGTGCTGCCAGATGCGGTTCTTGACCCGCAAAATCTGCGTCTGCGTGACGTCGCAGCAGCTTTGGAAACAGCCTGATGATGGACCGTGAAACGCTTGGCGAATATTCTAAGGCCGTCCTGCCTGCACCGGACATCGACTGGATCAGGCTGATCGACAGCGACGATCTGCTGGAAAACCCCGAAGGTATCGTATCGGCCTGGTGCAAAGCCGTCGGTCTGGACTTCGTGCCCGAGGCCTTGTCATGGGAACCCGGCGCGCGGCCCGAAGTGGGGTGGTATGATAACGGGTCCTGGCATGACAGCCTGAGCGCGTCCAGCGGGCTCAAGCCCATGCCGCGCACCTATGGCTCGGTTGAAGATCAACCGGATCACGTCAAAGAGATCTATGCGCAAGCACTGCCGCATTACGAGCATCTTTTTAAGCACCGGCTAAAGGCAGACGAAACGGTAAACGCCCCTGCCTGACATCCGGTTTGAACCTGCAAAATGCAGCGGAACTCTTTCCAGAATTGGCAAGAGTTCTTGCCGAAAAAGCAATAGATTTGCGGCTGCGCTTTGTTTCAGGATGCACAAGCGGAGCTGCCTCGCACAGGATAGATGACACATGAACACTTTCACCAAACCTGAACGGTGGGAAAACCCAGAGCGTAAACTGTTTCCCTATCAGGTGGGGTTCACCTGCCCGCCTTTCGACTATTGCGCGGCTCCGTCGGACTTTATCCGCATGGCACCCGATACTGTCGGCGTACATGGGCGTATGCTGCATGTTCCAGGCTATCAGCACGGTCTGGATCAGCGGAAAAAGAACTTTGGCCTGCTTGATGAGTTCGTCGAGTGCATGGCGATCAACAATGCCGATGTGTGCGGGCAGGTCGGTTCGAACTGGGTGCATGCCAGCGGTTTGGGCGTTGAAGGCATCCGCCAGCATTGCGAGATGCTCAGCGACAAATACGAAACGCCCTTCCACATGGCGGGTTACGCCATGGTCGAGGCGCTGCGCGAGATCGGTGCCGAGAAGGTGGCGCTGAACGCCTGCTATCACACCAATTCCTGGTACATGGGCACGGTCGGGTTCCTGAAAGAGGCCGGGTTTGACGTGGTCTGGGCCGGGAATTTCTTTGATCAGGGCTGGTTTGCCACGCAGGAAGAGGTCGATGATTGCGTCTGGTGCTTTGATGAAGAGCTGATCTGGAAGAGCTTCGACTACACCGCTGAACAGGCCCCGAATGTGGATGCCTACCTGATCAACGGCATGTCGAACTATCGCCGCCCCTCGGACGGAGTAGCCCGCCGCCCGGTGCACCAT
Organism: Ruegeria sp. HKCCD4884; assembly: GCF_013110855.1. Taxonomy (NCBI): domain Bacteria; kingdom Pseudomonadati; phylum Pseudomonadota; class Alphaproteobacteria; order Rhodobacterales; family Roseobacteraceae; genus Ruegeria; species Ruegeria sp. HKCCD4884. The sequence goes on from NZ_WVRJ01000012.1 coordinate 127,932, forward strand.
ACGGCCGAGCTTGAAAAACGGCTGGGGAAACCGGTCATTGGTCACGACACGGCGCTCTACTGGCGCCTATTCAAGACCTTGGGCCTTGCTCCAACATCTTACCACGGTCAGTTGATGGCGACTTTGGAGACATGATCCATGCATAAAATCATCGCGCTCTGGGCCATCCCCCGGTCCACCTCAACCGCGTTCGAACACATGATGAAACAACGCGGCGATCTGGATTGCCTGCATGAACCTTTTGGTGAGGCCTGGTATCACGGGGAAAACCCGATGTGGCCGCGTTTTCCCGAAGGAGGCGAGACCCGGCCCGGTCTTTCGCTGGAAAGTGTTTGGGAAGACATCAAAGCCCGTGCCGAAAAAGGCCCGGTCTTCATCAAGGATTTCCCGAACTACATCAACCACATGTGGGATGAAGAGTTTCTGTCGTACTTCACCCACGCCTTCCTGATCCGTGATCCGGCCAAAACAATCACGTCGATGTATGACAAATGGCCTGATTTCGACGAGCTTGAGATTGGGCTTCCCGAGCAGCGCGCGCTGTTCGACCTGCTGTCCGCAATACATGGCAAACGGCCATTTGTCATCGACAGCGATGATCTGCTGGAAAACCCGGGCGACGTCACGCGTGCGTTTTGTGAGGCGGTTGATATTCCCTTCATCAAAGAAGCGCTGAGCTGGGAAGCTGGTGGAGATCCTTCCGAGCACAGCTGGTGCGAAGGCGGCAAGTTTCATGCCAATCTGGCGCAATCCACCGGGCTGGTCCCGCAAAAGCGCAAGTATGTCGATCTCAGCAACACGCCACGACGCGTGCAGCGCATCCATTATCGCATGCAGCCGCATTACTTGCATATGCATCAATACCGTGTGCGTCTCTCTGAAACCGTATAGTGGAAGACCAGAAGAACAAACACTGCAACCGAAACGGGCATCCGGTACGCACGTGGTTAAAACGTCTGTAGCTCTTAAGAGCTAACACTACGCAGGGGATGAATAGCGTCCTGCAGGTCTTAGAGATTTGGAGGAGGAACCGAGGCCGTAGTAACCGCCCCGGTATCCAATTTCATGTGTTGACCTGATCATTCCGCCGGCGTGTACCAAATCGGAGATGAATAGGCGCGTTCCTGATGCGTAAGCACTGCGTCTTCCGGAAGCTCAGCGCCAAATCGCAGCTTATCGTACAGCACCCAGCGCGGGGTCGGGATTTCGATGGCGCGAACGTAATAAAACGCCCTCTCACTCGGATCAAAATCTGGGTCAGTCCAAACAGTCACAAGTTCGGCAGTGCCGATCGTGTTGCTCCAGCTGGCAGTTTCTACATCGACCGTATTTCCAACCGCAGGGATCTTACCGTTGTCATCGGCAACTCGGTTGTCCGACCATGCTACGTCGTAAACCTTTTCCTGCATGGCTCCTTCTGAATCCAGCCACCCTTTGACCACCTGCACGCGATCAAGGTTTGCACCAACCGGGTCGCGCAGAGCGGCAATCAGGAAAGAAGGCGCACCATCACCCTCGCGAGGGCGAAGGTCTGACCCCATTGGAACACCTTTGGTGTAGCCAACATTTGCAAGGAAACGGGTTTCAACATCCGCTTGATCGAAGTTCCACCCGCCAAAGAATCGCAGGCCAATACGTGGCCCAGTGGTCGCGTAGGTTTCACGCCGTTTGAATGCATCAAAGATCGCAGCGCGCGTGTTATCTGTAGCCCATACTGCGGTGTATCCGGAAGCAACAAGTAGGTCGCCGGGAATCTCTCCTAGATCATTGGCAATGAATGGATGTTGGATGCGCGAGGCCGAAGGCTCGACACTCACCGATTTCCCAAAGAAGTTATCTTCTTCGGCTGTGGCCAAAGAGGTATGGCTGTCCGTCGCGCCACCCATTCCGAACTTGTAGGGGTTCACGCCGAACTTTTCTTCCAGCATCAAACCACGTTTCAAGGCCTCTCGGGCGTATTCGCCGGCCAGCATATCGTCAGTCTTTAGCTCGGTAATGTCCAGATTGCCGACGTCCCAGTTCTCGTAATCCGCAAATTCGTCGTCGGGACTCAGGAAGGGGTGTGCTTCGCCGTCGCCCTTGATTTGAGTGACCTCATAATGGGGTTCCCATTTCGCGCGGGCTGCCACGTATTCCTCGTCGACCTTGCCGCCGTGATACGTGTCTTCGGTTGGGAACATCCATCCATTTGACAGATTGCCGTTATGTGCAAAAGCAACAGCGCGGCCCCCTGTCTTTTCCTGATACTCTTCCAGCCATGCGTAAAGGGATTTTGGATCCGTATCACCATAAGGCGGCTGCGTGACTGGCGGTACCATTTGCAAAGCTCGGATTGGCCCATCGCGCAGCATGACGTTCCGGTGCAGGTTGAAACCCTTGGGCACCGATGTCCACTCGAACCCGATGAAAGCCGTAAAGTTGCCGGGATCGTTGTGTTTTTCGGCGGCCAGGACAATGTGTTCCCAAGTGAAAGCAAATGCGTCGGCACCGGGGCTGTAAGATTCTAACAGAACCTCGGGCAATGTCATTTGCGAGAAGTTGGTGATGATGTCGAAGGCGGTTTTCCCAGCCTCTTCACCCCCTGCCTTGTAGCCCTCGTACCATTCCAATCCCTTTGGATCAGCCAATACGCCTGGCTTGCCCGCCTGAAGATCCGGCGCAAAACCCATCAGGTCGGTGTGATCCGTCAGTACCATCCAATCCAACGGACGGGCCAGCCGTACCGGTTGCCCCGTCGAAGAAATGACCTGCTCGCCTTTTGCGAAACGCCACGCTTCATCCGGCAGCAGAGTGTTTCCAAAAGCTCCTGCATCCAATGAGAGCCCAGTATGAAGATGCGTGTCGCCCCACAACGGGCGTTCAGGAAAAGAGCGCTCGGCATATGGGGAATACGGTTGATCTGAAAATAATCCTTCCGCCGCTTCTTTGCTGGGAACCGCGTCGGCAAAGACCGTCGTTGATGCCAGTATTAGCGAGATAGAACATCCAAACGTACGAAGCATTTTTGACCTCCCAAATCAAGATTGCCCGGTTGCGTCGTTAAATTGCACTGCAAGAAATCATATTCGTATCTCTCTATATCATATTGGTTTTCTTTTTTGCGGAAATAATCAGGCTGCGAGTTTTAGGACTGCGAGGCACGCAGAAAACGCCAAGAAATTCGAACAGCTCTTGAACACGCGCAGTAGAAAACGGCCTGCGTACTGGCAGCCCGTCAGTTCTGTTTCAGACCTCTAAGGTTCTGGGCGATGTATCCGCTGAAGGTCCAAACCAGGCGATCAAGGCAGGTCCACAAAAGTTTCGTTCGATCATTCCAACAGACACAGGAAACTGCAGCGCATACAGATGGCACCTTGTCAATTTTGAACTAAAAAGCTGTACAGATGTCCAGAAAATGTGTTTCACTTTTTGCGCGTCACCCGGATTCGAAGCCGTGACGCTGAGATTTTGGGAGGAAATCGTGAAGCAAGAAAAGCTTGAAAAACTGCAAAAATCCTTCAGTGCAGGGAACCTTTCGCGCCGCGCGTTTATGCGTCAGAGCGCCGCTTTGGGTGTGGCGGTCACTGCGCCATTGGCTTTGGGGGCGCGTCATGCCAAGGCACAATCCGCAGAAATATACGACTACATTGTGATCGGAGCAGGGGCGGCTGGATGCGCATTGGCGGCGCGACTTTCCGAAGATGCAGACAAAACTGTGTTGGTGTTAGAGGCCGGTCCTGCGGATGAAAACCAGTTCATCCATATTCCGGCAGCTTTCCCCAATCTGTTCCTGAGCGATCTTGATTGGGGCTACACCACGGTCCCGCAGGAACATTCAGACGGGAAGGTTTATTACAGCCCGCGCGGCAAGGTTTTTGGCGGTTCCACTTCTATCAATGCGATGATCTATAAACGGGGCAACCCTGCCTGTTTTGATGATTGGGGCAAGGACAATCCGGGCTGGAGTTATGCAGATCTTCTTCCGATCTTCAAAAGGTCAGAAAACAATGAACGTGGCGCAGACGAAAACCACGGCGTTGGCGGCGCCTGGAACGTAGCGGACCAGCGCGATCCGAATGTGCTGAGCCAGGCGATGGTAAAAGCGGCGCTCGAAGCGGGGTATGCTGAGCGTACAGATTTCAATGAGGGCACGGAACAGGAAGGGTTTGGTCTGTATCAGGTCACCCAGCAAGGCGGTTTCCGTAATTCGACTGCAGGCGCGTTTCTGCACCCAGCGCTGGAGCGCGACAACATCGTGATCCAGGCCGAAGCGCATGTTCAGAACCTGATCATCGAAGATGATCGCTGTACGGGCGTACGTTTCAAAGCTGGTGATGAGATACTTGAAGCAAAAGCTGGTTCAGAAGTGATCTTGTCGGCAGGTGCCTATGGGTCACCGCAAATCTTGCTTCTGTCCGGTATTGGCCCCAAGGCCGAGTTAGAAGCGATCGGCATAAACGTTGTGCATGACCTGCCTGGTGTCGGTAAGAACCTGCAGGATCATTACATGGCACCAGTGGCTTACGAGTGTACTCAGCCGGTGACACTGGCCCATGCGACAGACGAAGCTCAAGGCGCTTTGCTGATGGAGAAGGGGATGGGTCTTTTGACCTCGAACATCGGTGAAGCCGGAGGCTATTTAACGGTTATGGATGATGCCCCTGTACCGGACCTTCAATTCCACTTCGCGCCCACTTGGTTCATTTCAGATGGTGCTGGAAACCCCAGCGATGGATCTGAAGGTTTCACATTGCTTCCGGGGGTTGTGGGAACCCGCTCTGTCGGCGAACTGACATTGGCTTCCAGCGATCCGACGGACAAACCCAACATCAATCCAAACGCATTTGCAGACGAGAAAGACCTCGATGTAATGGTCGAAGGTGTGAAGATCGCTCGTAAGATATTGATGTCACCTGCCATGGATGAATTCCGCGGCGCAGAGCGCTTTCCTGGGGCTGCAGTGCAATCGGACGACGACATACGTGCCTGGATCCGAGGTAATGCACAGACGATCTATCACCCGGTGGGCACCTGCAAGATGGGCTCGGATGAAATGGCAGTTGTTGATGCCGAACTGAACGTGCACGGGATTTCCGGCCTGCGTGTTGCCGACGCCTCGATCATGCCGAAAATCACAAACGGCAATACCCAAGCGCCCTGTGTGATGATTGGTGAAAAAGCCTCGGATCTGATCCGCGCATAAACGGATTGGTCCACCCCAGCGGGTGGGCCTATGCCACGGAACGGCCAAGGTGGTTTGGGATGAATAAAGTAGAACCGATAAACAAGCTTGCGGACCGCAAAACCCATAAGGTCCGAAAGCGCGATGCGAAAAAACGCGAGATTGCCGAAAGCGCGATCAACGCGCTGAAAGTCTATGGCTATGCGCGCACCACGCTGCGCGACATCGCCGCGCATTCAGATATGTCGCTGGGTAGCCTGCACTACTATTTTGAAGACAAAGACGAATTGCTTGTTTTCTGTGTCCGTCAATACAAGCTCCACTTTGTGGAGTTGATGACCTCGGCCGTTAAAGGGATCGAAGCGCCGGACAAGGCGATGAAAGCGTTTTGCCATGCTCTCGCCGAGACGATCCAGCAAGAAGCTGAACTGCACAGGCTTTGGTACGACATCCGCAATCAAGCCATGTTTGACGACACTTTTGAGCCCGTTGTGACAGAAATCGAAGAGCTTTTGATCGGGATGATGGCACCTCTGGCAGTGGATCGAACAGATCAAGAGCGACTATATATGCGTCTGGACGGAGCCTTTCGGTTCCAGTTGCAGGGATACCTGAAAGGATCCCGGCCATCTGTCAAAGACATGCGATCCGTATTTGTTTCTGTTGCCGCCGGTTCAGTATTCTGAAGCCCGTGACATATTCCGGTTCGGCAATTCAGCCAAACCAGAATTCCGTTGCAGTGCCGCCTTCAGCCATCAATAGTATACTGGCAGCCATGTACTTGCGGATAAGCGAGCATCGGATGAAAAAAACGGCCCAGTTACTTAGTGTTCTGATCGCCCTTGGATTGGTGGGTCCCGCAGCTGCGCAATCTGACCCACCGGCGCCCAGCGTGGTGGTAGCTTCTGCAAAACTGGAGGAGCTGCAGAAGCAGGATAACTTCGTGGGTCGTGTGGTTGCTGGTCAGAGTGTCGATCTTCAGGCCAGGGTGGAAGGCGTTCTGCTTGAGGTCAACTTTATCGAAGGGGGGGCCGTTACAAAGGGCGACGTTCTGTTCCGCATTGAGAAAAGGAAATATGCGGCCAGTGTTGAAGGCGCGCAGGCTGCTTTGAAAAGTGCCCAGGCTTCTGCGCTCAGCGCCAAGACGGAACTCGACCGGCAGCAGAAGCTTTTTGAGAAAGGCGATGTTCCCCAGTCCGTTCTGGACACGGCCAAGGCCGCCTATGACGAGGGTCAGGCTTCGGTGGATGAGGCGCAGGCCAATTTGAAGATCGCACAGATCGCGCTGGACCTTACGGACATCATCAGCCCTTTGGACGGGCGGATCGGTTTGTCGTCGATTGACGCAGGGAATATCGTCAATACCGACAGCGGCGTTTTGGCGACCGTCACAAGTGTTGACCCCATTCTGGTCAGCTTTTTTGTCAGTGAGCCTGTATTGCTGCGCGAACGCCGCAATGGATCAATCTCCCCCCAAGGTATCAAGCTTGCGACGCGGATCACTTTGGCCGACGGTCAGGCCTACGAGACAGAAGGTAAGGTGACGTATGTGGGCGACAGTGTCAGTCAGGACACCGATACTATTGAGTTGAGGGCCACATTCTCAAATCCCGATGGGTTTCTTATTCCTGGACAGTTTGTCAACGTCACGCTCAGCGGATCGGACGACTCCAGGGTGTTGACTGTGCCGCGCAATGCGGTTCAGTTCGATAAGCAAGGCTACTTCGTGTTCTCTGTCGATAGCAAAGACACGGTTCATCGTATTGACATCGAAATTGGCTCTCAGACGGCAACCAGAACCCAGGTAAAATCCGGCCTGAAGGACGGAGATCGCGTGGTCGTGCAGGGGTTGCAGAAAATTCATGACGGCCTTCTCGTGAAACCGGTCGATAGTCAGAGTTAGGGCTTGGCTTGGTCTCTCACTATTTCATCAATCGCCCGCATTTTGCTGCAGTCATCGCGATTTTGATGGTTCTCTTCGGCGCGGTTTGTGTGCGTCTTTTGCCTATTTCGGAATATCCGAACATTACGCCACCGCAGATCTATGTGTCTGCAAAGTACCCCGGCGCGGATGCGCAGGTGATACAGGAATCCGTGGCCACTCCCATCGAGGAACGTGTGAACGGAATCGATGGCATGTTGTACATGAAGTCCAAAAGCTCGAACGATGGCAGCTATGTTCTGAGTGTTTCGTTTCAGTTGGGAACAGATCCCAATGTTGCTGCTGTTGAGGTGCAAAACCGCATCGCGCTGGCAAGCGCAGAACTGCCGACTGTTGTTCAGCAACAGGGCATCGAGGTCACCAAACAATCCGGCAACATGATCCTTGTGATCAACCTGACCTCGCCGGACGGTTCGCGTGATGAACTATATCTGAGTAATTATGCGGCCGATTTCCTGCATGATCCCTTACAGCGTCTGCAAGGTGTGGGTGGGGTCACGCAGTTCGGTCAACTGGAATACAGTATGCGGATCTGGATCAACCCGGTTCGTATGGCCGCGCTGAACGTCACCGCGTCAGAGATCGCCGATGCGATAAAAAACCAAAACGTTGTCGCAGCGGCCGGTCAGGTTGGCGCTCCGCCATTTGGCGATGCGCGCACGGATTTCCAGTTTAAACTGCGTGCAGAGGGCCTGTTGCGAAGCGCGGAAGAGTTCGGCCGGATCATCATTTCCACTGGCGATGACGGGTCGATAACCCGACTGGAGGACATAGCGCGGATCGAGCTCGGTTCGGCCACCTATAGCGGCTCTTCGCAACTCAATGGCAAGGACACGGCGGCCATTGCTGTGCATCAGGAGAGTACCGCCAACGCGCTTGAGATTTCAGACAGCGTCCACAACCTGATGGGTGAACTGTCAAAAAAGTTTCCCGAAGGAGTCTCGCATGAGATCACGTATGACGTCACTGACGCCGTGCGTGTTTCAATCGAAGATATTCTTAAAACTCTGGCGCTGACCGCAGGATTGGTGATCGCGGTCACGTTTCTCTTTTTGGCCAGTATCCGGGCGACCATTGTTCCCGCAATTGCAATTCCGGTCTCTCTGCTGGGCGCAATCGCTTTGATTTATGCGATCGGGTTCAGTGCAAACATGATCACGTTGTTTGCCTTGGTCCTCGCCATCACCCTTGTGGTCGATGACGCGATAATCATCATCGAGAACGCCGAACGGATCATGACCGAAGAAAGGCTTGAACCGCGCGAAGCTACGCTTAAGGCAATGTCACAAGTCAATCGCCCGATCATTGCAACCACTTTTGTGCTGGCGGCAGTCTTTGCACCGGTCTGTTTTTTCCCCGGCTTGACCGGAACGATCTATTACCAGTTCGCGGCGACTATTATCTTCGCTTTTGTACTGTCGGCGGTGAATGCACTGACCCTGGCCCCGGTGCTGTGCGCGATGGTCCTGAAATCAGGTATGCAACCGATTGGTCCATTGCGTTTTGTGCCGTTGGCGGTTTCATGGGGTAGGCGGCAGTACATGCGTTTGGTGTCGTGGATGTTAAGATACATCGCGGTGTCACTGCTTTTCTTCGCCGCCTGTATCGGGGCGACAATTTATCTGTTCAGAACGGTGCCAACCGGCCTTATCCCTCAAGAGGACAATGGTGTTCTGCTCTCGGCCATGACGCTTCCTGATGGTGCCTCGCTACAGCGTACACAGGCCTTTATGGCCAAAGCTGGCACGGTGATCGAAAAAGCACCCGGAGTGGACACTGTCACCACTGTGTCCGGGGCGAGCATGCTGGCAGGTGGCCGGTCGAATGTCGGTATGGCGATTGTTACTCTTAAGCCGTGGGACGAACGCACCAGCCCGGATCTGCACTGGGATGCGATTATGCGAGACCTGGACCAACAGCTGGCCACCCTGCCAGAGGCGGAAAGCTATGTGTTTCCGTTCCCAACAATCCACGGGCTAGGATCGGCGGGCGGAATTTCGGTCGAGCTTTTGGAGTATGAAAAAGGGGACGGTGTGCAACTGGATGCGGTGATGAACGCATTTGTGACCGCGTTGAATGCCGCACCCGAATTTACCCGCGCACATGGTAGTTTTTCGGGTCAGACACCACAGTATCATCTGTCAGTGGATCGGGACCGGGCCGAGACACTTGGCGTAAGCGTGTCTGACATATTCACGGCGCTACAAGCCAATCTCAGCTCGTTTTTTGTCGACAACTTTATCGTGTCCGATCGGGTCTATTGGGTCGTCCTTTCAGCTGATGCGCCATTCCGTCAAACACTGGAGGATGTGGACAACATCTATGTCAAAAACAGTTCGGGCGAGTCGCTGCCGTTGCGAAATTTTCTAAGCAGTGAGCCGGTACTCGCGCCAGACACGATCCCCCGGTACAACCTGTTCACTGCGGCGTCTATCAGCGCGCAATTGGCCGAAGGGGTCAGTTCGGGTGCGGGCATCAAAGCGATTCAAGAGATTGCAGACAAAACACTACCGGACGGCTTTGGGATCGAGTGGTCCGGTGTGACGCAGCAAGAAGTAGAATCTCATGGCATGGTGCCATTTATCATGTTGTCTGCCTTGATACTGGCCTACTTGTTTCTGGTGGTTCTGTATGAAAGCTGGATATTGCCCTTGTCGATCATCACGTCGGCCGTCTTTGCATTGCTGGGCGCGCTTATTCCGTTGGCGCTGTTTCCGTTTTTGACAAGCAACATATTCGCGCAGATTGGAATGGTGTTGCTCATCGGGCTGGCGGCCAAAAAGGCCATCATGGTTGTTGAGTTCGCCAATCAGGAAAGGCGTTCCGGCACCAATATTCACGAGGCGGCGATCAAAGCTGCCGAAATCCGGTTTCGTCCTGTGACGATGACGGGTCTGTGTTTCATCGTCGGAGTTCTGCCGTTGGTATTGTCCAGCGGTGCCGGTGCAGAGGCGCGCGTGTCCATCGGTTACCCGGTACTATTTGGCATGGTGGTGGATAGCACATTGGGCCTCCTGATGATCCCCGTACTCTATGCTGCGTTTCAGACGCTAAGGGAAAGGCTGATACAGACCGTTTGGGTGCGCTAGTTTGTTCGTTTCGTTGGCGGGTGGACGCTTCGACGAGGCAGAACTCAATGTGTTCTGAGTCGAGGTTGCGGAATTGCGCATCGTGTTTTTAGAACGACAAGAGTTCACGGACACAAATTTTGAAACATGCGAAAGGCGAACAAAGTGCATTGCGAAGGCCGATCACGTCACTTTCTTAAGTGAGCTGCGGAAGCAAAAGGCAGAGTTCCGGTTCGTTTACGTACCTTCAGACATCACAATCGGCTGTATGTGTATCACGTCGGAACCGTATGGCGCTGCGTTGTCGATGACCTGGAACATGGTGTCCACCATGGCGGTGACATCCTGGCGAACCGAGAACAGGTTTTGTGCCATATATTGCGCAAATGGATCCCAGTCGAAACTTCCAAAGAGAATTGTGTCCAGCGCGGCTCTGTCATTCTGTGCCAACCACTCGAAGACACCTTCCAATGAAATCGTAGAGTTTACGAACATAGCCGTCGGCATGCGGCCCGAAGCTTTCACTTTTGCCGAAAATGCAGCTTTGGATTTCGACGCCGCGTAGCCGCAAGCCAGGATGTTGTCTTCTATCGGACGCGCGCCAGCACGATTAAACGCATCTTTAAAGCCACGTATCCGTTCACTTGTGTTGTGGTCAGTCGGACGTCCCCCAACGAACAGAAACTCATCTTGCCAGTTGAGCCCTTTCGCATCAGCGCGTTCGATCAATGCCTCGGTCAGCTTATATGCGCCGCTGTAATTGTCGGATATTATTGAAGGTGCAGCAGTTCCCGGCAGATCAAGGTTGATCGTTGGCACGTTCTGTGCACGGCAAATCTCGGCAATACCATCAGGATCGGATGCGCCGGTGCACACAATGTGATCCACGTTATAGGACAGCATTTGCCTGACGGTGGCCAATTCCAGTTCGGGTTCGCGATGCGTGCACGAGGTCATCGGTAGCAGGCCCCTGGCGCGCGAGGCTGTTTCAAAGCGCTCTGCGATAGCTCCGAAATAGCGGTTATCATACATTGGGATGATCATACCGATCATGCTTGATCTGACACTGCGCAGCGCACGCGCCTGCATATTTGGTGCATACCCCATCTCGCTTGCCAGTTTTCGGATGGTATTTGCACGCTCTTCGCTAATGCGTCGGTTGCGCCAGGATCCGTTTAATACTGCCCCGACTGTGCTTGCCGAAGTGCCTGCGCGGTCCGCGATATCATAGATCGTGACCTGCTTATTTGTATCAGTTTTCGCCAAAAATATATCCCTTTGACAAAATTAGCGGTTTCAATATAGCCTATGCACCATCGATTGCGCAACAAAGAACAACCGATGGTGCAATTATTTATAGGCCGGGTGCTGCTGTTTGGCGCTGGCCAATTAGGGAGGAAGTTATGAAGACAAAAATGATACTCGCAGCTTCTGTCTGCACACTTGCCCTAACGGCGACTTCGGCTGTCGCCGAGACCACGATGGGAATCGTGGTAAAGATCGGAGGGATTCCCTGGTTCAACGCGATGGAAGAAGGCATCAAAGAGCGCGCCGGTGAGTTGGGTGTCAGTGCCGAAATGATTGGTCCGACGTCTGCCGACCCAGCCCTTCAGGTCCGTGCAATCGAAGATCTGATCGCAAAGGGCGTTGATGTGATCGGGGTGGTGCCAAATGATGAGGCCGCGCTTGAACCCGTATTGCAAAAAGCCATGGATGCCGGGATCAAGGTGATTGCACATGAAGGTCCGGGCCTTAACAATGTGGACTGGAACTTCGAGCTGGCCTCAGCAGATGGGTTTGGAGAGGCACATGCCAAATTGCTGTGCGAGAAAACCGAAGAGCCCGGCACTTACGCGGTTTACGTTGGGTCGCTGACTGTGCCGCTTCACAATGCGTGGGCGGATGCAGGTATCGCCTGGCTGGCAGAAAACTGTTCTGACAAGTTGCAGCCGGTGGGTGATCGCTATGGCGTAGCAGAAAGTGTTGATGACAGCCGTTCCACCGCACTTGATCTGATCGCAGCCAATCCAGATCTGCGCGGGTTCCTTGCCTTTGGAAGTCAGGGTCCGATTGGGGCAGGGCGCGCGATTGAAGAACGTCGTCTGGGTGGCAAAGTCCATGTGCTTGGTCCGTTCTCGCCGGGTCAGGGTCAGAAACTGTTGAAAGATGATGTCATATCCGGCGGGTTTATGTGGAATCCAGCCGAAGCGGGCCGTGTTTTTGTCACCTTGGGTGATATGCTTGTGAGTGGAGAGGAAATCACCGAAGGCACCGAGATTGAAGGTTTGGGTGTTGTTAGCCCGGATGAAGCGACCCGCAACATCATCACGGACAACCTATTGGAGATCAACAAAAGCACAGTCGACGAGTTGGCTGCGAAAGGTCTCTGAGGTCGTGTTTCGACGGTTTGGAGACCTGCGACACGTGGGTCTCCACTAAGGCATAGAACACAATGAAAACTGATCCTGATACGGCCCCGGCGTTGAGGCTGCGAAACGTCTCGAAAACCTTCGGCGGGGTAAAAGCGCTGAAATCCGTCGATTTCGAAGTGCGGCCGGGCGAGGTGCATTGCCTTGCCGGAGAAAACGGCTGCGGAAAGTCAACGCTGATCAAGATCGTTACAGGGGTTTATACAGCTGATCCCGGTGCTGAATTGGAATTGTTCGGCCACAGTTTCACTACGATTTCTCCAACAAAAGCGCGGGCGTTGGGGATTGCCGTCATATGGCAGGATCTTGCGCTGTTTCCGCATATGACAGTGGCGGAAAACATCGCTTTTGATGAGATGGTCGGGCTGATGCCGCGCCTGACTTTTGGAAGCCACTACAGACGCCATGTCCAATCGGTTCTTGATCGATTGCATGTACCATTGAACCTTGATACCCGTCTGGGAGACCTACCGATCGCGCAACGCCAGATTGTTGCCATTGCCCGTGCATTGATGGGTGAAGCCCGGCTGGTGTTCATGGATGAACCGACGGCTTCGCTGACCCAAACCGAAACAGATGCATTGTTAGAGGTGGTGCGCACGCTATCCTCACAAGGGATCGCTGTTGTTTTTGTCAGTCACCGTCTGGCCGAAGTTATCGACGTTTCTGAGCGGGTCACAGTTCTGCGCGACGGTAAGCTCGTCGGCGTGTATTCTACGGAAAACATGACACAATCCCGTCTTGGTGAACTGATGACCGGGGCGCTGTTGGAACACACAGTCAATGCGCAGGACCGCGCACAGGCGGAACCCGTGCTGGAAGTTCAGGGGATGTGTCGGCACGGCGAATTCCAGAATGTCTCCCTGACCATCCGACGCGGAGAGGTGCTTGGCCTTACCGGCTTGATCGGAGCTGGCCGAACAGAACTTGCCCATGCACTGATCGGAATGAACCCGTTGGATGTGGGCGAAATCCGGTTGGAGGGTACTCCGGTCCGCTTTGCCTCAATTCGCGAGGCCATCGCACGCGGTGTTGCCTATGTATCCGAAGACCGCCTGTCTTTAGGACTTATCCAGCCGCAATCCATTGCGGACAATACCGCTATTTCTGTGCTTGACCGCATTCTCAATGGCCTTGGCTTGTTGTCTCCCAAACGCCAATCCGACCTTGTGGGGCACTGGATCAGAGAACTTGCCGTGAAAATTGGAAGACCAGAAGACGCGGTCTCGACACTATCAGGAGGCAACCAGCAAAGAGTTGTTTTGGCAAAATGGCTGGCAACCGAACCACGGCTTTTGATCCTGGACAGTCCGACTGTCGGTGTGGATGTCGGGGCGCGGGCCGGCATATTTAAGATCGTGCGTCAGTTGGCCGATGAGGGACTGGCGATCCTTCTGATCTCGGACGAAGTGACCGAAGCGATGTTCAATTCGGATCGTGTTCTTCACATGGCGGATGGGCAGATTGTGGGCGAATACGATCCACGCACCACCAGCGTGTCTGAACTAGAGGCACGTATCTATGCGTGACCACTTTCGAACACACCCCGTCGAAGCGCGCCTCAGCGTCGTTCTGCTTTTGATGATCTTCGGTTTGTCGCTTGGCACCGACACATTCCTGACAATGGGAAATGTCACGTCGCTGTTGAACAATAACGCAGTCAATCTGATCTGGGCGGTCGGCTTGCTGGTTGTCCTAATTGCTGGCGGTATCGATATTTCCTTCGCGGTGGCTGCTTCGGTTGTTCAATATGTGGCAGCTCAGGTTTTCATGAGCATTGGCGGCGGCAATTGGGCGATTGGTTTTTTCGTTGCAGCTCTGCTCGGGATCGGTCTCGGACTGGTCAACGCGCTTTTGATCCACGGATTTCGGGTGATTTCCATCGTTATCACCATCGCCACCTTCAATGCGTTCTTTGGATTGCTGATGTTCTTCACCAAAGGCCGAAACATCTACAACCTGCCGGATTGGTGGACCGACCGCATCTTCATCTTCGAACGGCAGGCGGCGGACGGGACCTGGTCAGAACTGAATCTCTCGGTTGCTGTCATGATTGTCTGTGTGGTCGCGACTTGGGGTCTCATTCGCCTGACTACGCTTGGTCGCCAGCTTTATGCTTTTGGCGATAATCCCGAGGGCGCTCGGCGTGCGGGTGTGAATATCTGGCAAATGCAGATCGTCGCCTTTGGATGGTGCGGAATGATGGCCGGGATCGGTGGGTTGATGCAGGTAAACATTGCGCAAGAGGTGGTGCCAAATGCGCTTTACGGTCGCGAGTTGGACGTGTTGGCCGCGGTAGTGCTTGGCGGTGCCCGGTTGGGCGGCGGTCGTGGCACCGTCTTTGGATGCATTCTGGGGGTTATGTTTGTCGCGATCACGCAAAACGGTCTGAACCTTCTGGGGATCTCTCCCTTTGCGTTCCAGATGATTATCGGCGCTGCGATCCTGTTGGCGATTTCGTCATCGAACCTGAGCTTTGGTTGGCGTCCGCGTGCTGCCACTAGTATTGCAAAGGCAGAAACGGGATGAACCTGCGCGAACGGTTACATGCGGCACTTGGGGCCGAAACCTTACCATTGCTTGTCTTTCTCGGCTTGGTCTTTCTGGCGTTTTCCCTGGCAACACCATTGTTTCTGACGGGCGCTAATTTACGCTCAATGGCCTTTCAAATGCCGGTATTGGGTCTGCTGACATTGGCCATGCTTGTGCCGATCCTGTCGGGCGGATTGAACCTTGCGATCATCTTTCAGGCCAACATCTCGGGGCTCGCATTGGCGTGGGTTCTCATCGCGTTCGGAGGGGCCGAAGCGGGGCCAGGGGCTTTCGTTCTTGGAGCAGCGCTTGCCTTGCTGGCTGGGGCTGCTTCTGGTGCTGTTATGGGGGTCGTGGTGGCCTATGTGGGCGCGCACCCCATTCTGGTTTCGCTGGCCATGATGATTTTCCTGCGTGGTTTGGGTGAATTTCTGACGCGCGGCGGCGATATTTCGGGTTTCCCGGAATATATGAATGTACTGGGTCACGGCAGTTTTCTGGGCATTCCGGTTCCGATGATCATCTTCCTGCTGGCCGCGTTTGTTTGGCACATCATGCTCAAACGCACGCGGCACGGGTTCTCGGTCTACATGATCGGTTCGAACATTCAGGCGTCTGAGTATTCCGGGCTGCCGACACGTCGTACCCTTGTGTTGATTTATGCCATTTCAGGCATGATCTGCGCTGTGGCGGGCATCCTGATGGCCGCGCGCTTCAATTCAGTCCGTGTCGGCCATGGTGAGGCGTTGCTTTTGGTAACTGTTCTGGCGTGTTTTCTAGGCGGGATCGATCCGTTCGGAGGGTTCGGGCGCGTGCTGCCAGTGGTTCTGGCCCTGATTATTCTGCAGGCTCTTTCATCAGGTCTGAACCTGATCGGTGCCAACCAGCATCTGTCTACGGCTGTCTGGGGTTTGTTTCTGATTGGCGTGATGGCGTTGCGGTGGGTTGGCGCGCGATGGCAATTAAAACGACGAAGAGGGACATGATCATGGAAGGTTTCGGCGTACATACCAGCATGTGGACGATGCACTGGGATCGCGATGGGGCCGAGCGGACAATACCCGCCGCGGCCGCCTATCAGATGGACTTCATCGAGATTGCCCTGCTGGATACAGGCGTTGTCGATGCAGCCCATACGCGTGACTTGCTTGAAAAACACGAGATGCGGGCCGTCTGTTCGCTGGGACTGCCCGAACAAAACTGGGCCTCGGTCAATCCCGATGGCGCAATCGGGCACCTGATCAACGCTATGGACAAAGTCAAAGAGATGGGCGCAGAAGCCCTGTCCGGTGTCACGTATGGTGGCATTGGAGAACGCACAGGTGTGCCGCCCACTCAGGCCGAGTATGACAATATCGCACGCGCCTTGGAGGGCGCCGCGAAACACGCAAAAACGCTGGGCATCGCCTTTGGTATCGAGCCCGTGAACCGCTATGAGAACCACTTGATCAATACGGGTTGGCAGGCGGTCGAGATGATCGAGAAAGTAGGTGCCGATAATATTTTCATCCATCTCGACACTTATCACATGAATATCGAAGAGAAGGGCGCAGGCAACGGTATCCTCGATGCACGCGAACACTTGCGTTACATTCATTTGTCGGAAAGCGACCGCGGCACACCGGGTGAGGGGACCTGCGATTGGGACGAGATCTACGCCACATTGGCGGCGATTGGGTTCAAGGGCGGGCTCGCAATGGAGAGTTTCATCAATATGCCGCCACAGATCGGGTACGGACTGGCGATTTGGCGACCCGTTGCCCCTTCTTTCAAGGATGTTATGGACAAGGGTTTGCCGTTCCTCAGGAACAAGGCCGCCCAATACCGGCTCATATGACTGCGGTGCAAGGTTCACCCGGACATGAGAGAGGCCGTCCCACAACCCCCGTGGTAAGACGTTGACGGGCAAGGGTGATATCGCGGTTCTTGACGTTGGTAAAACCAATGTCGAACTTTGGGTCGCCAGCGAAGATGGCACTTTGCTGGAGAATTGGTCGACCCCCAACACTGTGCTGGATGGCCAGATTTGGCGGTTTCACGACCTGGATGGTATCGCAGCCTGGCTTATCGGTACGCTTTCCGAGCTCTGCCAACGGCACCCAATTCGGACGATTGTTCCTGTTGGTCACGGTTCGGGCGGTGTGCTTGTGAGTTCCGATCCGGATAGCACCGGCGCCGGATGCGTCTTGCCCATGATCGACTATGAACAGGCATGTCCACCCGAAATTGATGTGGAATATCGCAGAAAGGCGGGAACGTTCGAGGACCGTGGCAGTCCGATAATGATGGCCTCCACTCACTCCGCCCGACAGTTGCTGTGGATGGAACGCGCCTGCCCAACTGAGTTCGGAAAGGCCCGATATTTTCTGAATATTGCGCAATTCTGGGGATGGTGGCTGACCGGTGTTGCGGCTTCGGAATACTCTGCGATGGGCGCGCAGTCGCATCTGTGGAACGTCCCACGCCGCCGCTGGACACCAATAGTTCAAGACCATGGCTGGCAGAGATTGATCCCAGAGTTTCGGGCGGCCTGGGAACCGCTTGGACCGGTTCGCAACACTCTGGTGCAGCGTTTCGGGATGCCTCAAAACATGGTTGTACTGACTGGCGCGCATGACTCTTCCGCGAATTTCTTCCGGTATCTGGCTGCTCAGATTGCTGACTTTACACTTGTTTCCACGGGTACTTGGGTGGTTGCATTGTCGCGCGAAGCAGACATCGCAAGTCTTGATCAAACGCGCGGAACAACAATCAACGCCGATATGGATGGCGACCCGGTCGGAGGTGCATTGACGATGGGTGGGCGCGAATTCTCGGCCATAGCAGGACCAGACCCCGATAAACAGGCTGCCGATCGCAAGGTCTTGGAGCGAATGATTACACGCGGGACCATGGCGATACCAAGTTTTGGAGAAAACGAAGGGCAGTTTCCCGGGTCGGCAAAGCAAGGGCACTTCGTTGGGGCGCGTCCGGCAGGCGAGGTAGAACGCAAAGCGCAGGCAGTGCTTCATTCGGCGTTGCTGACAGTGACCTGTTCTGATGTGTTGAACGGTGGGGACAGGCTTATTCTGGATGGGACCTTTCTGAATGAGCCGCTTTATGCGCCCATTGTTGCTGCTCTGCGCCCGGAACGTCGGACCGAAGCGTCACATGAAACGCATGGTGTTGTCGCCGGTGCGTTGCAACTGGCTTGCAAACACTCTGGATCTTCACCGCCACCTCTGGCGCTTGATCCGGTAACCCCTATTGTGATGCCTGGTCTGGCAGAATACGCGAAGCAGTGGCGCAAGGCTGCAAACGGACAAGGAGCCCGCCTCAATGACTGAACGAGAATTGCGCGAGCGCATGGTCGAGACATGCCTAAAGATGAATGCCACCGGAATTAATCAGGGTACGGCAGGCAATTTGTCGGCCCGTTTCGAGCGCGGGTTCCTGATCACGCCATCATCTCTGCCGTATGACAAGATGAAACCCGAAGATCTGGTCGAGATGGATTTCGAGGGCACCTATGTCGGGCGCAGGCCATCGTCGGAATGGCGGTTCCACCGTGATATTTTGCAAAAGCGCACGGATATCGATGTGGTGCTGCACTGTCACTCGGTCTACGCAACCACGCTTGCCTGTCACCATCGTCAGATTCCGGCGTTTCACTACATGGTCGGTGTGGCCGGGGGCACAACGATTCCTTGCGCAGAATACGCAACCTTTGGGACTCAGGATTTGTCTGACGCGGTGCTGACTGCGCTTGAGGACCGAACCGCGTGTCTATTGGCCCAACATGGGCAGATCGCGATTGGCAAGACTTTGGACGAAGCTCTTTGGCTGGCGACTGAAGTCGAGACCTTGTCGCGCCTTTACGTGCAGGCGTTGCCGTTGGGGGAACCACCGGTATTGTCGGACGATGAAATGTCACGTGTTATCGATCAGATGCAGCGTATGAAGTATGGTTTTGGCCCTGAGTCCGAGGGCAGCAACGATGTTGCGAGGCCACGCAACTAACAACGCCAGAGAAAGCGGAAGAGACGGGTACAATGCGATTTTTCTTGGGGGTTGATGTCGGGACCGGCAGTGCGCGCGCAGGAATATTCGATTCAGAAGGTCACCTGCAAGGCTGCGGCGTGTATGAACTTGCGCTGTTTCAAGAAGGCGCGGATATTGTCGAACAATCCTCGACGCAAGCTTGGTCCGCAGTCTGCAAGGCTGTGCAAGCAGCAGTGACCCAGAGCAACGTCGACCCGAAGGATGTTGCCGGCATCGGGTTCGATGCCACATGTTCTCTCGTCGTTGTAGGTAAAAACGGGGCACCGTTACCCGTCGGATCCAGCGGGGACGCAGCGCGGGACATCATCGTCTGGATGGATCATCGTGCCATGGCAGAGGCGGATGAAATAAACGCAACGAAGCATGCTGTTCTGGCTTATGTGGGCGGAGCTGTTTCACCCGAAATGCAGTCGCCGAAGCTTCTTTGGCTCAAACGCCACATGCCCGATACATTTACTGCTGCCGAGCATTTCTTTGACCTGACGGATTTCCTGACATGGAAGGCCACAGGATCTACGGCGCGGTCAAGTTGCACGGTGACATGCAAATGGACCTATGTCGCGCGAAGCGGCGGTTGGGATGAAAGCTTTTTCGAACAAACAGGTTTACGCGAACTGGCGGAAGAAGGCTTTCGTCGCATTGGCAATGAAATTGTCGACCCAGGGCAGCCTTTGGCGAATGGACTTACTGCCGATGCGGCCAAATCGCTTGGTCTTGTCGCGGGTACCCCTGTGGCCGCCGGGTTGATCGACGCTCATGCTGGCGGTGTCGGAACGGTGGGCGCAAAGGGGCTTGGTCCTGCGATCGAAAACATGGCGTATGTGTTCGGGACATCTTCCTGTACAATGACTACAACCGCCGATCCTACTTTTGTTCCTGGTGTCTGGGGTCCGTACTACTCGGCAATGCTGCCGGGCATGTGGCTGAATGAAGGTGGTCAGTCCGCTGCTGGCGCTGGAATAGAACGGCTGATTGCGATGCACCCCGCAGCCCAGCAAGCGGCAGATCACGCCAAAAATGCCGGCCTTTCCGTTCCCAACTGGCTGATGACGAAGGCAACGGAAATGGTCGACAGCTCTGGCCATCTTGTTGACCTCGCCCGTGACCTGCATGTTGTTCCCGAGTTCCTCGGCAACCGCGCACCGTTTGCCGACCCGCGCACACGCGCGGTGATTGCAGGGCTGGACATGGACACATCGCTGGACAGTCTTGTCAGCCTCTATATCGCAGGTCTCTGTGGGTTGGGCTACGGGCTGCGGCAGATCATCGAAACGCAGGCGGAACACAGTGCCAAAATCTCGAACATAGTTGTCTCCGGAGGGGCCAGCCGACAAGAGGCCGTGCGGCAACTTTTGGCGGATACAACGGGCATCTCAATTTCTGGCCCGGAAACTGAAGAGCCGGTTCTTTTAGGCGCGGCGATCCTTGGGGCCTGCGCAGCCGGACAGCACGGTGCGAGTTTGTCCAAATGTATGTCAGAGATGTCACGCGTTTCTGATGTTTATCGGCCCTCGGGCGGACGGATTTCAGATCTTCATCAAAGACGGTTTCAAACCCATCAAGCCTTTCAAACTGCAGCACGCGAAGCTGCTGCTTTGACGTAGGGTTTGTTTTTGCAATTTTTCCCGTTGGCCAATTGTATTGCCAAGTTCTGACCACTTTACTGATGAAATGGTGCTGAAATCGAAACCGATACCCCAAAACACGGCTGCCGGTTCGCCTTAAGTGACCGGATCAATCATGCGATGTATCGAGCTATAGCTGCCCGGCTCCCATTCTGCCAAATCGCGTTCAGCCACACGGCAAAGACTTCGGCAAATCGCGTTCCGCGCCCAAGGTCGCCGTAATACTGACGCTGTTCGAGCCATGCTTCCGGATCGGCTTTAGAGGCCAAAGCAGCTTTGTGAAGAGTGTCCCATTGCGGATCGTTGGGCTCAATCTCCGAGCCGTCTTCACGAATACCCGCACACATCCGGCACCAGAAAGCTTCTGCAAGTGCAAGCCCGTTTGCGAAAGACCCAGATGCTGTCGCATCGCGCAGCGATGGAAGCAGAAAACCCGGATGCCGAGCCGATCCGTCGAACGCAACCCTGCGCGTCGTGTCATGAACTGCGGTGTTTGCAAACCGCTTCTCAACCAACTCTAGGTATTCTTTCGGGGTCGTTCCGGGAACGGCTTGGACAAACGGCAAAATATCATCTGCTTGAACTTTCCGAAAAAATGCCAGGATGTCCGGGTCTGACATACAATCGGATATTGTCGAAACATTTAGAATTTCACCGACATTCGCAAGCAGTTGGTGACCGCCGTTCAATATGCGCAGTTTCATTGTTTCGTAGCTATGGACATCGCGGGTCAGCGTTACCCCAACCTTTTCGAGTGGCGGTCGTCCTGCGCAGAAATCATCTTCGACCACCCATTGACGGAAGTTTTCATGAGAGACCGGCGCGCGGTCGTCGACGCCAAGCGCGCGGCACTGCGATATCACTTGGTCTGTGGTTGCCGGAACGATGCAATCCACCATGGAATTGGGGAACGCGCCGTTTCGGTCAATCCACTCGGCCAGATCAGTGTCAGACAGGCGCGCCAGCCCGACAACGCATTCTCGCAGGATTGCGCCATTGCCCTGAAGGTTGTCGCAGCTTAACGCGGTGAATGGTCTGAGGCCTGTGTCCCGGCGTTTTTTCAAGGCCGAAACGATTGCGCCAAAAACCGTACGGGGTTGATCCGGGTTTTTCGCATCATACCGAATATCTTCGTGATCAAGGCCGAGCGTACCGGTGTTGGCGTTCAGAAAATACCCGCCTTCCGTTACCGTCATTGACACGATTTTCGTGGATGGCTCGGCCATGCATTGGATCAAAGTGCCATTGCCGGGTTCAATCGGCAGGTAATCAATCATCGAACCAATTACCTCTGCTGTTATCCCGTTGGGATCCAGCTCGATCAACGTTGTCAGGCAGTCCTGTTCCAGCAGGCGTTCTCGCATCTTGGCGTCATAGTTTCGTACACCGGCACCTATGATCGCCCAGTCATATGCCAGACCTTGCTGCATCAGTTGGTGAATGTACCAAGCCTGATGCGCACGATGAAAGTTACCAAGTCCGATGTGAACGATGCCCGGCGCAAGGTCAGCGCGGTCATACGCGGGCGTCCCAACGGTTTCTGGCAGGTCTGACAGGGTGTTGCGCTGTAGCCTGACCGGGAGATTTGCGTTCGCCAGAGGGTCCATCAGCTCATCCAGTTTCCGCCGTCGACGTTGTAGGTTTGTGCGACAATGTATTCGGCCTCATTCGAGGCTAGAAACACCGCCATCCCGGTCAGATCGTCGGCGCGACCCATCCGGCCGTACGGAACGGCTGCCGCCACTTCGCGTTTCTTTTGACCAAGCGGTTTGCCTTCATGTTTTGCGAAGAAAGCATCGACACCGTCCCAATGCTCGCCGTCGACGACACCTGGGGCAATGGCATTCACGTTGATCCCATGAGAGATCAGGTTCAGTCCCGCAGATTGCGTGAGGGAGATGATGGCGGCTTTGCTGGCACAGTAAACAGCGACCATAGGTTCGCCCCTGCGCCCGGCCTGCGATGCCATGTTTATGATCCGACCCTTGGTTCCATGCTCGATCATATGGCGCGCAACGGCTTGCATTGTGAACAGAACACCTGCGACGTTTATTTCGAAAACACGGTTGTAATCTGAGCGCTCGATTTCGACGATGGGTGCCGCTGAGAAGATGGCTGCGTTATTGATCAATATGTCGATGGGGCCGAGAAGTGAGGCCGTCTTGGCAACGGCTGCGTCTATGCTCTGTTGGCTGGTTACGTCCATTTCGATAGCAAAGGCGGCCTCGCCTATCCCGGCGGCTGCGTCCTGCGCACGCTTAATTTCAATGTCGGCTATAGCTACGCGGGCGCCCTCTGCCACATATGCTTTGGCAAACGCCAATCCAATGCCGCGCGCGCCCCCGGTGATCAGGGCGGTTTTGCCTGCCAGCCGTTTCATTCGATCCGCAGACCTTTCGCGTCAAACCGGTGAATGACGTCATCACGTGGTGTCAGGTGGATGCGATCTCCGTGGCGGAACCCGACCTCGCCATCCGCACGGACGGTTATCGTTTCCGCCAATCCGGTTTCGTGAACGTGGAAAAAGGTGTCTGATCCAAGGTGCTCTGAAACACTTACAACCCCAGACCATTCACCTTCGGTCTCTGAGACAGCAATATGCTCTGGCCGGATACCTATGGTTTGAGCGCCGTGTTTTGCCGCTTCTGGCCCTTCGATAAAGTTCATCTTGGGCGAGCCGATGAAGCCAGCCACGAACAGATTGCGTGGTGTGCGGTATAGCTCCAGCGGGCTGCCGACTTGCTCGATCACTCCGGCCTGTAGAACAACGATTTTGTCGGCCATGGTCATGGCTTCGACCTGATCGTGGGTCACGTAGATCATCGTGGTCGCCAACCGTTCGTGCAACTCGCTGATCTCCAGCCGCATGCCGACCCGTAGAGCCGCGTCGAGGTTCGACAACGGTTCATCGAACAGGAACGCCGCAGGCTCGCGCACAATAGCGCGGCCAATGGCCACCCGCTGGCGCTGACCACCGGACAGTTGGCCGGGGCGGCGGTCCAGATAGTCGGTCAGGTTCAAAACGCTTGCAGCGCCTTCGACGCGTTTGTCGATCTCGGCCTGATCCAGCTTGGCCATGCGCAAGGGAAAAGCGATGTTCTTGCGCACTGTCATATGCGGGTAGAGCGCGTAGGACTGGAACACCATCGCCAATCCACGTTTGGCGGGCGGCACGTCTGTGGCGTCCGAACCGTCAATGTCGATAGAGCCTGAGGTGATGTCTTCCAACCCCGCGATCAGGCGCAAAAGGGTGGACTTACCGCAGCCCGAGGGGCCGACGAAGACGGTGAACTCGCCATCTTCGATGGTTAGGTCCAGCGGCGGGATGACCTGCACGTCGCCGAAGCTTTTGGTCACGGACTTGAGTTGAATGCGTCCCATGTGTCGTGTTCCTTATTTCACAGCGCCGAAGGTCAGGCCGCGGACAAGTTGTTTCTGGCTGAACCAGCCAAGGATCAGGATCGGTGCGATTGCCATGGTCGACGCCGCGCTGAGCTTGGCGAAGAACAGGCCCTCGGGGCTGGAGTAGCTGGCGATGAAAGCCGTAAGCGGTGCCGCATCAACGGCCGTCAGATTGAGCGTCCAGAACGCCTCGTTCCACGCGAGGATGAAGTTCAGCAGCACCGTTGAGGCGATGCCGGGGATAGCCATGGGTGTCAGGACGTAGAGGATTTCTTCTTTCAGTGTCGCGCCATCCATCCGCGCGGCTTCCAGAATCTCTCCCGGAATTTCGCGGAAGTATGTGTAGAGCATCCAGACGATGATCGGGAGGTTGATCAGCATCAAGACGACGACCAACCCTCCACGCGTGTCCAGCAGGCCCAACCGGATGAACAGCAGGTAAATCGGGTACAGCACGCCGACGGCAGGCAGCATCTTGGTGGACAACATCCACAGCAGGATGTCCTTGGTGCGCTTGGACGGCACGAAGGCCATGGCCCATGCGGCGGGGACGGCGATGATCACACCCAGTATGGTCGAGCCACCCGCGATGATGACCGAATTCCACAGGAACCGCATATAATCAGATCGTTCCTGCACGATGGCATAGTTCTCAAGCGTCCAGTTGAAGTTCAGAAAAATCGGTGGGCTGGCAATTGCCTGCGCCTCGGTCTTGAAGCTGGTCAGGATGGTCCAGAGGATCGGGAAAAAGATCAGCAGTCCGACGGCCCAGGCAAGGGCAGTGTTCAGCGATTTGCGGCGGGTTGTGACGGCGCGGGCCATGGTCTTACCTCCTCACGCGTCCAGGTTTTTGCCGACGATGCGCATCAGGAAGATCGCAACGATATTGGCAAGGATGATGGCGTAGACACCTCCGGCGGATCCGAGGCCGACATTCTGGCTTTCCAGCACGCGCTGGAAGATCAGGTAGGTGAGCGTGCGGGTGCCGAATGCGCCGCCAGTGGTCACGAATATCTCGGCGAATATCGACAGCAGGAAAATCGTCTGGATCAGGATCACGATGGTGATCGCGCGACTCAGATGCGGTAGGATGATGTGGTAAAAGCGTTTCAGGACCGGTGCGCCGTCCATCTCTGCCGCTTCCAACTGCTCACTGTCCAGCGACTGGATCGCGGTCAACAGGATCAACGTTGCAAAGGGCAGCCACTGCCAAGAGACGATCATGATGATCGAGGTCATCGACGCCTCAGACAGCCATGAGATCGGCTCGGCCCCAAAGAAACGCCACAGATGCGCCAGCAGACCGTTCACCGGGTCCATGAACATGTTCTTCCAGACCAGCGCCGACACGGTGGGCATGACAAAGAAAGGTGCGATCACGAGGATGCGGACAACCCCTTGGCCCCACATCGGTTGATCCAGAAGCATCGCCAGAAGGATGCCCAGAACAACGGTGATGACCAGAACACCGCCGACGATCATCAGCGTTGCCTGAACCGCAGGCCAAAACGAACTGGACGAGACAAAGCGGACGTAGTTGTCGAACCCGACCCATCCCAGATCACCGCCACGCAGGGGCAGGTACTTCTTGAAGGAAAAATACAGCGTCATCGTCAGAGGCACCAGCATCCAGCCAAGCAGCAGGACCACTGCAGGTGCCATCATCAGGCGAGCAACGGATCGGGAATGTTGAGTAGCCATGACGCAAGACCTCTCTGTTCAGGCGTAACTTAGCCTGCGAGAAAAACGCGGGTTGTGGAAGGGTTGAGGCGGGGGGCAGAGCGCTGCCCACCCGCGGGGAGAAGACGTCAGTACCCTGCGGCTTCCATTTCTTCAGCGGTGAAGGCCTGCGCTTTTTCAAGCGCCTCGTCCACTGTCTGTTGTCCGGCATAGACTGCCGAGAACTCCTGGCTCACCTGCGTGGCGATGCCTGCGAATTCCGGGATCGCGACGAACTGGATGCCAACATAGGGCGTCGGTTGCGCACAGCAGTTGTCCGGGTCGGCCGCAAGGATCGAATCCAGCGTCATCTTGGCGAATGGAACCTTCTGGTATTCCGGATTCTCATACAGCGAGGTCCGTGCACCCGGAGGCACATTGGCCCAGCCTTCATTTTCGGCCACCAACTCTATGTAGTCTTTCGAAGTTGCCCACTCGATGAACTGCTTGGCGGCATCTTCCTGCTGCGTGCCCGCAGGGATGGCCAATGCCCAAGCCCACAGCCAGTTGGCACGTTTGTCGACACCCTCCGAGTTTGGTGCAAGCGCAAAGCCAACCTGGTCAGCAACCGTCGAGTCATTCGGGTTGGTCACAAAGGATGCCGCAACGGTGGCGTCGATCCACATGCCGCACTTGCCTTGCTGGAACAGCGAGAGGTTTTCGTTGAACCCGTTGGTCGCATATCCCGCTGGGCCAGACTCATTCATCATATCGACGAAGAAAGTCAGCGCTTCTTTCCACTCGGGCTGATCGAACTGAGGTTTCCAGTTCTCATCGAACCAGCGGGCACCGAAGGAATTCCCGGTCACGGTGATAAACGCGCCGCCCTCACCCCAACCGGCCTTGCCGCGCAGGCAGATGCCGTTGATGTCGTTGTCGCGGTCGGTCATGGCTGCCGCAGCTTCACGGATGAACTGCCACGTCGGCGCATCAGGCATCTCCAGCCCGGCCTGTTCCATCAGGTCGGTGCGATACATCACCATCGAGCTTTCACCGTAGAACGGGGCTGCATACAGTGTGCCGTCGTTGCTGAGGCCGTTACGCATCGCGGGCAGAATATCGTCCACGTCATATTCGGCGGACATGCCTTCCAACGGGACCAGCCAGCCATTCGCGCCCCAGATTGGCGTTTCGTACATGCCGATGGTCATGATGTCGAACTGGCCGCCCTTGGTGGTGATGTCGGTGGTCACGCGCTGACGCAGCACGTTTTCTTCCAGTGTCACCCATTCCACATCAATGCCGGTCGCTTCGGTAAATTTGTCGGTATAGCCCTGCATCCGGATCATGTCGCCGTTGTTCACAGTGGCGATGGTAATGGATTGCGCGTGGGCCGCTGCCGTGGCGACGAAAGTCAATGCAGTCGCCGCACGAAGTGCGTGCTTCAGATACATCCCTGTCCTCCCTGAGCTTGGATGTCGTGCAGGGAGCCTAGATCGTAAATTGTCGCGCCGTCAATAAAAACTTTACGCGCGTTAAAATAATTCGCTTATGCAGAATCCCTCAGAACCAGCCTTGCGGGAAAAAGGGTTTCACTGCGTGTTTCAAATTCTCCACCATTTTCAATAAGTTCGAACAAAGTCTCTACGCTGCGCCCCGCAACGTTGTCGTAGTCATGTGCAGCAGTCGTCAGAGACGGGCACGTAAACTTTGCAAAGGGGTGATCGTCATTCGAAGCCACGCGCAGCGTGCAATCATCTTTGCGCCCCACCCGAATCCCCTGTTCAAAACAGGCCGCAAGAAAGCCTATGGCCAGCCGGTCATTGCTGCACAATACCGAGTTTGTCTTCAGCCCACGCTCTGCCAGAACTTTCAAAGCGCCCCGATGCCCAATCTCTTCAAAAGCCCAGCCTTTGCCATCGACTTTGATGATATGAGGCTCGAACCCCTGGCGTTCCATAACCTCAATATAGGCTTTCCGTCGCTTATTTGCGTTTGGGTTTGCAGGTGTGCGCATTTCAAAGAATGAAGGCGGCTCGCCTGTCCGTGTCATGTATTCAACGGTCTGCGAAACAAAGCTGAAATTGTCCGAACCAACAAAAGCTGCCCCCAGACCATCAAGGTTACTGTCGAACAGGACGGTTGGCACATTGGCACAGAATTTTTCGACTGCGGATCGGTCCGAGATGCGCCCCAATGGTGCCAGCAAAACCCCTGCGGGTTTCATGGATTGCAGCCCGTCCAGAATTTCGTTTTCCAGTTTTTGTTCCCCGTGTGAGCTGAACAGGGACGGTCGATAGCCCGCCGCAATGCAGGATTGTTCCAGATACCTGGCAATTTCAGCGAAGAACGGATCGGCAAGATAGGGCACGACGATGCCAATGTTCTTGGTCAGTTTCCGGTTCTGGTTCACAGCATAGATATTCGGGCGGTAGTCAAACCGTTCCAGCGCCTCTTCGATGCGCGCTCTTGTTGTCGGGCGTACGCTGTCGGGGTCGTGGAAATACTTAGACACCGTGGGTCGCGAGATCCCGCTGAGGGCCGCGAACTCTTCCATGTTTTTTATCTTGGTCATTCCAGTCTGCCTGCGGATTCCAGCCGCCTTGATCTTATCATATTTTTACATATTCTTTGCGCGCGACAAAAAATCAATAGCCAGACATGAGCGGTGCAAGAGGTCTGAATGTATCTCGGGATTGATATCGGAACATCAGCAGTCAAACTTGTCTGCACGGATACCGACCGGATTCTCGCCACGTCCTCGGTAGGGATCGACACGTCCTCGCCGCAGCCCGGATGGTCCGAGCAGCACCCGGATCTGTGGTGGGATGCAACACGCGACGCATTGAACCAACTTTCCGGACAAGCCATGCTGTCGGGCGTGAAAGCCATCGGTTTGTCTGGTCAGATGCATGGGGCTGTGTTGCTGGACCACGATCTGCGTCCGATCCGCCCGGCAATCCTTTGGAATGACAGCAGATCAGCGCGAGAATGCGACGAACTGCGCGCGGTCCAGTCGAAAATTGGGCAGATCGCAGGTGTTCTTCCGCTGCCAGGGTTTACAGCGCCCAAGATTTCGTGGCTGAAACAGAATGAACCCGAACACTATTCGCGTCTCGCTCATATGCTGCTGCCCAAGGATTATATCGGCTTGTGCCTGCATGGAGAATTGGCAACCGATACCTCAGATGCTGCGGGAACACTTTGGCTGGATCAGGCCGCGCGCAACTGGCATGTCGGTATTGCTGAGGCCACTGGCGTCTTACCCAGCTGGTTGCCACCGATTTTTGACGGCACCGACGTTATAGGAAGTGTAACAGCACAAGCTGCCGCGATAACCGGGTTGAAGGCGGGTGTTCCTGTGGTGGCCGGAGGAGGTGACGCGGCAACAGGTGCTGTATCTCTGGGGGCTACCGAACCGGGACGTGGGTTTATCTCACTGGGAACATCCGGCCAACTGTTCGTGGCAGATCGCGAATACAAACCCAACCCTGAACGTTATGTACACGCATTTGCGCACACGTTGCCGGGCCGTTGGTATCAAATGGCCGCAATGCTAAACGGTGCGCGGCCAATTTCGTGGATAGGTGGGCAGCTGGGGCTTTCCGCTGCCGAGGTTGTTGCCCTTGCCGAAACGGCCAGCGGAGAGCGTTTGCCGATCTTCCTGCCTTACCTGACTGGCGAGCGAAGTCCCTTAGGAGATCCCCATATCCGCGCGAGCTTCTTTGGTCTTGAGGATTCGACAACACGCGCTGAAATCTGTCGTTCTGTGGTAGAAGCAATTGCATTTTGCTTTGCTGACGCGGCACAGAGTTTCGGCGATACAATTGACAGCTTGCCAGAATTGGCCGCTATCGGAGGGGGCAGCCAGTCAGATCTGTTATTGCGCCTGATCGCCACGGTCACGGGGAAACCCATCGTGCGCTCACTAGGGTCCGATTCAGGTCCAGCCTTTGGCGCTGCCCGTCTTGCGGCCTGCGGTGTTGGTGCTTTGCAAGAGGCCGATCTTGCAGTTCAGCCGTCGACACCTGACAGGTTTGAACCTGACGAGATGGCCGCTTTGTCTGAACGATTGCAACGATTTCGCCGGTTGTACAAAGCTGTCAGCGTTGTCGATTGATCGCCATGCGCAAACGGTCGGCATTGACCCCTCGGGTCAATAGCATTCCTGCGAGCAGCCATGAATACGATCAGGCGTTCTGACAACAGTCATAGCTAGCCCTGAGGATACGGAGCCGGTGCGATGCCGCGAACGTGTCAGACAGGAATTCCACCGACCACATATGATCGTTCCTCTACGCTCTAGCATTACCCCGATCCGAGGCAACCAACTTGACGAACAACCCCAGCTGGTTCACATCGGCTGGGGGTTTTTTCGGTCGCGATTTGAAGCATGACCGATTTGGTCCGATGCAAGGTCTTGGCCGGAGTTTCGGTCCTGAAGTCCAATTGCTTTGCCGCGCCCTGCACCGGGCGGTAACGTGGTGTAAATTACAGTTTCTGGGGGCTGCGGGGGTCTATCCCCAGATTAATTGCTTTCTCATTTCCTACGGCCCTAAAAATCATACCGCGATCGGAGCAAAATCGGACTAAAACCCTTGCATCAGCATGTCGACCGCGACGGTGATTTGCTCAAAATCGTCGTTCAGATTGCACACCTGCGACTTTAGTAGCCCAACGGGAACAGCCGCCATGAATTGGGTTACCATCACGACAGGCATACCTTCGATTTCAAAAACCGGATTTAACCGCGTCGCTGGTTTGGGCGCGATCGATTTGGGCAACAGTGGCACCACAACGCGAGTATTCAAGTCGCTGAGTAGATCTGCTTGAATATCCAAAAGAAACCCATCCCCTGAAGGGCTCGGGAAAACATCGTATTTCGGCATCAGAATTGCCTGAAGCTTTCCAGAGGAAGGCCGTTCTGCTCAACATAAGAATTTGAGCTTCTCAGCGCAGCCGCGTTTTCTGATTTCCATAGTTCAGACTTTGCCGTGGCAACAGCAGCGCGCACGCCTTCCTCGGCTGCACGGGACAGGTTTACTTTCAGCGCTTTTGCCTCTGCAAGTAACGCACTATCAAGCGACAGATTTGTTGGCTTTCGCGTCTGCGCGTTCATCTTTGGGCCTCCGTATACGCGAAAATACTTCTATGAAGTATGCGTGTCAAACATGCGCATACAAAGGCAGGCTTTCCATGAGGGACCGTTAAGCCGGTTCGACTGCATTTGTCGGTTGCGTTGCATCGATGGCAATGGACCTTACTTGTCCGACCAAACGTTTTTTGAGCAGTACTCCCGGTTATGAAGCGCGAGCCTCATAGGCAGCTGCGCGCTTGATCATCACTTGTGATGCCATGTCGCCGCCGCGCAATGTGTCAGCAGTCTGAAATGCGGTGATGGCCTCTGGGAAACGACTGGCCCTAAAATGCGACAGCCCGGTCTCATAGGCATCAATCCAGTCGCACGATCCTTTGAAACTGTCCGCCATAGCGATCAACTCATACACCACCAGCACTTCAGAACGGCCTTGTATCTCAACTGTGTCCAGCTCGCGTACGACAATGGCATTACCTGCTTCTTGCCGTGTTTCGGGGCCAATGATGATCGCACTGCCGTAGGTTTTGTTTGTCCCTTCAAGACGGCTGGCGACGTTCACCACGTCGCCGATTGCGGTGTAGTTCAGCCGCTGTTCGGAACCGATATTTCCAACCAGCGCTTCTCCGCTGTTCAACCCGATCCTGACATGCAGCGCGTTGTCGGATTGGCTCTGCAAACTGGAGGATTCGACCACATCCACCAGTTCGAGTGCTGCGCGGCAGGCATGTTCGGCATGGTCTGGATTTTGTCGCGGCGCACCCCAGAATGCCATAACCGCATCACCGATGAATTTGTCGATGGTTCCGTCGTGACGCTCGATGGTTGTTGTCGCGGCACTGAAGAATGGCTCCATAAGTTCGACAATCTTGGGGCCATGCTTTTCGGTCAGACCTGTGAACCCCGATACATCGCAAAACAGAACCGAGATTTGTTTGGTCTCGCCGCCGGGTTGGGTTTTGATACCTTCCGCCACAAGCATGCGGACCAGATCGGTTGGTACGTATTTGCGGAATGCCGACAGGCCCGCGGCCATACTGGCCGTTGCCGCGGACA
The DNA here is from genome assembly GCF_013110855.1 of Ruegeria sp. HKCCD4884. Taxonomy (NCBI): domain Bacteria; kingdom Pseudomonadati; phylum Pseudomonadota; class Alphaproteobacteria; order Rhodobacterales; family Roseobacteraceae; genus Ruegeria; species Ruegeria sp. HKCCD4884. The sequence continues at coordinate 159,942 of NZ_WVRJ01000012.1, forward strand.
GGTTTTCAAGCTCTTTCAGCCGCGAGGGCCTGCGCGAAACCTGTTCGACATCAAAACGTTCGATCCGACTGAGGTCTTCGGCCACGCGGGACAGTGGGTTTGCAACGACCCGGCGGACGAACCAGATGGCCAGGCCAATTGCCACGACGACGACGCCAAGCAGGATGTAAACCAGGTTTAGCAGGGTCTTGTCGATGCCCGACAGAAAGGCTGATTCCGGGATCACAGTGGCGACCCGCCAGCCATAGAACCCAAGAGGCGTCAACGCCACCGCATAGGGCACATCCTCAAAAACGATCCGTTTCGTCACCGGCCCGGGCGTTTTGTTTTCTGCATCGGCCATCAGCTTCTCACCCGAGATTTTGGCAACCTCATAGAGCTCCCCTTCGCCCATCCGAGCCGGTGTGATTTCGTCCGCCTCGGGGTCCGGGATGGCAATCACTTTGCCGTCTGCGTTGATGATAAAGGCCGCGCCGAACTCTCCGGGGCGCAGCGATCCCAGAAAGCGGGAAAGGCGGTCGGTATCAATTGCTACCGTCAACACGCCTTGCCGTTGGCGGCGTACGTCGATGGGACCTGCAAAGGCATATAGGGTCTTGTCGCTTCCCGGCAGATCCCTGACCTCGATCCAATCCGGTGTATCGCGGTCGATGAAGTTGCGATACCAGGCGTGTTCGCGTGGGTCGAAATCTGTGTCAGTGAAGGTCCGCTCTTCGAACTGAATGTCACCAGGGATAAAGATATAACGGTCGTTGCGAAGCATCCGGTTGCGAATGTTCTCATCGATTTCCATCATCTCCAGACCGCTGTCACCCAGGCGATGTGCGGCGAAGAAGTTGCCGTCAGGCCAGCCGAAGGTGATCCACGAGATGTTGGGCTGCGCCTGTATTTGCGACAGGAACACAAACTCGCGCTTGTCGGCCTGGCGCGTCTGGATAACGTCTTGGATGAAAATCGTGCGGACGGCCGCCCAGGCTGCCTCGGCCGACCTGAGGGTCAGCCCAACTTCGATGCGTACGGTATTGGCGATCTGTCCGTTGATTTCAGCCGCCAGCATGCGGCTGTTTTCTCGCGCCGTTGTCCACCACAAAGAATGCACGACAAAGGTCGACACGCCGATCGACAAGGCAACAAGTATAGATACGGCGATCCCTACACTGACACGCATTCCAGCTCCACAACGACCCAAAATAGCAGACGGTTCAATCGGTTTTTCTGAAGGGTCGATTTGAGCTTAGTGGGTGCCCTGGCTTGTTTCCAGTCGGTTGAGTGGAATATGCCAACTTGTTTACTTGACGTTGAGCGCTCGTCTGCTTCGGATCTGCCAGACGCCGCGTTGCCGCCAGCTCAGCAATCAGAAATTTGGGCCGGTTGGGTCGGGGTCCTCTCTTTAGAAACGACCCCTGCACATTGAGCATCCGCTGACTGAAGGAAAATGTAGGTTGCCGTTTCACAAATCAACACTCGACCGGCAAACCGGCCGAGTGCGTTTTGAGTTCTTCTTCAGGCTATGGACATTCCCAATGCTTCCAGCTGGTTCACCAGCGCGCTGTTAACCTCGTCGATAGAGTTCCAGTCATCAGCGGTGAGGTTGCCGAGGTTCAGGTCCTCCGCCTGAATATCCCGGAGCGTCACGGTATGGCCTCCGTTACCAACAACCTCAAACACCAGATCATCGCCGATTTCGCTTACCGTGACATCTGCTGCACCCAGAGAGTTGAAGTCCAGAACATCCTCACTGGTGTCGAAACCGTTGATCTCTGTCTGAACACCCCAATTCCAGGTTAGCTCGGCCACATCGGCACCTGCACCGAATGTGACAGCGCCTGCTGTCTCGCCATTGTCGGTGTCCGTGGTTCCGTCATCTGTACCACCACCATTGTATGTGCCAGAGGAGCCTCCGGTGAGATCGCCGGTTCTGGTCTGATGGCCATCTGTCGTGGCACCGGCGGGCGCTTCGGGTGTCAGCAACATGGTGCGATCAACCAGAGTTACATCGTCTTGGTCGAAGCCAAATGGCACCTCCAGGTTGTCCTCCATCACCTGATCGTAGTGAAACTCCACCATTCCGGGGATCAGGTCCGCCTTGGTGACCCCTGTCAGCGTGACGCTCTGCCCGCTTGGCAAAGAGGATATGACCAGACCTTCGCTCGTGTCCTTGACACTCAGTCGTTCGCGCGTGCCGAAATACAGAAAACTGATCTTCATGGTGGTCGGATCGAAACCGTCAATCACTTCGTGGACGCCATATTCGTGGCTACGCACATAGACCGCGTTAGCGTCACGTGGACCAACACCTTGTTCCCAACTGACAACACCCCCCATGTCTTGACGGAAGTGTTCGTTTCCAACCACGCCGAAATCGTCGATGGTGACATCCTGATAGGTGACGCCCTGTACAATTTGCGCTGCGTCCGACCACGGGCTGTCGATCACAATCTCGCCCGACGGTGACTTGGTGACGATCATCCCATGCACCGAGGTTCCGCCAAAATCCAACTGATCCGTGCCGGGGCGGAACCCGGTAATGTCATCGGCGTTGCTATCGGCCCTGTACTTGATGCCACCCGTGGCTGTTGCTCCTGTCGAGGCAGGGGGGTTCGACCCATCAGAATCGTAACTCAGATCATAGCCTTCTCCCGCACCCGGGGTGACGACGATTTGACCCAACGCCGAGGAGACCTCGTTCAGAACCGCCTGATCCGGGATCGAAAAGTTGCTGATGTCCAGATCCGACAAACCAAATCCGGTGAAAATGATCTGTTTGGTCGTTTGGCCAACGGTCAATTCGATGCGGACGGTCTGACCCAGAGCATCTCCGCTTTCTTCAAATATGGCAAAGCTTTCGGCCGTTACGTCCTGGCCCAGCTCGATAACATCGCCCATCCCCGGCATAAAACCTTCAATCACCTGCGTGTCGGATGCCAAATCGAGCGTAACATGCATGTGTTGATGTTCATGGCCACCTTCACTTCCATGCCCGTCATGGCCGGGGTTTATGTCATCCGACCCCACCAGACCCAGCACTTCGGTTGCTGCGGTGCTGTCCAGAATGGTGAAGTTTGCAGGGCTCAAATCTGCAAGAGTTACGCCGCTCAACGTGGTGGATTGGTTGTTGGACGGGATGGCAAACACGACCGATCCGGTAACCTCGCTTACGTCCAACGCATCGGCACCCACCCACGAGATGAATATCGTATCCGTCGCCGGGTCGAAGTCCGGAATTGTGACATCCGTGCCCCACGCCCATGTTATGACCACATCCGCCGCGCTTTCGTCGGTATTTGCAGTGCCGTTCCCGGCGGGGTCGGTCGGCGCTGGTGGTTCGGAGGGAGGAGAGACATCTCCGCCGTCCGTTCCACCTCCGGTTTCTGTGGGCAAAATGCCATCGGTATAGGCCTGGATGGCCTCTTCAAGCGAAGGGGCGTCATAGCCGCCGAACTGGTCGATATAGCGCAGAATGGATGTGCCATATTCATCGACAGAGACATCCCCGCCTTGTAGCAGAGAAAGGGTTCCCCACGCGCCGCGTAAGTGCGCAGCTGCCATTATACCCGTCATGGTCAGTGTGACGGTCACTTCCTGGCCGTTGTCGATGTAAGTCCGCGTGGTCCCGATGTAGTCGTCTAGGCTCTCGCCCTGATAGCCCAAACCGGTTTCGATCACCTGAAGGTTATACCCGAACGCCTCTTGGATCGCGCGCTCCTGTGCGGCCTCTGTCATAAAGTCCTCAAGCGAGTTCACGCCGTTCTTGCCGGTCCAGTTTCCATCCCATGTATTCGAAGCTGCGCCGTTCCCGTAATAGACGTCGTCTGTGTAATACCCGAGGTCGATTAACAGCGCCTCACCGAACTGATACCCCACAAAACCCAGTGAGTTCATGGATCGGTAGGACATGGCATCCCATTCTTCGGCGGTCAGGTCCGACCAACTGGAGTAGCTTGGATAAAAGTCGGTGACTTCGCCCCCGGCCCATTGGTTCAATTGCCAGTCCTGAATGTTCCCGGAGTCATAGCGTTCGCGGTCCCAACCGGATTCAAACGCACGTAAATCATCGCGAAACCCTCCGTATGTTCCATTGCTCATTTTCAAAGACTCCCATCTTGTCTTTTTGGCCAAAGTGCTGCGGCTCAGTTCGCCCGGTGGTGTCGGGCCTAACTTGCGTAACAACTCAGATGTTCGGAAAACGTTAAGAGTTTGTTAACGGGTTGTTCTGCGCGGATAAGAGCCCAGATCAGCGCATGGCTACGCAAAAAATCGCCATAGGTCAGTGGGTTAATTGATGTTTTGAGCAACCAACCGTTTCAGTTGCGCGACTCTTCGCCAAATTTAGATTTACACAATTTTTAATTTTAGCGCCGGGCAGAGTCCCTCCGGATCCAGCGCGCGCAGTTCAAGTTGAGCTCTTTTCAGCTAAGAGTATTCTTGTGTGGATTTTGATAACTGGTTGGGATGTAGCGGTTTGGCAATATTGGATTTCGAGAGTTCTGTTTGGTTTGACGCCTTGGGTCCGCCGCTTGGAGGCATTCCGGATGTTTTGATCCTTGAGGGCACTTGGTGGCGGGCGTCGGCCAGTAAATCCAGATTGGATCACTTGACGACGGTGAAGGAACTGCCGTTCCCGGATATATTCACAGGTCGGTTCAATGGCGCTCATGTCGCCTATTGTTGTGCCTATGGGGCGATGCCCTCTCGACGGCACAGCTTCGCAATGCTGTCCTCGCCCTTCAGACCGTCCTGCACGATCCTGATCTTCTCTTCAGCTGTATATTGCTTGCGCGCAGCGCGGCGGATGTTTTTGACAACTTTATCGCCGTGGCTCTGCTTGGTTCCGGGTTTCTTTCTCATCGCCACTCCTTGGCAGTTACGATGAGCCAGAAACCCTCTCTTATCAAATCGAGCTAAATTGTCCCATTGGTGCTGACGTCAGACAGACCGGAACAAAGAAGCCTGAACGGCTGGTTGTCTTAAGCAACGGCGTTACAGAAGCGCCTGTTCCAGCCAGTCGCCATCAAAACTTCTTAATCCGCAAAAAGCTGCGAACTTTAGTGGAACACAAGCCGAAATACCTGACATCGGATCGGGAACGCCAAATTCGCGCGGTTCAATATTCTGAACCCGTGGTAAAAAAGCTGTTCGTCTAGGTCAGCTCTGTCAGGTGATCAGCCGGAAGCTTTCGGCCAGCCAAGCCCTGCTTTGGGTCTGCCGGGAAATGGCGTGCTCGGTGATCAGAGCTCGCATCTTGCCATCTACCAGTTCCAGCAACGACCGGGAACAATCAGGTGTCGCAACAATGGACAAACTGCGCGAAAAACTCTTGCCGGGAAAGCGATGCATGCTGAGTTTTTTCTGAAACCGTTTGGCGCGGGAAAACAGCAATGGCGTTGTGATGGTCCATCCCGCCCCGGCTGCGACCATTGCCATTAACGTCTGGTTGTTGCTGCATTCGAAATTGGACGCAGGGGATAAGCCAAGACGGCGCATCTGCGACTCGATTTGCCGTGCAATGATCAGATTTCCCGAGAATCTCAGAAAGGGTAGGGTGGTTTGGCCCTTTACGATTTTGTCTACAGCTGCGTCGCACCCTCGTGGCAGAACGACTACAAACGGATCGCGCAGCAAAGGCCGTTCCTGCAGGTCGCGCATACGCTCATTCGAAGAGGTTGTGATCCCCAGATCAAGATGCCGGTCACGCAACATGTCTGCTATCGTGTGACTTGAATCCGTCAGATACATGAAGTTGCAGCTTGGCATGTGCTGCGACAGGAACACGGCCAGTTCAGGCATTATGTCACTGTCGAAATCCTCGACCGACCCGACGCGCAACAGGCTTGCTTCAGCAATGCTTCCGGCTGACGCCTCGGCCTTGGCTTTTCGAATTGCGTAGAGAGCCTGGTCAATATTGCGTAGAAAAACCTCTCCCTTCGGTGTCAACACCATAGGCCTGCGAGAGTGGTTAAACAGCTCGACACCCAGATGGTCTTCGAGGTTGCGCAAATGATGCGAAACGGTACTTATAGTCAGACCGGTTTCCTTGGCCGCCGCCTGCAACGACCCCTTATGCGCGCAGATCTGAAACAGTTCCAGCCAACGCAGGCTCAGGTCTTTAACTGCAGACTGTCGACGCATTTTTGTCGTTCCTTCCTACCGAAATTCGAAAACTCTTAGTTCGATCGCGTAAAAGTAATAGTACCATTTTTTCGAAATAGAAGATTTGTTTTCGAGCGCCGCCAGAATCTGTGAAACCTTTTGATCCGTAGAGCCCAAACGGCCATCAAGCGCTGGGGCGTGACCAACTAGGGAGATTTTGAATGAACTTTAAGCTGCTCGCGGCGAGTGCTGCGGTATCCATGGGCGTAGCTGGTGCGGCGCAGGCTGAGTGTG
>NZ_WVRJ01000013.1:0-140379 GCF_013110855.1 Ruegeria sp. HKCCD4884
AACCCTAGTTGTAAGGATACCCAGTTCGTTTGTTCAGCTTTCATGCCTACAGCCCAGTAGCCTTCCAACAGCCAACCACTGCGAAAATAACCAATGCCGGTGTTTGGCTGCAGGCTACTAAAGGCTTGAAAGTCGTCGGCGTCAGCTTTGTCCCGTATGGATGGCTCCTGAAAAGCAAGAACTTTTGGGGTGATTGGCATTTGTCAGAAGCGGTCTTGTGTCCGGCCTGTTCGCGCGGTGTATGCGACCGCTGGCCCTGATGGGTGCCACGACCCAAGTACCCAACCGCGCGATTTGCCCAATTAACCAACTTGACTAGACAAGGCCTTCTTGGTTGTTAGTGCACGGACCCCGTCAGAGAGAAAGATCTTGAGTCGATTGCCAAAAATAAACCTCTTTAACACGCTTGGCGACGACCGCCCCACACCTTCTAACCCAGCGGCAGGCGGCACAATGCCGGCGCTTCTGGGGCTAAGGGGTTTGGCAGCCGTTTCGGTTGTACTGTTTCACATAAACCGGCAAATCAAGATCGACGTGCCCGACTGGCTCTGGTTTGTAACAACCCATTTCGGACACGGTGTGTTTCTCTTCTTCGTTCTTAGCGCGTTCTCTCTTTCCTACACCAATGTTCGGCGGATCGGGCAACCGAATTGGCTGGTTCAGTATGCGATCAAACGCTTTTTCCGGATCGCCCCACTGTTCTATGCGGTTCTGGCTTCGGAATTGCTAAGGCAGTATCTGAGCGCTGGTCGCATTATCTCACCCGACTGGCAAATCTTTGCCAACATTACTTTCACCTTCGGGTTGGTTCCGCACGCGTCGATGGTTTGGGCTGGATGGACGGTTGGGGTTGAGATGCTATTCTATGCAGTTTTTCCATTTCTGCTGATCGCCTTGACAGGAACTAGCCGGGCGATATTGCTACTTATCGTGGCATTGGCCGTTAGCCTCGTATCCCGAATCATTATTGGAAACATCGATCTTGATACTGGGCGTTCTCCCCCTTGGGCTTATTTCTCCTTCCAGTCAAACCTTTGGTTTTTTGCGCTTGGAATGGTCACGTTCTTCTTTATCAACTGGTACACCCAACTAGAGACAATTGCTCACCGAACCGTCTCAATCTTTGCGGGTATCTCGATCGCGATACTGCTATGGGTTTCCGAAGCCCTTCGTTTTGTTCCCGATTGGCGGATCGTGCGGCCAGACCTGTTGGTGTTTGGCATCATTTTCGCGATTTTAACCGCTTGGCAATATCTGCGTCCCAGCTGGCTTCTTTCGAACGGCCTAATGAGATATCTCGGCGATCGCAGTTTCAGTATCTATCTTTGTCATCCAGTCTTCCTGTTCTATTTCCGCGACCAGATTTACATGATCCACGATTTCTTCGTGTCTCGACTCGGTTCTCCCGCATTCCTTGTGACAAGTTTGACAGTCATGATCTGCCTCATGGCGATTGTGGAAGTCACGTTTCGTGCCATTGAATTGAATGGTTTGCGGCTGTCCTCAATGGCCTCGCGGGCAGTGAGCAGGAAACCTCGAGCCACCAATCAACCGTAGGCCTTAACCGCCCGAGCGCCCTCATAAAGCTGCCGGTCCAATGCCGTCATCTCTTCGATTGCCGCCCGCGTTTCCCCGTCCAGAACCATTGCGGTCGAAGACGAGGCGTTCGAATGCGGCACCTCGATCTCGCCTGCACCTAGGTCCCTGAAGATCTTTCGGATATCGCTGTCGAAACTATCGGCGAATCCGACATAATCGAACAGGGCGAGATTGGCCCGCGCACCCTCAAGCAGGCTGTCTTCGTCTTGATCGATGAAATTGGTAATGTACTTTCCGTCCTTGTCCTGTCCCATGTCGTACGAGACCCAGCCGTGATAAAGCTGCCAGACTTGGTGGTTCCAGATATGCGGTGCAAATTCGGGCTCCTTCGCCCGCGTAACGAAACCCTTCAGATCATGGCGTTTCGCAACTTCCGCAAGCTTGCTTTTATCGGCATCCTGCTTTGACAAGAATGAATAAAGTGACACAATCCGCGAAACTGGGTCGCGTAGAAACGTAAAGGTATACCTGCCTTCCAGAAGCGGCTTGGCGAAGGCGACACCAAAATGGCCGGAAACAAAATCGTAAGCCTCGCAGCCGGCACGCCCGATTGTCAGGAAGTCGCCATGACTACAGACCGCGTCGTTCCCGTACACGGCGCGCGCCATCTCCTGAACCGATGTTCCGGCAGTCTTCTGGATGTGAAGAAAAAGTGCAGGTTGCATTTGGGATCTTCCCTCGTCTTATTGATGGGTAGTGACTCTTGATGTTGTGGCAACCGCTCACACCCGCAAGTTAATTGCGATCTGAGCCGTCTTACACCGAAGGTACCGCCGTGAACCTTGTCACTACCACTGCGGGATGACAAGGCAGGCGAAGCTGGAACCGCGCGTGTCGCACTGGCCGAATCGTCTGAAATCGTGGCTTAGGTTTCCGCATGCTAAGTCACGACACCTTGAGGCTGCTGGGATCTCCTCAGTGTTAACCAGTTCGGCAACTTCTTGAGGTTCTTCAATACGCAATTTGGTCATCCCTCGTTTGCAGCATAAAAGAGCAAGCGATGGACGGCAGTTTGGTCCGCAAAGGAGGCGTTCAAGCAGGTCGCCGCGAATGTCCATAACGCAGGACTTAAACCTGGTATTTCCTAATATCCGCTTTGGCGCCTCGTACATCCGTTGGCAGGCGGCAACATGCGCCATTCCAGAGTAATAGTTAGTGACTAATCCAAATTTCACCATTCGGTGAAGTGCAAACAACTACCGTTACACCCTGATGGAGTTCTCGAAGACTTGTGAGCAGCTCACTCCAGGGCTCATTGCTGACTTTACCGACAATCCGCAGACTACGGCGAGACTAAGGTTGGCCTGTTAGTGGGGCCGACAACAACTGGTTTCAACTAAGTATCTAATATGTATTAAATTTATTCAATTCTTTGGTGCGGGTGGAGGGACTTGAACCCCCACGCCTTGCGGCGCCAGAACCTAAATCTGGTGCGTCTACCAATTTCGCCACACCCGCAACCAAGCGCCGTAGCGCCAGACTGGGGCGCTGATAACAAAGCTTGCGTCCGAGTGCGAGAGGTAAATTGGGCTAAATGTGAACTTTGTTGCCTAGGTTGTACCATGCCTGTCGCTCTGACTTGGAGCACAAGTAAACAAGGTCGATTTGAAACCCCACAAAGCGACATGAACTAAGTTCACGGAAATTTCTGGTCGCCTTGAGCCGTTTCTTCCATGCTTATTCTTCGCGGGATCCATTCGAAAGCCGCAGTTTTTCGCCATCCTCGCTGACGCGTTTACGTTGAGCGATCAAAGAGAGTGTTTCCTACTTTGGTTTCAGCGGTGAGGCGCAATTCATTCTTGCGAGGCTGACAAATAACTCTCAACACAGTTCCTGAACAGCATTCCATCCAAATTAATGTATACTAGTCAATGATTTAGTAATCTACGTACCACACAACATACTCAAAGGCTCTACATAGTTGCCGACAGCAGGCACGGTAAGAGAAGAAAATTGCTATGCTCGTATGGGTTGAGGCATTCTTTTGCGAGGCTCGCCATGAAGCCGCCACATTTCAACCGCCAAAAAATCTTATTCGCGTCAAAATAAGACCGCCTTGAAGGGTCTTTTTGGTTGAAAGGAGTTAATGAGTCTTTTTCGCCACTTTGGCATCGGTACGAGTTTTCTGCTCAACTCCAGTACAAGGTTTTCTGCTGTGACCGATCTAAACCCTACCGTTGCCGCCGAGCAAGACGCTGTCTTCTTTGCTCGCGAGAGCTTTCTTGGCGAGCTCAAGACACTGAACCGAGATCATCCCAATACTGGCTTTGGCATTTCGCTGCGCACCCACTCGGGCGAACATTATCTTTTGGCGAATGCCAGAATGCCATTACCTGTCGCGAAGTCACATGGGTTTCCCACTGGACGTCGTGTCGCGTGCCTTGAGAACGGTGACCGGTTCAGCTCGATCGAAGTCTTGGCGGACTCCAAAGCTTACGAAACCATTTCCCCGCGTGCCGAGGCCGAGATTCTGGGCAATGCCCTGGATTTGATCGCGCGCATCGACACTCTGACAAGCATCCCTGCGGGGCGCGTGTCGCATGAACCCCAGATTGCTGCTACGGGAACCGGAGGTTAAGCATGGCGCGCAACGATCACCTTTTGTCTGTCGGCAACGAAGCACTGGCACCGATGACCTCTGCCATGACGTCGCTGACGGCGCAGATCGATCAACTGACTGAGGTGGCTGATGCGCGCTCCTCGGCACGTCTGGCGACCCTCAAGACGCGGATGGAAAATTTCACCGCCAGCATCACAATGGTGGGCCAAGTCAAAGCAGGCAAGTCATCCATTGTGAATATTCTGGCCGGGCGCCCTGCCCTGCTGCCGTCGGACGTCAACCCGTGGACATCTGTGGTCACGACCCTGAACATCAACACACGCCCGCCAGGCGACACCAAAGCCAAGTTCACATTCTTTGAGCAGGAGGAATGGGACAACCTGATGGTCGGCGGCGGTCGTTTAGGCGAACTTGCGAACCGGGCTGGTGCAGATGACGAAATGGATGACATCCGCCGTCAGATTGGCGAAATGAAAGCCAAATCAGAAGAACGCCTTGGCAAGCATTTTGACCTGATCCTGGGTCAGAGCCATCAGTACGATCACTTCGACGAAGAACTGATCCAACGCTATGTTTGCCTTGGCGACGAAGATGATCCGGATATTGATCCGAAAACCGGTCGATTTGCCGACGTCACAAAATCGGCTGAGCTTTACATGGATATTCCGCAATATCCCATCGCGCTGAAGCTGTGCGACACGCCGGGTGTCAACGATACATTCATGGTGCGCGAACAGATCACGCTGCGCAGTCTGCGCGGGTCTGAGGTTTGTGTAGTCGTCCTGGCTGCAAGCCAGGCGCTGACCACAATGGACATGGCTTTGATGCGTATTATTGCGCAGTTCGAAAACCGCCAGATTGTCCTGTTCGTTAACCGCATCGATGAGCTTTCTGATCCCGTCAACCAAGTTCCTGAAATCCGCGATCGCATTCAGGATACACTGAAGCAAAACAATATCGACACCAATACAAGCGTCGTGTTTGGCAGTGCTCTGTGGGCCGAAGCAGCCTTGACCGGAAACCCGGACATTCTGACCGAAGAGGCGCGCGAAGCGCTGAACACATTCTACTTGGCCGCAGGTTTCGGTGATCAAGCGGCATCGCTGGACAAGATTTGGGCCCTGTCCGGCCTGCCCGATCTGCTTTTGGCTATCAATGAGCGTATTGCCGAAGGCGCAGGAACACGGCTGATGGACCGTGTACGCCACCGTGCACGTAATATAGCAAGCCAAATCCGAGCTACAGCAGTCGCGAAAAACCTGTCCGAAGGTGAAGGTGTTACCAGAGACCTGGACGGCGTGTCACCAGAAGACGCAATCAACACCGTGTCGGCGGAATATGAAAAGAAAGCGGCAGAACTGACAAATGCCTTGCGCGACAAAGTGCTGGAACGTCTGAACTCGGCTGAATCCAGCTTTGTCAAACGCGCAACAGACTCTTTGATCGCCCATCTTGAGAAAAACGGCGAACAAGGTACGTGGCAATACGACCCTGCGGGCTTGCGGACGCTGCAAAAGGCAGCCTATTTCAGCTTTGCCCGCGCGATGCGCAAAGACGCCGGGGCGCTATATGCCACCGCAGCTGCGGATGTCGAAGCGTTGTATCACAAGATTCTGGGCAATCATCTGGGTGAATTCAGCATCGAAGCACCCATCGTACCCCGTGTTCCACCTCCGCTGGGCATTGGCCGGACCATCGCGCTGGATTTGCAAAGCACCTGGTGGCGTCGATGGTGGCAAAGACGCAAAGGGTTCGAGGCTTATGCTGCAGACTACACACGTCTGATCGCGTCCGAAGCCAACTCGATCACCAAGGACATTGAAGAAAACCAGATTGCCGCGGTGCTTGAAAACGTCCGCGCAACTCTGACGGACTTCATGCGCGAGCAGAAAGAAACACTGCTGAGCATTTCGGCATCGGCTGACAAAAATGCAGGCCAAACTGCAGCGGCGATGGCGGGTTTGCAGCCTCAGAAATCCAAAGATGAGATTCTGGGTGACATCCTAAAAGATCTAAGCAACGAAGCGGCATAAGTAGAAAAATGGCAAAAGATTCACAAACACGCTTTGTTTCACCGAAGGCATGGGAACGTATCGAGCATTGGTCCCGCCGCAAGCCGGTTTTTGCCCTGATGGGCGAATTCAGCGCCGGCAAGTCTACGTTGATGAACTTTCTGCTGCGAACGCAGACCTTGCCGACGCAGGTCACCGCGACCCAGTTGCCGCCGGTCTGGTTTAGCTGGGGCAATCGCGCTCCTTACGTCAAACGTCACGACGGAAGCATTGAAGTCATTGAGCTGGACGATCTTGAGAGCGTTGGCGTCAACGATGCACAGTTCATACGTGTGTTTCTTGAAGCCGACATTCTTGAGGCGGTCGACCTGATCGACACCCCCGGTATCTCGGATCCAAAAATCTCAACTGATGTTTGGCAACGCGCCGTTGGCCAGGCAAATGGTGTCTTGTGGTGCACCCATGCGACCCAAGCCTGGCGCGAGACCGAGCGTGCGACTTGGGTTTCCTTGCCCGAACGCCTACAGCACAACTCGCTGCTTTTGATCACACGGGCGGATGCGCTGAACATCAAAGACCGTCAAAAAGTTCTGCGCCGCGTGAACCGTGAAGCGGGCCACTTGTTCAATCGGTCCATTCTGTTTTCTGCGCGCGATGCGATCGTCGCCCGCGACAAAACCGGTGACGCCGAAATGTGGTCGCGTAGCGGCGGCGGAAAGATGATCGACAGCTTCCTTGAGATCACAGAGCAGATCATGGAAAACCGCGCCGACCAACTGGCCCGGTATCAGATCGACAAGAGTCAACCGGATGCGCCGAAAGTGCAACCCGTGCGGCCAGCGCGGAAATCGGACGGAGAGGTACAGTCAGAAGCCGCACCGTTGCGGTTGGTCAACCCAGTGGACTCGGTAGCTCAGTCAGAACAGGATGATGCTGCGGTCGTCACAAGCTTTCCCGTTCGCCCCGCCAGAGTGGAACGACGCACGGACGAAGCCGAACGCGTGCGTATCAACGCGGAAGAGGCCGAGCGTTTGCGGGCCGAAATGGTCTCGGAACCCGAGCCGCCGACGCTGGAAGAACCAGATACAAGCGATGATCTACGTGCCTTTTTTAAGGACACATCGAATGATCCGCTGGAACTGACCAGTGTGGCCGGGTTGGATGACACCGTCGATGAATTCGACTTGTCAGGCGGTACCGATTTAGACGATGAAACTGACGATCTTCTTGACGAGAGCACCGACATAGAAGGCGTCAGCGCTGCGGCTGACGAGGAAGATACATCTGAGGATGTTCTGGCTTCGTTGAACACAAACTTGCAACACGAAACGTTGGATGAGGACGCTGCGGTGGATCACATCCGAGACGTCGAAGAACCTGAAGATCGTGGGATTGAAGTCTCGGTTTCGTCTATTGCCGCTTTGATGGCAGCCCAACCCGGAAACAATGCCGACGATTATGAACCGGAGCCCGAAACCAGCGGGCTGATTGAAGCTGCCTTGCCGGATCAGGTGGACGCGAATATTGCAGTGCTTGGGGAATTGCCAGAGGTCGCGGTTGGCTCACCCCTGAGCGCATCGGACATGTGGCGTGAGATTGCGAACAGCGCGGATCTGCCCAAGGATGCAGATGGGCTCAGAAGCGTGTTCAAAGCGTTTTTGGCAGAGTTCGACCAAATCGCGATCGAACACAGCGAAAAGCAGACAAAGGACGCATTGCAACCCATTCCAAAAGCCAAAGAGAACAGCGCAGCAGAGTGGCACGTATTGTAATGAAAGCCGAATCAATCTAACAGAAACACATTAATAAAAACAAGGACTTAAATGTCTATTCAGGACGCCTTGAGCACAGCGATCGAAACAATACCCGACTGCATCGCAGCCGGGTATGTCGATATGGAAACCGGGATGTTGCTGGGCAGTTGCGTTTCGGAGCCAGACAGCACGGAATCTCTGGATACGTTGGCCATCGCTGTGGCCAACCTGTTTCAAGGGCGCGGTGTGGCTGCGTTCGAGGCGCTTTTGCGTCAGGCCGGGGGCGAAGAGTCGGAAAACACTGGGTTTGGGGAAATCGCAGTGTTTTCAAAAGATCGCCTTAATATTTTCCTGCGGACCAAGGAATATCCTGATCACGTGGTCTGCTATATCTGCCGCAACAGCGCAAATGTCGGGTTGGCGCTTACAAAATCACATCTCAGTCTGGGGCCGGTCGCGGCCGCAGTTTGAACGGGACCAGAGGGGGTCACGGTATGATGGACACTGACATTCTGGACATGCTCGAAGACATCGGGCGGTCCTCGGTTGCGCGGCTGTCACCAGCGGTAACGATCGCGGGCGAGTCCGCTGCAGCGAGGCGTAGCGCTGTTTTGCATGCTATTCGTGGTACTGTTCTACCTCGTCGGCTGGAATTCACGGCTTCTAATGGCGCGTGTCTGGCCATCGAAGTGAACAGTTCACGTGTCACAGATGTTTTCCAGGTGCCGACTGGACCGAAGCCTGACTTCGAAACCGAAGGGCGCGGTGAGTTGGTCGAAAAACTGGCTCAACTTGTGTCTGACATCGCAAACGCCCCTGCCCCGCTTGAAATGATGTCCGGCAAGCCGGATTCAGATCTTGAGGCAGACGACGTTGGCTTGACCTACAGTGAAATCGTAGGGGCCTGCGCGGCCATCGAACTGTCTGCTGAACCGATTGTTTCGGTGGTGCCGGATGTGGAGATGCTCACGGAGGACGAGCCTCTGCCAGCTCAGATGGAAGATACAGAAACACTTCTGGCACAAGAGTTTTTTGACGGTGCCAGGCGTTTTGCATCTGGCCGCGTTTTGATCGACAGTGTGGAAAAAACCGCCCTGTCCTATGCGGACTCTTGTCAGCCTTCCGAAGATATGCATCCCGACCAGAACGTTGTAGCTCGTTTTGCTGCGGATCTTGCAGGCTGGGATAACGACACTCGGGACGAGTTTGACGGCCCCCACCTTATCGTCATGCGCCCATCTGGAGGTAAGGGTGCTGGAATTGCAGCGCTCAGTGACACCGGGCAAATCGCCGTTGCCATCCACGACGCGCGCAAACTGGGGGCGGTCGTCAGTCTGTGGACGTCTTTGCAGGGGGAAAAGGAATGACTTCCCCCCGAGCATTCAAATTTTCGATTAATTCAATCCGATTTTGTGTGACCAAGGTAGTGAGTAATGAGTGAAACACATCGCCGCGAGCTTATCCGCATCGCAGAAGATATGAACGAAACCAGCAATGATGAAACGCGTCATTTCATTTCGCGTATCATCGGAGATCTGGGAAGTCTGAAGCCGTCAATCGCCTTTGTCGGGCAGATCAAAGCTGGTAAATCCCGTCTGATCAACGGGTTCACGGGGCAGGCAGAGTACCTGCCATCGGACGTCAACCCATGGACCACCGTGATCACCGATATGCATTTCGGGCATCCATCCGGCCGTACCGATGGGGCTGAATTTCATTTCTTCGACAACCACCAATGGCAATCCCTGATCGCCGAAGGTGAAGAACTGCGCAACATGTTCCCCGATGACGAGGACAGCTATAAGCGCGAGATGATCGAAGAACAGGTCGAGGCCATGAAGACCCGGGCGCGCCTGCGTCTGGGCGACAGCTATGAGCAGTTGTTGGGGCAACACCACGATCTGGATGAACTGAACTCAGACGACCTGGCGCGTTACGTGTGCGCGGGCGATGATCCTGCTGAGGATGGCAGCGTTGACCCCGGCAGTGATCGGGGACTTTACAGTGACATCACCCGGAAAGCCGAAGTCTATTTTGACATCGGGCATTTCCCGTTTCCCTTAACTGTAACGGATACTCCGGGGGTCAATGACCCCCTGCTGATCCGTGAAGAGATTTCGCGCCAATACCTCAAGGAATCCGATTTCTTTGTGGTGGTTCTGTCCGCACATCAGGCTTTGTCGCGCGCAGACCTGAAACTATTCCGTCTGATGCAGGCTTTGGAGCTTGGCCAGATTGTTGTGTTCATCAACCGAGTTGATGAATTGGGCGACGGCCCCGAGGATGCGGCCAAGGTCCGTTTTGATGTTCTGGACGGGTTGGAAAAAGCGCTCGGCAATTCTGATATCGATGTGCTGATGGGCAGTGCTCAATGGGCGCACTATGCTTTGACCGGCGATGAGACCGGTGTGAATCATGATCATGTTCTGGCGTGGCTGCGGGCGCATCCGGAACAGATGAAACAATACCTAAACGGCGTGGCCGAAATCAAACAAGGCCCAGGTCCGATCAGTCGAGAGGCTGTATTGCGCTTTGCAGCAATGATCGCCTCTGGTCTGCCTGATCTACGCCGGCACGTCACCAAAGCCCTCACTGACGGGCCAATTGACGAACAGCTTCGTATGGCATGGCAACACCTTGACAGTTTCGCAATGGGCGAGCTTGAGCGGTCTCAGGTTCATTTGCGTGCGTTGAAGGACGAAAACAGCTCGGGTACGCGCAACACTGAAGACAGTGACAAGACGCTTGGCGAATTGCGCAAATTGGTTGCCGATAAGACCCAGGACATCACACGGGACATGGATGATGTCCTGTCCAATCTGCGTGGTGTGATGGATGACACGGTTGCCGAATCCGTCTCGGCCGTGGTGCGTGGGCCAAATGGTCAATCACCTCTGCTGGCCAAGGGGGGCGCAACTGAGCTGAACTTTACCCCGTTGCGCGAACACATGCGGGAACTGGTGCAAGGTGCATCGCAAGTGGTTCGCCAGCGTATGCTGAGCGAACTCTATGCGATCGACATGCAATGCAACGCAGCTTTACGCGCATTGCCGGGTTGGCAAGAGCCCGTCGACAATCGCATGAACACCAGCGCAGTTCGCTGGTTCAGGCCAGACACCACTGCCCTCACCCGTGGAATTACGGTTGAATTGCGTGTAAACTGGTTGTCGCGCCTGATCTCGCGCAACAGTGTCGTTACGCGGGCCGAACGAATGATTGTGCAAGAGTTCGAACTGATCGGAGACGATTTGATCGACACCACACGAGACAACTTGCTGGAACGGCTGAACACAGTTTTGGATCACTATGTCGCGCTGTTGGCGGGTCATTTTGAACACCGTTCTGGTGCCGGTGAATTGAATGCTCAGGCCGAAGCACAAGCTGCATTCGACAGAGCACGCCGAATTGCTTCGGATCTGGAGAGCGTCTTTGGAACTGGCAATGCGGACGAACGACAAGCAGAGGCTGCGGAATGATTGAATTTCCCGGAACCGAACAGGAAGTGCACCAGCTGGAGCGCTTTCTGACCGCGACAGAAAAACTGTCGTCGGACGAGACTTTGGAGGATATGCGCGCCAGGGCTTTGGCCCACGCTGAACGGCTGTCCAACGCGGTCAATATCGGGTTTGCCGGGGAATTTGGTGCGGGCAAGTCGAGCCTCGCAAACATGCTGGCCGGTGCAGATATTCTGCCCACCGGTCCGCAACATCTGAAACTGCCGCTGGTAATTGTAGCTTACGCCGAAACGCCTGAAACAACTGTAGGCTGGTGGAACAAAGAGCCGAAGACATATTCCGGTATCGCCCTTGAAAAAGCGGCGGCGGACGAACCTGATTTCATCTCGGTGGGGATCAATACGCCTGCGCTTAAGGAAATTTCCCTGTTTGATCTTCCTGGTTCGGGTGCTTTGGACGACACCTATAAAAATACGCTGGATCTGCTGAAATTTGTCGACTGCGCCATCTGGTGCACAAACGGTACAAACGCGTGGCGCGAGACTGAGCGCCACCTGTGGTCGAAAGTGCCACCTGAACTGCGCTCGAATAGCCTGCTTGCTGTAACACACGCAGACTTGCCGCCGGTACAGGGTTCACTGGACCGCGTTTTGGCTCGTCTTAACAAGGAAAAGGAAGGGATGTTCCGCGAGGTCGTTCCGATTGGCACTCCGGTGGCGGTCAAGGCAATGGCCCAAGAGCCGGAACCCGACTTCGCTCTATGGGAGACGTGCGGTGGACAGAATCTTGCCGAACAAGTTCTGGACGTAGCTTCGAACCGGCGTCGCAATGACCTGGAGGCCGCTCAGAAAGACTTGCAGGATGAATTCCTGCCGTATCTTAAAGAGCTACAGGGACCCGAACCGGAACCGGCTCTTTCGGATACTTCAACAATGCAATCCGCATTAGGCTCCGCCCTGCCCCCCTTGAACAACCCCATTCTTGAAGACTGGCTGGCCGCGATTGCAAGCATTTACGAAGATCTGCGCGAGTCCTCGGATATTGAGCCCGCCGCCTTCTTGCAAAGCTGTCAGGAGATTGTCGAAGACTTTGCGGAACGGCTGGAGCAAGGCGGCGAAATTGACCCTGAAGCGGATTGGATTCCTGCCGAGTTTGAAAAGGCAACCGACTTGCTTTTGTTGTTGCAGTTCGAAAGCGGCGATGCACCATTAAAGGATGCAATCAGCATACTTGCACAGTTGGGAGACAACCTGGCATGGGCCGGCAGCACGGTTGCCGCAGCTCAGTCCAAAACCGGCACTTGATAATCTCCCGTTAAGATTGAGCGCATTTCAGCGATTCGAAGGGCCGAGGAATCGGTCCTTTATTGTTTCGAATTCGTAGACCAACCGGCTAAATTTGGGGTGTACGTTTTCAATGCCGTCGCCCCATTTATCAATATATAGATATTTTGACACCCAAATAACTATATATGCTATAGATCGAAAAACGATCCATAGTGAAGCCATCAGGCGGCCCCAATAAAGTCAAATTTGAAACGTCTAACCGTTCTTAAGTGTCCTGCGGTTGTTTTTGGTTGTGAGTTCGTGGGCTGTTGGCCCTGTTAGATTTAGCCGCAAAACGAGTAGAACGGGCGGATTGAAATGAGCCACAACCAGGCTGTCGGTGCGACGCACGACGAACCAAAAATTGAAGGATTGCAACCGGGCGCAAAATTGCTGCGCGGTCAGTATGAGATCCTCCGCTTTCTGAGCAACGGGGGATTTGGGATCACCTATCTTGCGCGCGACAGCCTGGAGCGCGACGTGGTGATCAAAGAGTGTTTCCCTGGTGCTTTGTGTCGGCGCAACGGTGATCTGGTCGAACCTAACGACCCCGCTTACAAAGAAGACCTGCGCGCGATCATTGACCTGTTTATTCAGGAAGCCCGCAATCACGCACGCCTTGTGCATCCCAACATCGTCGATGTGCATCAGGTGTTTGAAGACAATGACACCGCATACATCGCGATGGATCTGATCCGCGGCTGCGATCTGCTGGATTATGTTGAAAACCCGGAAAACGATGCAGGCCCCGATTTCATCGTGCAAGTCACGGAGAAGATGCTGTCTGCCGTTTCGTTCATTCACCAAAGCGGCATGTTGCACCGCGACATTTCACCGGACAACATCCTGATCGATGAGAACAGCGATCCGGTCCTGATCGACTTTGGCGCGGCGCGGGAGCAGGCTGCAAACAAATCCGCGGCTTTGCTCACCCTTCGTGTCATCAAAGACGGTTATTCTCCGCACGAATTCTATGTACGGGGCGCCGAACAGGGCCCGAGCAGCGACCTGTATGTACTGGCTGCAACGCTGTACCATGCCATCAGTGGTGAACGCCCGGTCGATGGTCAGAGCCGCTTGAACGCCTTTAACAACGGACAGGACGATCCCTATACCCCCCTTGCGGGTCGTTTCGAAGGGTATCCCGACGGATTCCTTGAAGCGATTGACAAGGCGATGGAAGTTCACACGACAGATCGCTTGCAGACAGCGCTGGATTGGTTGCGCATGTTCCGCGGCCCGGGTGTTATGTTTGATACCTTTGCCTATCGCCCGGTCTCGGTGATCGTGGGCATGGACCGGAAAGACAAAGAAGAAGAAAAGGCGCGGATCAAGGCGGAAAGTGAAAACGCCGAAGCCGTCGTGACTGCGCTGCTGGCTGGAAACTCCGATATCGTTGTTGGCAACGACGACAAGAAGAATGAGGATCTGGCAAAACTCACCGTGAAAGAAGAAACGCCTGTCGCTGTCGATACTGTGGTTCAAAGCGGTTCTGGCGGCAGCGGCAAACTGATCGCTGGTGTGGCAGTGGTTGCAGTTGCTCTGGCGGCTGGCGGTTATTTTGCGATGTCTGGTGATAAACCTGAAGCACAGATTGAGGCACCGGCTGCACAAGCTACCGACGAAGTGCAGACAGCCGGAGCTGCAGCGTCAGCAAGTGAGGTCACCAGCACAGTAACAGAAGAGCCCGAAGCTGAAATCGCAGCAGTGCCAGAGCCAGAGCCAGAAACTGCACCTCTAGCAGAAGAGCCTGTCGAGCAGGCACAAGCCGAGACTGCGGAGACAGTTGTCACAGAAACAGCGCCCGTAACCCCTGACACGTCGGAAACCGAGGCTCAGGTCGCTACCGTCGCAGAGGCGGAACCAGAGGTCGCTGCATCTGGTGCTACTCCAGCGGAACAGCAGGTATCTTTTGCCCATTGGGATGTAGAAATTCCTTTCCAGACGTCTCGCCGTCGCGGTTCGACAGGGCCTACCATCGCTGTGACCGGCCTCAATCCAAATCAAGACATGAGTGTGATTGGCGATTGGGTGCAGCGCGGCGCAGTGATCTTCACATTAAACGGAAAGCCCATCCGCGAGGACGCCACTTTTGCTGCTCAGGTATTGGACAAGTTGAGCATCGACCCAGACGGCTATACCCGTGTGGCCGCCCGCTATCGTCCGCTTGGACAAACCCGGGCACAAAATGGGCTGCTTGCCCTGCCAGTGGTGCGCTCGGTCGGGCTCGAGAACGGTTACACCTTTACCGTCAGCAGTTCGGATGATGAGGGCTGGAAAACTGTGGTGGAATCAGTTCCGTCCGACGCCGCAGGCGGCCTGCAAAGAGGTGACGTCCTGCTGAGCGAAAGCCAATCCCGCATGAACCTGGATGGATCGGAAAGCCTGGACGCGATGCTCTTAGAGCTGGTCGCTGAAGGTAAGCCCGAAGCAAATCTAACCGTCCTGCGTAACGGTGCTGAAGCCGCTGCAATCATGCAGCTTGCACAGGAGTGATCTGACCGGTTCGTTTGTGATCTGCCAGCGTGTGTTTGCTGAGGGTGGCAGCCAGTTTTGTCACCCCGGCGGGGACCGGCCCGCCGCAGAGAGTACCAGTTCCCTTGAGTACCCGATGAGTGTCTCCGCGCTTGCGTGTGCGGGATAAGTAGCAGCCTACGGCACAGGAAATTCGTGCCGCCAAATCAAAGGTGTCGACACCATGTTCAAATACAAAAGCCCTCTGAGCCGGCTTCTAGAAGGTGCCGGCAAATCCAAAGAAGAAGATACTTCGGAAACCACAGACGCGGTGGAAACCCCTGCAGCTGAAGGCGAAAAACAAGAGCCCATTGCGGACTTTAACGCTCTGCGGGCGGCGCTGGCTGGTGGGAACATGACGTCCGAGTCCTACGAGGAAACGGATGAACTGATCCCCGAAGAGAAAATGCCCGAATTCGACGAGGCCGAGGCCGAGGTCGCTGAAAACGTCGAAGAGTCCATTTTCGCCGAAGACACAGCAAGCGAGGATGACGCACCGGAAGAAATCCTGACCGCTGAGATCGCTGAAGAAGAGGAAGTGGTCGAAGACGAACAGATCATCACCTTGCATATTGCCGATGACCCGGCG
Source organism: Ruegeria sp. HKCCD4884 (assembly GCF_013110855.1). Taxonomy (NCBI): domain Bacteria; kingdom Pseudomonadati; phylum Pseudomonadota; class Alphaproteobacteria; order Rhodobacterales; family Roseobacteraceae; genus Ruegeria; species Ruegeria sp. HKCCD4884. The sequence goes on from NZ_WVRJ01000013.1 coordinate 15,809, forward strand.
ATGACCCCTGTAGAAGTGACCTCAGCAAGCACTGTGGTTGAAACGGTGGAACCGGAAGCTGAGGAAGCCGCGCAGGAGGTGGTCACCGAAGCTGCAGAGGCCCCGGTGCAAGAGCCGGAACAGACCGTTGAACCGGTTGCTGAGGCAGTCCAGCCTACGCCCCCTGCCGCTGCCCCCGCTCCGACGGAAGACCGCCGTTCGCGCGTCAAAACAACCTTCCTGGGTTTTGAGCGTGCAGATACGCACGTGCAAGAGTTGATCGAAACCTCGGAACCCGTCGCCAAGACTGAAGCCGCACAAGAGACCTTCCCCGTTGGCTGGCTGGTCGTTACGTCCGGGCCCGGTCGCGGTGCCAGCATCACATTGACCGAAGGCCTGATGCAGATTGGTCGAAATGATGACCAGGCAATCCAACTCGACTTTGGCGACACCGGTATCTCTCGTTCGAACCATGCCGTCATTGCCTATGACCCTGAAGATCGAAAGTGTTACCTGGGTCATGGCGGCAAGGCTAACCTTGTACGTCTGAACGGCAAGCCCGTGCTAAGCACCGTGGCCTTGTTCAGCGGTGATTTGATCCGTATCAGCGAAACCTCCATCCGATTTACAGCCTTCTGCGACGAAGGTTTTGATTGGCGGGATTCCTGATAGATGCTGGCAACTCCGGCATATGATGTTGCGCTGATCCTGAACCAGGGTCAGCGAGAGACGCAGGAAGACGCCATCGCGGCGCGCATGTTCGACGCGTCAGATGCGGGCTATGTCGTGATTGCCGATGGTATGGGCGGTCACGACGCCGGTGAGGTCGCGTCAGAAATGGTGATTTCAGCCTGGCGTGACGCGTTGGACGCAGAACTTGAGGCCGAAACGGTAAACGAAGGATCCGCGATAGACGCTCTTCCATTGGCGGCCATGCAGGCTAATGCCGCGATCGCCAACCATAACGAGGTACAGGGACAGGGCTTTAACATGGGCTCGACCTTGTTGGGTGTCTTGCTTATGGGACAACGCGTTTTCTGGATTTCCATCGGGGACAGCCCACTTTTCCTGTTCCGTGACAACACGTTAACGCAGGTCAATGAAGATCACTCAATGGCGCCCGTGATCGATGCGAAACTGAGCGCGGGAGAGATCACAGAGGCTGACGCGCGGGGTTTGGACCGAAACCAATTGACATCCGTGATCATGGGCGGTGCTATTCCCAAAGTGGATTGCCCCGAACATCCCTTGCAGGTCACATCAACGGATATTCTGATCCTTGGCAGTGATGGCTTGCAGTATCTCAGCGACACTGAAATTCAATCGGTTCTGAGCAAGCACCAACACTCTCTGGCTCAGGATATCGCCGAGGCGTTGCTGTTGGCAGTTCAGGCCAAAGACGATCCGGATCAGGACAATCTGTCCATCGCTGTCGCGAAATTCACAAGAACATAATCAGGCAAAGCAACAGGACCCATGAAAAAGCACCTCATCATATCCAGCCTTGCTCTTGCTGCCGCCACAGGCGCAGCGTCAGCGCAAGAGGCTTGTACCAGCTACGAAATCCAACGTGGTGACAGCCTCAGAGAATTGGCGATTGAAGTTTATTCTACCGAAGACTTCCGCATTATCTTCGACGCCAACCGTGACGTCATTGGGTCGAATCCAAACATAATCCGTGTTGGCGACGTTCTGGAGTTGCCGTGTCTGGAAGATGTCGGCCGAGCTCCGGCCCTTGCCGATACCGAAGCAGAACGTCTTGCTGCGGAAATGGCAGCAGAACTGGTAAAAGCCGCCGAGGAACGCGCCGCAAAAGCTGTGGCTGAGGCCGAAGCCCGTGTGGCAGCAGCCGAAGCGGAAGCAAAGAAAGCCAGTGAAGAGGCAGTCGTCGAAGCACGGGCCGCAGCCAAAGAAGAAATTGAGGCCGCCCGATCAGAAGCCGCTGCGTTGATCCGGAATGCCGATGCAGGAAAGCGTCCGGAAATTCGAGACCGGCAGCTTTTGTTAATCACCGGCGGGAACTATGCCCCCTTCACCGACGAAGCGCTGCCAAACCGTGGGTTGTATACCAACCTTGTTGAAACGGCCATGCTACGCGCAGCACCGGAACAGTCCTACAAGATCCAGTTTGTGAACGACTGGTCATCTCATCTGGATCTGTTGATGCCAACGCTGGCTTTTGACGGAACCTTCCCCTGGTCGCGCCCAAATTGCGAAGAGCCTGAAGCCCTGTCAGAAAGCGATCGCTCGCGCTGTGAAACCTACAACTTCTCGAACCCGTTCTACGAAGTTGTGGACACCTTCTTTGCCTTTGAAGGCTCGGGGTATGAAGAGGCGCTGAGCTATGCCGACTTTGCAGGCACAACGATTTGCCGTCCCGAAGGTTGGTCGACATCTCACATGGACGCCGTCAGCCTTTACGAGCCGATCATCACTTTGTTGCGCCCGGTTTCGCCCGATGATTGCTTTCACGCGGTGATCGAAGGCCGCGCGGACATTGTCGCAATCGAAGCCCATCTGGCCGTCGAGGCAATCCAACGTCTGGGATACGAACACCGCATCATCGAAAACCCCAACCTCGCGGCGATCAAGTCGCTTAACGTCATGACCCACAAAGATAATCCTGATGGGGAGGCGATCCTTGAGACGCTTAATCAGGGTCTGGCAATCATGCAGCAATCCGGAGAATGGCGCGACATCGTGTCGACCGCTCTGCGGCATCAAATGGAAAATGGATAAGGCCCCAACTGGCCTGACAAAACTAAAGTCTGGAGGACGTGGACATGTTTGAATTCAACCTTAAAAAAGTAGCCCTGTCGGCCACCGCCGTTACAGCACTGTCTGCTGGTGCAGCCGCAGCGCAGGAAGCTTGTACCAACTACACCGTTCAGGACGGCGACACGATGGCGACTATCGCAATCGCAGCCTATGGCACCTCGAACTACCAGCCGATCTTCAACGCGAACCGCAACGAGATCATCAACCCGAACGCTCTGGAGCCGGGCCTGGTACTGGCGCTGCCTTGCGAAGACGGTAGCCTGCCCAACGGTCGGACTGCTCAAGAAATCATCGCAGAAGAAGAAGAGCGCGCGGCGAGTGTCAAGCGTTCCAACGTCTATGCGCCTCCCATCAAGATGGTTGCCGGTAACGGCTGGGAGCCGTTTACAACCGAGAACCTTAGCGGTGGCGGCATCATGACTCGTCTGGCGACGACCAGCCTTCAGCGCGCGGGTAACCAACGCGATTATTCGGTCAGTTTCGTTGATGACTGGAGCTCGCACCTTGATACCCTGTTGCCACTTGGTGCGTTTGACATCTCCATCGCTTGGACTATCCCAGATTGTACGAACCGCACATACGAATGGTCAGCTGAAACAACCGCGCGCTGTACCCAGTTTGTTGCTTCGGTTCCAGTTTACGACATCGTTGGTGGCTTCTTCACCCTGCCAGAAAGCCAGTATGCTAACGCTACGGATTTCAAGGATTTTGAAGGATCCACCATCTGTCGGATGGCAGGTTGGAGCATGGTTGTCCTGGAAGAAGTCGGCTTGAACCGTGAGAATACAACTGTTGTCCAGCCGAATTCCGCGCGTGAATGCCTGGATGCGGTTTTGACCGGCACGGCCGATGTGGCCGCGTTCGAGGTTGATCTATTCGCATCCACAATGAACGACATGGGTTTGACCTCGTCTGACATCATTGAAAACCCCTATGTTTCGACGCTGTCATCGATGAGTTTCCTTGCGCATCGTACAAACCCGTTCGCGCGTGAGTATATTGCGATGATGAACAAAGGCCTGAACGAAATGCGCGAGTCCGGCGAATGGTACGCGATTATTTCAGACTCGCTACGTGAACAAAATGCAAAACTGAACGCAGCTTCGAACTGATCCCTCGGTTCAGCTGAAACTACGGGCCGGTCTTTGAACCGGCCCTTTTTTCTTTCAGGAAGCGTCCAATTTCTTCGGAAGACAAATTTTGGCCGTTTATCTGCTGCATAACCGCCTCATAGGCACAGCATTCTGAGCCTGAAGCGCAATCATCATTCCCCTTGCGGGACCGCAAAAGCATGAGTGACGCATGATACAAGGTGCCTTGGATCTTAGGAAAAAATCGGTCACGCCTGTGAACAGGCCGGACCTGGATATTGCCGTGATCTTACCGTGCTACAATGAAGCGATTGCCATTGGCGAAACTGTCAAACAGTTTCGTGCCGCCCTGCCTGAGGCAGTCATTTACGTATTTGACAACAATTCCACAGACGACTCGGTCAAGATCGCGGAAGAGGCTGGTGCGCTGGTCTTCTCTGAGCCTTATCAGGGCAAAGGCAACGTTGTGCGCAGAATGTTTGCCGATGTAGATGCTGATGTCTACGTCATGGCGGACGGAGATGCGACGTATGACAGCTCGGCTGCTCCGGACTTAATCAACCTGTTGGTTTTGCAGAACCTGGACATGGTCAATGGCGCGCGCGTGAATGATCAAACGGACGCTTACCGTCGCGGACACAAATTCGGGAATGCCCTGTTCAGCGGGCTCGTGAAGTTCTTTTTCAAAAGCAAAATCAACGATCTGCTGTCCGGTTATCGGGTTTTCAGCAGACGTTTTGTCAAAAGCTTCCCGGCTGTATCCAACGGGTTCGAGATTGAAACCGAACTCACCGTACATGCGATGCAGATGCGTATGCCAATTGGCGAAGTAGAAACCCGCTACTTTTCACGACTGCCGGATTCGAACTCCAAACTGGCCACTTTTTCGGATGGTTGGCGTATTTTGAAGATGATCGGCCTTCTGATCAAAGACGAAAAACCCATCTCGTTCTTCTTGTCCTTGGCCGTGTTGGCTTTCGTACCTTCGCTGTTGGTCTTTATTTCGGTTTTCCGCGAGTTTCTGGATACAGGGCTGGTTGACCGGATTCCATCACTGGTCGTTGCCGTATCGGGGTTTGTTGCTTCGATGCTGTCGATTGTATGCGCACTTATCCTGCAATCTCTTGCCCTCGCACGGCGAGAGGCGCGCCGCATGTCCTACCTTCAGTATGAAGGTGTCGCTGCCTCAGGGGTGAACCGGATGCAAACTTCCCTTGCAAAAGCCAAGTCACGCAAATTCGCCTGACGGGCAGCGTATTTTCAAAAATTGGTTTACTCCACCCAACAGCGTTTGCGTGCTCTGTATCTCCGTGTCGGTTGTTACGGACTTTTCACGATCTCGGGCTTCAAAAAGCAAAATGACCAGCACCCCAAATGCTGGTCATTTTCTGAGTGAGTGATATAGCCCTAAGGCCTCACCAGTGAAATTCTCTGTTACCACACATTTAACGTAGTGTGATGGTCGCAGCTATTGGGGGAATCCCGTAGGTCAGTGCAGTTTCACTCCATCGTATTGAAAAAATTTGCTAATTTTATTCCACCTGTGTTCTCGGACTTCTGTGAATTTCAAACGAGCACCCGAGACCTAGAGAAAGCTCCAAATTTTTGTGACACCATAACTTTGGGCTGACCGAGCCCAAAAAATAGGGGCCGCACTGTGTGCTGGCCCCTGGTGGCATACAAGGCAAATGCCTAAGCACCTGCTGTTATTTTGATTAGCCGATAATCGCGTTCAGTGTTGCACTGGGGCGCATCACAGCGGCCGTCTTGGCCGGGTCTGTGTGGTAGTACCCTCCCAAATCCGCAGCAGCACCCTGAGCAGCAGCCAGTTCAGACAGAATTTGCTCTTCCTTCCCTGCCAGTTCGTCTGCTAAGGGCGCGAATTCGGCTGCGAGTTCGCCGTCATCGGATTGGGCTGCCAAAGCTTCTGCCCAGTAGCGTGCGAACCAATAGTGGCTGTCGCGGTTGTCCGGCTGACCCACTTTACGGCTTGGCGAACGGTTGTTGTCCAAGATGCCCTGCGTTGCAGCTTCGGCAGCAGCACCCAGAACACCTGCCTTGGCGTTGCCTTTGCTGTCAGCAAGGAAGTTCAGAGATTCACCAAGAGCACAGAACTCTCCCATCGAGTCCCAGCGCAGGTGGTTTTCCTCAACCAACTGCTGAACGTGCTTCGGAGCGGACCCTCCTGCCCCGGTTTCAAACAATCCGCCGCCATTCATCAGTTTCACAATCGACAGCATCTTGGCAGAAGTGCCCAGTTCGAGGATCGGGAACAGATCGGTCAGATAGTCACGCAGCACGTTGCCGGTGATGGCAATCGAGTCGTTGCCCGCCGTGATGGTTTCCAGCGACTGGCGGGTGGCTTCGCGCGGGGCCATGATCAGGAACTTGTCGGCAACGCCAGCGGCCTCGAGCGCCGGTTTGACGTATTTGATCAGTTCGGCATCATGGGCGCGGTTTGCGTCCAGCCAGAAAATCGCCTCGGACCCGGTCAGGCGCTGACGGTCCATCGCCAGTTGGATCCAGTTCTCGATCGGTGCTTTCTTGACGGTGCAGGCGCGCCAGATGTCGCCAGCCTCGACCTCGTGGCTATGCAACGTTTCACCATTCGCAAGAACGATGCGGATCGTACCATCGGCAGGGGCTTGGAACGTGGTCGGGTGCGAGCCATATTCTTCGGCCTTCTGTGCCATCAGGCCGACGTTGGCGACTGCACCTGCGGTCGCTGGGTTTAACGCGCCGTTGGCTTTGAAGAACTTGATGGTTTCGTCATAGACCGGCGCGTAGCAGCGGTCAGGGATCACACAATTGGTGTCACCCTTGGCGCCTGTCTCATCCCAACCCTTGCCGCCTGCACGGATCACGGCAGGCATAGAGGCGTCGATGATCACGTCTGAGGGCACGTGCAGGTTGGTGATACCGCGATCTGAATCAACCATGTACATCGACGGACGATCACCTTTGATCGCATCGATGGCGGCCATGATAACGGCGTTGTCTTTCACACGATCCAACACGTCACCCAGGCCCGAATTCGGGTTCACACCCAGTGCGTCCAATTCGGCACCGAATTGCTCAAACACCGGGGCCAGCCACGCTTTGACGGCATAGCCGAAGATGATCGGGTCGCTGACCTTCATCATCGTCGCCTTCATGTGCAGCGAGAACATGGTGCCGTCTTTCTTGGTGTCCTCGACAGCGTCTGCCAAGAAAGAAGACAAGGCCTTGACCGACATGAAGGTAGCGTCGGCCACAGTGCCTTCTTCCAGCGGCCAGGCGTCTTTCAGGACGGTTACGCCGCCGTCTTTACCAACGAATTCGATCTTTGCGTTACCGGCCTGAGCAGCGGAAATGGTTGCGGATTTTTCATTGGCATAAAAGTCGTTGCCGGTCATGGACGACACTTTGGTTTTGCTGTCCGAGACCCACTCACCCATAGAATGGGGATTCTTTTGGGCATAGTTCTTTACGGCACGAGCGGCGCGGCGGTCGCTGTTGCCCTCACGAAGAACTGGATTCACAGCGGAACCCTTGATCGCGTCATACCGTGCGCGAATTGCTTTTTCTTCGTCCGTGGAAGGTTCTTCCGGGTAAGCGGGAATGTCATATCCCTGCGACTGAAGCTCTTCGATGGCGGCAACCAACTGTGGGACTGAGGCCGAGATATTCGGCAGCTTGATGACATTGGCGTCTGGTGTTTTTACCAGATCCCCCAAAGCAGCCAGATCGTCGGTGATGCGCTGCGCATCTGTCAGCTTCTCGGGGAAGGTTGCGAGAATGCGCCCAGCCAGTGAAATGTCCTTGGTTCCAACGCTAACGCCCGCTGCAGATGCGAACTTGCGGATGATGGGCAGGAACGAGGCGCTGGCCAGCTCGGGCGCTTCGTCTACAATGGTATACAATATGTCGAAGTTCGATTTATCTGCCATATTCTTTTACCTTTTTTAAGCCTTTCGGGGCGTGCGATCTAAGAGTTAAGGGCCGCAATAGCGCGGCGCGGGAGGGACGCGATCACGATACCGCCCCTGGGTGACTCTGTTTTGACAGGGCTTCCCATAAATCAGGTTTGGCTTGGAATCAATTGCCTACATGCGCGCGTTTTGCCACGGGTCGGGAAAACTACTCGCAGCCCTGCCCTCATTTGACTTGGGGGCCAAGTGACGCGAACCCGACTTTCTGTTCCAATCGGCGGATGTGATCATCAATTGCCTTGTTGATATGTTCAACTGAACCATTTCGGGCTTGCGGGTCGACGGGAACGCCAGCGCCCTCAATAATGTCCATAAGAAGCCCCAAAGAGTACGGACCGCCTTTTGCCAAGAATTGCTGATACTCTGCACGAGCGAGATCTGTTGCACCCAAAGCAGCAAAGGCATGGCTTCGCGTTACCCACTCAGTACTCTGCCCATGGACTATGTATCCAAGCAAAAGATCTATCGTTCTCCGGACCGATCCTTTTTCGCCCCAGTCGATTTTGTTCTCTGCTTTCGCATAGGCCGCGGCGTATTCGATCCCTTTTTCTTCATCGCCGATCTTCATGTGAAAAATGGCAAGAAGAAACAAATCCGCTTTCGGATTCGGGGTAAGCGCTATTCTTGATTCAGCCGCATACAAGGCTTTGCCCAAATCATAGCCATGGCGAAGTTCATACGTGACTCGGGCGCCGTGTGCCCATGGCTGATCCGGCCATTTCGTTTCAGCTTTCGTCAACTGGGACTCAAAGTCCTCGGTGGGCATAGCATCGTATAGAAGATTCAAATAGCGGACGCCGACATCTTCATAGCCAGCATCAAGGTCTAACACCTTTTCATAGCCTTCCAACGCAAGAGAAACTTCACCCCATGCTTGCATCTGCTTTGCCACGTTGAACAAAACATATGTGCTGTTGGGTCGGATCTTTTGTGCCTGTACAAAATCGGCCCGGGCACCGGCTTTGTTTTCCAGCGCGTTCTTGGAATAGCCGCGCCAGATGAGTGTAACCGCATCATCAGAATTCAAGGATAACGCGCGATCCGCGTCTTGAATGGCCTGCTGATAGTACCCGCTACAGTGCAAAGCCTGCGCCCGTTTGGCGTAGTAGTCCTGACGCGCATCCAACGGCTCGTCATTCAGGGCAAGCAGCGCAGTGCAGGCCGGAATAGCCAATTTTGATCCACCGCCCATTCCACAGACGGCACGCAGTTTGGCGTATTCTCTTTCCGCTTTCGAAGGCGTGTTGAAGCCCAGTAACAGTGTCGCAAAAACGACGATCAACGCGGCGAGGCGAATGCGCATAGTATCCTCAAAACAAATACGTTTCTACCATAGGTAGTTGCTATGAAGGCACCAAACAAGCTTTTCGGATCAGCCAAATGTTGAAACGCTACCGAAACCTCTGCCCTGTCTCGGGGTCGAACACCATGGCACGTTCGGGCAGGATTGAAATGCCAATCCGGTCGCCCGTTTTGCTACGCTGATCGTCCCGCTCCTCGACAATCAGTTTGTCGCCATTTGGTGTCAGCAGATAGGAATAAGAAACGCCTCCTAAGGCCTCGGTCAGATCCACGGTGCAGGTCTGCGCCGAGCGGTCGATCTGGATATGTTCCGGGCGCATCCCCAAAGTCACCTTGCTCTGTCCGGCAGGAACCGTTGCAGTGATCGGCAATGGCTGAGCCAAGGCAGGATGGGTAACGTGCCCATCGGCATACTCACATTCCAGGAAGTTCATCGCGGGTGAGCCAATAAAGCCGGCAACAAAGCGGTTGTCGGGATCTCTGTAGAGGTCCATCGGGGCACCCACCTGCTCGATTCGACCGTCGCGCAGGACTACGATTTTGTCGGCCATAGTCATGGCTTCTACCTGGTCGTGGGTCACGTAGATCATCGTTGCACCGATCTCTTGGTGTAAACGCGCGATCTCGACCCGCATCTCGACCCGCAATTCGGCATCCAGGTTCGACAAGGGTTCATCAAACAGAAAAACCTCGGGCCCGCGAACAATGGCCCGACCGATTGCAACCCTCTGCCGTTGACCCCCAGACAGAGCCTTGGGTTTGCGCTTGAGGTATTGATCCAGCTTCAGAATGTTCGATGCTTCCTGAACCTTCTTTTCAATCTCGGGTTTTGCGACACCATTCATGCGAAGGCCGAACCCCATGTTTTCGGCAACCGTCATGTGCGGGTAAAGCGCATAGGTTTGAAACACCATCGCAACCCCACGTTTAGCAGGGTCCATATGCGTGACGTCCCGCGCACCGATGTGAATCTGACCCTCCGAGGTTTCTTCAAGCCCTGCAATCATGCGCAACAAAGTGGACTTGCCGCATCCCGAGGGGCCAACAAAAACGCAGAACTCACCATCGTCGATCTGCAGGTCAATCCCGTGAATGACCTGCGTCTGACCATACCGCTTGATCGCCTGGTTCAGAGTTACTCCTGTCATGTCACTTGCATCCTGTCATTGCTATGGTTTGGACCTGTTTCGGGAAAGCGCCATGCCTGCGCTTCGGCCCCGATCTGTTCAGCCACGCGGCGTACACGCGGCACCCAGGCTTCGAGTTGTTTGAAATTCATCCGTTCCGTCGAGCCTGTCACGGAAATCGCGCCCAGCATTCGATTGTTCGACGTCAACACCGGGCAGGCGATACAAATGATGCCGGGTTCGTGTTCTTCGTCGTCTACCGCAAATCCCCGGGCTCTTATCCGATCAAGATCTTCACGCAGCGCCTGTTCGGAAGTCAGGGTTTTTTCGGTGAAACGGTGATAGCTTTGCTGAGAAATCACCCTGTTCAGCGCGTCTTCCTCTAAAAACGCCATCATCGCCTTGCCGACCCCGGTGCAGTAAGCAGGGCCGACTTTGCCAGCTTGCGAGTACATTTCTATGGGCTGCGCCGCATTGCGTTTGTCGACATACAGAACCTGCCCCGAATCGAGCTGTGCCAGGTGCACGGTTTCCCCGGTTTCCCGGCTCAGCCCGTCAAGAAACGGGCGAGCAATCGGTGCCAGAGAACTTTGTGTCCATGCGGCATGGGCCAGCCGAACCAACCTCATTCCAGGCGCATAGGTTTGTCTGTCCGGGTCGTAAGACAACATTCCCTGATTCGTCAGGGATTGAAGGAATCGGTAGAGCGTTGCCTTGGGAAAGGCACTGCTGTCCAGCAGTTCAGAAAACCGCACAGGGCGTTGAAAAGCCGCGACGTGATCCAACACGTCACATGCTTTGCCTATGGTTCCATCACCTGACACGGTCTTGCGTTCTCCTCCGTTTTCCATCGCTTCCTCTCGATGGGTCTTGACAAGACTAACCGAGTCGATGTGTAGTTTTCAATATATAAAACTTGGTTTCAATATTTGGAACCTCACATGGGAGCAACAGGGAGGAGACCATGTATTCCACTTTCAAGCGCACAACGGCTGCGCTGGCGCTTGGCGTCGCAATGGCGGCGCCGGCAGCTGCGGAACTGACCGGAGAGCTGCGCATTTTTCTGGACACGTCAAACCCGGCGCCGCGTGCGACGATGGAAGCGATGATCGAGCGGTTTGCGGAACAGCATCCAGGTTTGGAAATCGAAACCACCGTGATCGACCGCGAAGCTTATAAAACGCAGATCCGCAATTTCCTTACGGCCGACACTCCGGACGTGGCCACTTGGTACGCAGCCAATCGCATGAAGCCGTATGTTGAGGCTGGCCTGTTTGAAGACGTATCAGACCTGTGGGCCGAGCCTGAAATTGCCGAGAACCTGGCTTCGACCAAAGGCGCGATGACCATCGATGGCAAGCAGTGGGGTGTGCCATACACCTACTATCAGTGGGGCGTTTACTATCGCAAAGACATCTTTGATGAGCTGGGCTTGAGCGAGCCGACGACCTGGGAAGAAGAACTGGCCAACTGCCAGAAGATCGTCGATTCAGGTCGCGCCTGCTATACCATCGGCACCAAGTTCCTGTGGACCGCCGGTGGCTGGTTCGACTACCTGAACATGCGCACCAACGGGTTTGACTTCCACAACCAGCTCGCCAATGGCGAAATCAGCTGGGAAGATGATCGAGTCAAACAGACCTTCGCCAACTGGAAACAGCTGATCGACATGGGTGCGTTCATCGACAACCACCAGACCTATAGCTGGCAAGAGGCCCTGCCCTTCATGGTCAATGGCGAAGCCGCTGCTTACCTGATGGGCAACTTCGCCGTTGCGCCGTTGCGTGATGCGGGGCTGACGGATGATCAACTGGACTTCTACCAGTTCGTTTCCATCAATCCCGACGTCGAATTGGCCGAAGACGCGCCGACAGACACGTTCCACATCCCGGCCAATGCGTCCAACAAAGAAGCCGCACGTGAGTTCCTGCGCTTTGTGGTTTCGGCAGACGAGCAGACCGAGATCAACAATGGAGCAAACCTTGGTCAGCTGCCTGTGAACGCGCAGTCTTCGGTGGATGACGACAAGTTCCTCCAGCAGGGCTTCCAAATGTTGTCATCCAACAGCCCGGGCGGTGTCGCTCAGTTCTGGGATCGCGATGCACCGGCTGAAATGGCCAAAGTGTCGATGGAAGGCTTCCAGGAATTCATGGTCAAGCCGGACAATGCTGATCGTATTCTGGCGAAACTGGAACGCGCTCGTCAGCGCATCTACGACAACTAAGCGGATCGGGCCGGGCTAATTGCCCGGCCTACCTATCCCCTGAAATATAGGACGGGCTTCAGTCCGCCACCCCTTATCACCCGGAACACCGTCATGACCGTTGCCGCCGACATCCCAGAACAAGAAAGCTGGTTTCACCGCAACCAGCAGCGAATTGCGCCGTGGTTGTTTCTGGCACCGGGTCTGCTGTTCTTCATGGTCTATGTGATCATCCCGGTATTCCAATCCTTCAACCTGTCCCTTTACGAATGGGACGGTTTGGGCGCAGCCGAATATGTCGGGTTCCGGAATTACGAAGACCTGTATTGGGAATGGGTGGATCGGGATGCTTTTTTCATCTCGCTGAAAAATAACCTGATCTGGCTGGTCCTTTATCTTCTGGCGATTCCGGCGGGCCTGTTCATTGCATTATTCCTGAACCAGACGGTTTGGGGCATCCGCCTGTACAAGTCCCTGTTTTTCTTCCCGTTCGTGATCTCTCAGGTGGTCGTCGGCCTTGTATTTACATGGTTTTATGACCCGACCTTCGGGCTCTTGAACGAATTCCTTGGTTTCTTCGGCCTTGGCCCGCTGAATGTGCTAGGCGACGAACGGTTCGTCACCTATGGCATCATCTTCGCCGGTCTTTGGCCGCAAACCGCATATTGCATGATCCTGTATCTGACGGGCTTGAACGCTGTGGATCCGGAACAGATCGAGGCCGGGCGATTGGATGGCGCAAAAGGGTGGAGAATGCTGTGGCATATCATCCTGCCACAATTGCGCCCCGCCACCTTCATCGCTTTCGTAGTTACAATCATCGGCGCGTTGCGCAGCTTCGACCTGATCTCGATCATGACCCAAGGCGGACCCTTCGGATCATCTCGGGTGCTGGCCTACTACATGTTCGAGGTTGCCCTGTCTGAATACGGCTTCCGCATGGGATATGGCGCCGCGATCGCAGTGATCCTCTTCCTCATCATGCTCTGCTTCATCGCCTACTTCCTGTGGTCGATGTACCGCGAAGAAAAGGGGCACTGAAATGTTTCCCAAACCCATCGAAAAACAACCTCGCGCGGCGCAGATCACCTATCAGGCCATGCTGCCGCTGGCCCTGTTGCTATGGCTTGGTCCATTGCTGGCGGTTGCCCTGTTTTCGGTCAAGCCCGCGGCAGACTTCACCAATGCAAACTATTGGGGATTGCCATCAAGCTTTGAAGGCGCGTTCAACTACGGGCAGGTGTTCTTCAACTCGGACATGCCGCGCTATTTGTTGAATTCGTTTATGATCACCGTCCCGACGGTGATCGGAGCTGTCGCGCTAAGCTGCATGACAGGCTTTGCGCTTGGGATCTACAAGTTCAAATCAAACCTCTGGATCTTTTTCATGTTTGTTGCGGGCAACTTTGTTCCCTTCCAGATCCTGATGGTGCCTGTCCGTGATCTCACGCTTGAACTCGGTCTCTACAATACCAAAACTGGCCTTGTCCTGTTCCACATTGCTTTCCAAACCGGGTTCTGCACCTTGTTCATGCGGAACTTCATTCGCGCCCTGCCCTTCGAGTTGATCGAAGCTGCACGGGTCGAGGGTATCAGCGAAATCCGTATCTTCTGGTATGTCGTTTTGCCCTTGATGAAACCTGCAATCGCTGCGCTCAGCGTGCTGATCTTTACCTTTATCTGGAACGACTATTTCTGGGCCGTTGTTCTAACCCAAGGCGCAGAAAGCCAACCTGTTACGGCGGGGATCACCAGTTTTAACGCCCAGTTCAGGGCTGCTTACCAATTGATGAGTGCAGGCTCGATCGTCGCAGCCTTGCCGCCTGTTGCCATGTTCTTCCTCATGCAGAAACACTTCATCGCGGGCCTGACCCTCGGTGCAGTAAAATAACGTCAAACCAAGAGTTTGTAAGATGACAAAGATCACCTTTATCGGTGCAGGTTCCACGATCTTCATGCAGAATATCGTTGGTGACGCCCTGCTGACCCCTGCACTGGCAAACAGCCACTTTGCGCTTATGGATATTGATCCCGAGCGGCTTGCTGAAAGCGAAACTGTAGCACGCGCTATGATCCGTTCGGTCGGCACAGGGGCAACGGTGACGACTCATACCGACCGTCGCGCAGCTTTGGATGGCGCAGATTTTGTAATTACTGCTTTTCAGGTTGGAGGGTATGAGCCCTGCACTGTCACCGATTTCGAAATCCCCAAGCAATATGGCCTGCGCCAAACCATTGCCGACACGCTGGGCGTCGGTGGCATCATGCGCGGATTGCGCACGGTTCCGGTGTTGTGGGACGTCGCACGTGACATGATGCAGCTATGCCCGAACGCAACACTGTTGCAATATGTGAACCCGATGGCGATCAACACCTGGGCGCTGGCCGAGCAATTCCCGGCGCTGAAACAGGTTGGCCTGTGCCATTCGGTTCAGAATACGGTCGAAGAACTGGCCCATGATCTTGACCTGCCCAAAGACGAGTTCCGCTACAAAGTCGCTGGTGTAAATCACGTCGCCTTTTTCCTGAAACTCGAACACCAGGGGCGCGACCTCTACCCCGCGCTGCGGCAAGGCTATGCCAGTGGCCAAATTCCCAAGACTCCGCTGCTGATGCCACGCTGCCCCAACAAAGTGCGGTATGAAGTCATGGATCACCTTGGCTATTTTTGCACTGAAAGCTCGGAACATCTGGCGGAGTACGTCCCGTGGTTCATCAAGGACGGGCGTCAGGACCTGATCGAGCAGTTCTCGATCCCGCTGGACGAGTACCCGACCCGCTGCGTTGAACAGGTGGCCAACTGGAAAGAACAAGCCAAGACATTGACCGACGGTCGTGACATTGAAGTCATCCGCAGCCACGAATTTGCCGCTGACCTGATGAACGCCATCGTCACGGATACGCCCTATACAGCCTATGGCAACTTGCCCAACACCGGCCAAATTCCCCAACTTCCACTGGGCGCAGCGGTTGAAACGCCCTGCCTAGTCGACAGCAACGGTGTGCAGCCTTCGGTCGTCACCGATATCCCGCCGCAACTGATTGCCTTAATGCGCACTCAGATCAACGTGCAGGAACTGACCGTTCGGGCTCTGATAGATCAGAACCCCGAATACATCTATCACGCCGCCATGATGGATCCGCATACCGCGGCCGAACTCGACCTGCGCCAAATCCGCAACCTGGTGAGTGACCTGTTAACAGCCCATGCCGACTGGCTGCCCGATTGGTGCCGCCCTGCTCGGGCCGCCTGATCTTCATCTTTTTAAAAAATACTCAATTCCAACCGCAGCCAAGAAAAGCACCGCAAAAATGACAAAACGCCGCTCACAGCATTGGTACGGAAAGCTCGACAAGGACGGGTTCATTCATCGCTCCTGGATGAAAAACCAGGGGTTTCCTGACCATGCTTTTGACGGGCGCCCTATCATCGGCATCTGCAACACTTGGTCGGAATTGACCCCCTGTAATTCGGGCCTGCGCGATCTCGCCGAAGGGGTCAAACGTGGCGTGTGGGAGGCAGGTGGCTTTCCGGTCGAATTCCCCGTTATGTCACTGGGCGAGACGCAGATGAAGCCGACCGCCATGCTGTTCCGCAATCTGCTGGCGATGGACGTCGAAGAAAGTATTCGTGCTTACGGCATCGACGGCGTTGTCCTTCTGGGTGGGTGTGACAAGACAACACCGGGGCAGTTGATGGGCGCGGCTTCGGTCGATCTGCCGTCAATCGTGGTCAGCTCTGGCCCGATGCTGAACGGCAAGTACCGCGGGCAGGATATCGGCTCGGGCACAGATGTTTGGAAATTCTCGGAAGCGGTCCGTGCTGGAGAAATGACCCTGCAGGACTTCATGAACGCCGAATCCGGCATGTCTCGCAGCGCAGGCGTTTGCATGACAATGGGAACAGCCTCCACTATGGCATCGCTGGTCGAGGCGATGGGTATGTCCTTGCCTACCAATGCTGCCTTGCCTGCCGTGGATGCCCGCCGTATGGCGCTGGCGCATCTGACCGGCAAAAGGATCGTCGAGATGGTGGACGAAAACCTGAAACCCTCGGACATTCTGACCAAAGAAGCTTTTGAAAACGCCATTCTGGCCAATGCCGCCGTGGGTGGGTCTACCAACGCCGTCGTTCATCTGTTGGCTCTGGCAGGCCGTGTTGGCGTTGATCTGACGCTCAAGGATTTTGAGATCGGATCGGAAATTCCCCTGTTGGTGAACTGTATGCCTTCGGGCAAATACCTGATGGAGGACTTCTGCTACGCAGGCGGGGTTCCCGTCGTGCTGAACGAGCTTAAACCTTTCCTTCGCCCGGCAAAAACCGTGTTGAACAAGGACATTTCAGCCCATTACGAAGGGGCCGAGTGCTTCAACACGGACGTCATCCGCCCTTTCAACGATCCGGTGAAACCTGCCGCCGGTCTGCGCGTCTTGCGAGGCAACTTGGCGCCCAACGGGGCCATCGTGAAGCCTTCGGCGGCGACAGATGAACTTCTGGAAACGGAAGCCGAGGCTTATGTTTTTGAAAATATTGAGGACCTGAAAGCCAATATCGACCGGGATGACTTGCCGGTCACACCCAAAACCATTCTGGTTCTTAAGGGCTGCGGCCCCAAAGGGTATCCCGGCATGCCCGAAGTTGGCAACATGCCGATCCCGGCCAAGCTGGTGAAAGAAGGTGTGCGTGACATGATCCGCATCTCAGACGCGCGCATGTCCGGTACCGCTTATGGCACCGTCATTCTGCATGTCAGCCCCGAAGCGCAAGCCGGTGGTACACTGGCACTGGTGAAAACCGGTGACCGCATTCGTATCTCGGCCAGCAAGGGTGAGATGGAATTACTGGTTGATGAAGCGGAACTGGACGCGCGCCGCACCGCGTGGCAACCGGACGAACCTCACTATACCCGCGGTTATGCGAAACTTTATATCGACCACGTTCTGCAAGCCGATCAGGGGGCCGACCTTGATTTCCTTGTGGGCAAAGACACACGCCTTGTGACCAGAGAGAGCCACTGATGCCACAACCAGCAACATTTCACGACCTGAACGGGGCGTCCGTTTACATCACAGGCGGTGGCTCCGGCGTGGGCGCTGCGCTGACCGACGGTTTCATGGCTCAAGGCGCCAATGTGGCCTTCATCGGTCGCTCGGATGCCAATGCGTTTGTCGAAGAGATGCGCGACAAACATGGCCGCGCCCCCCTTTTCATGCAGGGTGACATGACTGACACCCAACTGCTGCACGCTACTATGCAAAAGGCAGCTGAGGCGCATGGTCCCCTGAATGTGTTGGTCAATAACGCGGCCAACGATCAGCGGCACGCCTTGGACGAAACAACGCCAGAGTTCTGGGACTGGATGATCGAGGTCAACCTGAAAGCCTACTACTTCGCCTGTCAGGAAGCGGCCCGGCAGATGAAAGAAGGCGGAGCGATTATCAATTTCAGCTCGATCAGCTACATGATGGGCAACGCAGGTTATCCAATCTACACGACATCAAATGCCGGAATTACCGGTATGACACGCTCGTTGGCGCGCGAACTTGGGCCGCAGAACATCCGGGTCAACGCTCTGGCCCCTGGCTGGGTTCTGACACAGAAACAGCTGGACATGTGGGCCACGCCCGAAGATTTGGCTGCACATCTGGATCGGCAGTGCCTGAAAGAGCATCTGACACCTGACGATATGATTGCACCCACCTTGTTTCTGGCGTCTAAGGCCAGCCGCGCGATGACCGGGCAGTGCATGGTCGTTGACGGTGGCGTTGTTGTAACGGGGTGATGGGATGAAAGCAGATTGGATCGCTGTTGATTGGGGCACCTCTCATCTGCGGGCTTGGGCCATGCAGGGGACTGAGGTTCTGGATCAGGCGCAGTCCGGTGCTGGTATGGCTCATGTTGGCAAAGGTGGATTTCAAGCGGCTTTGCTGGATCTCATTGAAACGTGGCTTACAGATACCCGCATCGATGTGATTGCCTGCGGTATGGTCGGAGCACGGCAAGGCTGGGTCGAAGCACCTTATGGCGCTGTTCCAACCCAACCTCTGCCCGGTGCGCCGGTGCAAGTTCCAGACACCGATCCGCGCATCCGCGCTTTTGTCGTGCCAGGATTGAAACAGGTAACACCACCGGACGTTATGCGGGGCGAAGAAACGCAGATCGCGGGATTTCTTGCCGCGCGGCAGAATTGGGATGGGGTGATCTGCTTGCCTGGAACCCATACGAAATGGGTCCAAGTTAGCGCGGGCGAAGTTGTCAGCTTTCGGACGTTTATGACGGGAGAGATGTTCGACCTGTTGTCAGGGCAATCGGTGCTCCTGCATTCAGTTTGCGAAGGTTGGGATGACAACGCATTTGTGGACGCCGTTGCAGATACACTGTCCAAGCCCGAACAACTGGCTGCACGCCTATTCGGTATACGCGCTGCAGACTTGTTGCAAGGACAGGACAAAGGCACCGCGCGCGCGCAGCTTTCGGGGTTGCTGATCGGTGCCGAGTTGGCCGCCACCCGACCCTATTGGTTGGGGCAACAGTTGGCTGTCATTGGTGCCGACGGTGTATCGCAGATCTATGTAACTGCTCTTAAATTGCAGGGCGCGTTTGTCGAAACTGAAAACGTCACTGCGGCAACGCTGGCAGGGCTTGCTCTGGCAAAAGACAAGGTGAATTCATGAGCCGTCCCATCATCGCCATTCTTCGTGGGCTTAATCCGACCGAGGCCGAAGCCGTTGGGCACGCGATACTTGACGCAGGGATTGACCGGATCGAAGTACCGCTCAATTCTCCCGACCCGTTAGACAGCATCGCCATTCTGGCCGGGTCATTCGGGGATCAGGCTTTGATTGGCGCTGGCACTGTAATGTCAGTCGATCAGGTTGAAGCTGTTTCCGCTGCCGGGGGCAAACTGATCGTGTCCCCAAACTATGATGCTGACGTGATCGGACGTTCGGTTGCCTTGGGGCTGCAAAGCTGGCCGGGTATCTACACCCCGACCGAAGCATTCGGGGCCCTTAAGGCCGGGGCCACAGGATTGAAGCTGTTTCCCGGAGTGATGGCAGGCCCTGCCGGACTGGCCGCATTACGCCCGGTTTTGCCTGACGGTGCGCTGGTCTTTGCCGTAGGTGGTGCGGGACCTGAGAATTTCGATCAGTGGATCAAGGCCGGTGCGGATGGGTTCGGGATCGGATCGGCGCTGTATAAACCTGGGATGGACGTGACCGAGATCGCTGATCGCGCCCACCAGATCGTTGCCGCCTATGACAAGGCGGCGGGATGAGCACTGTTTTCGATGATCGCCCCTGCGAACTGGGCGAAGGCCCTTTGTGGCACCCCGAGCGGCAACAGTTGTATTGGTTTGACATCATCGGCAAACGCCTGATGACCCGTGACGGGCAAGAACCGCATAGCTGGGCATTTGATGAACATGTCTCGGCCGCCGGGTGGGTAGACCGCGATACGCTGCTTCTGGCGTCGGAAACGGGGCTTTGGCGTTTTGACCTCAATACTGCAGACCGCAGCCTGATCACGCCATTGGAGGCAGACAACCCAGTGACCCGCTCGAACGATGGCCGTGCTGATCCTTGGGGTGGATTCTGGATCGGAACGATGGGGAAGGAAGCCGAACCCGGGGCAGGATCGATCTATCGTTTCTGGAATGGAGCGTTGAAGCGTCTGGTTGCGGATGTAACAATCTCAAACGCGATCTGTTTTGTTCCGGATCGGTCGGTTGCATATTTTTGCGATACCGTGACAGGGCAGGTTCGGCGTTGGAAGCTGGACGCGGAAACCGGTTGGCCTGAAGGGGATCATACGGTCTTTCTGGACCTTCGGGCCGAAGGGTTGAACCCCGACGGTGCTGTGGTTGATGCCGCTGGCAACGTCTGGATTGCCCAATGGGGTGCCAGCCGGGTTGCGTGCTACACTCCTGACGCACAATTCCTAAGCGCTGTGGCAATGGACGCGGCGCACACATCCTGCCCGGCCTTTGGCGGCAGTGATCTGAGTACGCTGTTCTGCACAACAGCGCGTCAGGGGTTAAGTGCCGACGAAATCGAAGCGCAACCAAACAACGGAAAGACCTTTGCCGCGCTGAATGCCGGGCGGGGTCAGGCAGAACACAGGGTCATTTTATGAAGCCGGAACTTGGCGTTTGCTATTATCCCGAACATTGGCCCGAGGCGATGTGGGCGGAGGACGCCGCACGCATGATCGGCACCGGCCTGACCTGTGTTCGGATCGGTGAGTTTGCATGGAGCCGTATGGAACCTCAGCCGGGACATTTGCAACTCGATTGGCTGGACCGTGCGATCGAAACACTTGGTTCCGCTGGCTTGAAGGTCGTGCTGGGCACGCCAACGGCGACACCGCCCCGCTGGATGGTGGATAAACACCCGGATATGCTTGCCGTGGATGAACAGGGGCACCCACGCAAGTTTGGGTCGCGGCGGCATTATTGCTTTAGCCATCAAGGCTATGTCGATGAATGCTCACGCATTGCCCGTATCATGGGCGAGCGATATGGCCACAACCCACACGTGGCCGCATGGCAGATCGACAACGAATATGGGTGCCATGACACGACGGTCAGCTACAGTGCCCCTGCTCTGCACGCGTTCCGACAATGGCTTGCGAAACAATACGGGTCGATCGAAGCGCTCAACACTGCATGGGGCAATGTGTTTTGGTCGATGGAATACGCCAGCTTCGATGAGATCGACCTGCCCAATCAAACCGTAACCGAACCGAACCCGGCCCACGTTTTGGCGTTCCGGCGGTTCAGCTCGGATCAGGTTGTGGCGTTCAACAAGGCTCAGGTTGACGTCTTGCGGCAGCTGACCGACGTCCCGCTGCTGCACAATTACATGGGCCGCGTTCTGGATTTCGATCACTTCGAGGTCGGCGCAGATTTGGATATCGCCACCTGGGACAGTTACCCAATTGGGTTTTTGTCGGATCGGCTGGAAGATGACGACGGGCACAAGGTCGCTTTTCTGCAGCAAGGCGATCCGGATATGCAGGCGTTTCATCATGACCTTTACAGGGCCGTCGGACGCGGACGTTGGTGGGTGATGGAACAGCAACCCGGTCCCGTAAACTGGGCGCCTTATAACCCGGCGCCCCTTCCCGGAATGGTACGGCTGTGGTCTCTTGAGGCCGTTGCTCATGGCGCTGAAGTGGTGAGCTATTTTCGTTGGCGACAAGCCCCCTTCGCGCAAGAGCAGATGCACGCAGGCTTGTTGACGCCGAATAACCGCCCCGCTCCTGCTTTGACCGAAGCCCGCCAAACCGCAGATGCACTGTCAGAATTGGGTGAAGTGCGGCAAGAGCAAGCCAAGGTGGCTATCGTGTTCGACTATGCATCGGACTGGGCATGGGCCACTCAGCCGCAGGGGGCCGGGTTTGATTACTTTCGATTGGTCCTCTCGGCCTATCGCGCGCTGCGCCGCGTGGGGATGTCGGTGGATTTCGTATCTACTCATGACCTCTCAGGAAAATACGATCTGATCCTTGCGCCGGGTCTGGCGACGCTTGGTCAGGATTTGGAGAGCCGTCTGCAATCGGCATGTAAACTCGCCATCCTTGGCCCCCGAAGTGGTGCCATAACGGGCGATTTCCAAATTCCCGAGAATGGCCGCCCCGGATTGAGTGCATTGGACTGTGACGTCGATCTGGTCGAAACGCTTCCTCCGACGGTTGAGCGACCTGTTAACGGCGGTGGCGCGGCGTTGCACTGGGTTGATCGACTGTCAGGTTCCGCCACGGACTTGCTGAATTTCGAAGATGGGGCAGCCGCGCTCAAAGGGGAAAACGGGGTTTGGTATCTGGCGGGGTTTCCTGACGAACAGCTTTGGGATCGGGTCATTGCGATGGCGGCAAGGCACACAGGGTTGAGCGTGCAGGCCATGCCTCAAGGCCTGAGGATGCGCGAGACAGCTGATCATGTGTTTCTGATCAACTACAACGCAAACCCGGTGATCTGGAATGGGCAAACTGTTCAAGGCTGCGATGTCGCCATCCTGAAACGCAATCCGCCCGGACAGGGTTGATCCTGATCCGGGCGGATGCCTTGGCTATCAACCGGCAAAGTTAGTCGTCGTTTTGCAGGCTGTTGGGGTCGAAGACGTTGCCGAACCCGCTGTTGTTCGATGGGGCCGGGTCGGCCTCGGACGAACCATCGTCGCTTTCGCTTTCGTCTCCGCCCAGAGAGTTGGGGGCAAACACGTTTCCAAAGCCACTGTTGTTCGACGGCTTCGGCGTGGACTGTGCCCCGCCCTGTTCGGCTTCTTCGGCTTCGCGCTGCTTGCGGCGCTCTTCGCGTTGCTCGCGCAGTTGCTGAATGCGCTGTTCGGCCTCCAGCTGTTTCTGCTCGCGTACGTCAGCAATGCACTGACCAGGGTCGTAGGCCGTTGCGGTGCCGACAACCGTGATCGTTGCAATCGCAAAAACAACCACCAGAACCGCAGCTGCGTTTCCAGCAAAGAAGCTGGGCAATTTGATCTTGCCTGCCAGTTCCTCAACCGTTGCGTTCTTGCGCGCCGCTGCCACCAGTTCCTGACGCTTGAGTTTCGCTTCATTCAGCAAAGCAAAGAACACCGTTAATGCCACAATAATGAACGCCAGCGCTGAAATCGCGGGTGTGATACCATAGCGAACTTTTTGGGCCAGCTCGATTGTCAACGTCGGGTATTCACCAAACGTAAAGGTGGTGGTGTTGTAGTTCTCGAACGAAGCGAGGAATGCCAGCACCGCCGCCGAGGCAATCGCCGGGCGCATGAACGGCAGCAATATCTTGCGGAACGCCTGTGCGTGGCTGGCCCCAAGGTCCAATGCTGCTTCGGTCAGGGCAATATCGTAGCGCTGCAATCGCGCCACCAGCACCAGCATGCAATAGCTTGCGATAAAGGTGGACTGGCCGATCACCGTCAGGAAGATACCGTTCGACAGAAAGCTATCTGCACCCAACCCCAGCATCCGGTTGATCCGGTCCCAGAACACCAGAGTCGAGATACCCAGAACCACACCAGGGATCAGGATTGGCGCAATGATGATCGTATAGTAGGTCGCGCGCAGCTTGGGCCAGATCTGCGTCAGCATCAACGCGCCCGCCAGTCCCATTGCTACCGACAGGATCACTGTCCCCAGACCGACAATCACCGAGTTCTTGATGCCGTTCAGGATACGTTGATCCTGAAACAACTCACCAAACCACTGGAAGG
The DNA here is from genome assembly GCF_013110855.1 of Ruegeria sp. HKCCD4884. Taxonomy (NCBI): domain Bacteria; kingdom Pseudomonadati; phylum Pseudomonadota; class Alphaproteobacteria; order Rhodobacterales; family Roseobacteraceae; genus Ruegeria; species Ruegeria sp. HKCCD4884. The sequence continues at coordinate 39,477 of NZ_WVRJ01000013.1, forward strand.
TCAGGCATTCCCATGGGCTCATCCTTGGGAAACCGGATGAGTTGAACGCGGTGATCGACATGATCACAAGCGGTCCCAGCAGATACAGGAAGAAGATCGCCAGATATGCCCAGACGCTTATACGGAGGAAGGAATTGTTCATTTCCCGATATCCCCCATGTTCACCTTGAACAGGCGCATGACTGCCAGCACGAACAGGATACACGTCACCAACAGAACGATGGCGTAGGCGGCACCCTGAGGCCAGTCATTGTTGTCGTTGAACTGCTGATAAATCAGCTGCGTGAACCAAAGCGACGACGGTCCGCCCAGAATCTGAGGTGCGGCCAGCGCACCGGCACTGAGCATGAAAACCATGGTACAGCCTGAACTGATCCCCGGCTTCGCATAAGGAATGACCACACGCCAGTGAATCCGCCACCACGGCGCACCTAGGTCACGGGCGGCCTCGATCTGGTTTTTATCGAGACTTTCTATGACGTTATACATCGGGAAGACCATCAGAAGGATATAGGCGTAACCCAGACCGGCATAGAGCGCGATGTCGTTTCGGATAAAATCAAACGGCGTATCCCAGATTCCCAAGCCCATGAACAACGTGTTCAGCACCCCGGTTTCACCAAAGATGATCCGCAGGGCAAAAGCCCGCAGGATTTCGTTGATCCAGTAGGGGATGATCAGCATGATCGCAAAGATGCGGATATGGCTTCCTTCGGATTGCCCAAGGTAATAGGCGATTGGATAGCAGATAATCAGGTTGAAGATCGTCACACAAACTGCTGCGACAAGAGTGCGGAAAAACACCCTCAGATCGACTGTGTTGTAGTCCTGACTGCCACCTTCCGGGCCGTAAATCAGATACTTGTAGTTCTCAAGCGTATAGACGTCCTTGGGGCCGCCGATCTCGGGCGGCGGAAGGTTCGGACGGAATGAAAAGTCCAGCATCGATAGCTGCGGCAGGATAATCAGGCCGATGGTCCAAAACAGAACCAGACCCAAGATCGCCAACCCCATGCCCGTGCCATTGCGGTTGAAGAATTCTTTTAGAAACTGGGGCATCTGCTACACCCCTACTCTGCGGCCAGTTCACCCGCTGGCACCAGAACCGCATTGCGGGTCTCGTATTCCAGCGTGATAGTCTGGCCGGTGTGGTCTTCAAAGGACTGTCCGAGGTTTGGCAGAGACACTTTGATCTCTTTGCCACCATCGCCTTCGGTGAAGATATTGAAGACGTTTCCTTCGAACTCCTCGTGCTTCACCCGGGCGGTCACGAAATGGTCCCCAGTGCTGCCATCGGGAGCGATGGTAAAGGCTTCTGGGCGCACGAACATCATCGCGTCGTCGCCCTCTTTCATCTTACCCTGATTGGCTGTTGAAATGCGCGCCACCAGTTCGCCCGATCGGTTGGTCGCAATGAGCGCTTCATTTCCCATGACTTGTTTAATTTTACCGCGGAATACGTTGTTTTCGCCAACAAAAGAGGCGGCAAACGCGGTGTTCGGGTCGTTGTAAATAGTTTTGCCATCCGCAATCTGATCAATCACGCCTGCACGCATGACCGCGATGTTGTCCGACATGGTGAGCGCCTCACCCTGATCGTGGGTGATGTAGATAAAGGTGATGCCCACGCGCTGCTGAATCTCACGCAGCTCGGTCCGCATGTGCTGACGCAGTTTCAGGTCCAGTGCCGACAGCGGCTCATCTAACAGCAAAACATCAGGCTCAGCGCAGAGCGCACGAGCAATGGCCACACGTTGGCGTTGGCCACCGGACAGTTCGCTGGGCAGTTTGTCGCCCTGTCCCGGCAGCGCGATCATGTCCAGAAGCTCATCGGCTCGCTTACGACGTTCGGCTGCACTGGCGCCTTTAATTTCCATCGAAAAAGTAATGTTTTCCCACACTTTCATCAGCGGAAACAACGCCAGGTTCTGAAAGATCAACGCCGTGGGTCGCTTGTTAGGGCCGATGCCACGCATGTCATTGCCGCCGATCAGCACTTTGCCTTCACTGGGCTCCAGAAAACCTGAAACGGCGCGCAGGATCGTCGTTTTGCCACAGCCCGATGGCCCGAGAAACGAGAAGAAATCGCCCCCGTTGATGTTCACATTCGCGTCCCGCACAGCGACGAAATCACCAAAGCGGATCCACAGGTTTTCAAGATCGACGCCGACCCCTGCACTCATTTTAGGTATCTCCCTGAGGCGCGCATTGTCGTCACACCACATTGCTTTCCGTCACGCCGGGACGGCGCGCAGATTGTGGCCCCCCGCGGTTTGCGGAGGGCCGTTTTTCTAAGCGGTTAAGCGCTTTTGAACTTGTTGACGAACTCGGTCCGTGTTTCAGCATACCAAGGCGCTTCGGCCGGCCACGGGTTGAGGTTGGCCAGCGAGTCCCCCGGATAGGCTTCGGCAAAGTTCTTCTTGTAAGTGTCGCCCGAATATTGATCGGCACCCAGAACCGGCGAGTTGTAGCCGTGGCTGTCGATAGCAACACCAGCAGGTTTCGCCTGATAGGCAAAGTCAATGAATGCGTAGATCTGATCGATATTCGCAGCACCTGTTGGAATCGACATACCGTCAACCCAGGCCATCGCACCTTCGACAGGCGCCTGGTAGTGCACTGGCTCGCCGGCGGACTTCAGCGCCAGTGGCGGGCCGTCCCAAGTTTGGCCAACGATCACACCTTCGTTCAGCAGACCGTTCTTCTGCGTATCGGCGTCATTCCAGATCAATTTGATACGATCCTTCCGCGCGATGCACCAGTCAGTGATCTGACCCCAGACCTTGCGCATTGTGTCTTCGTCACCATACGCAGCCCAGACCGAGCCCGGCTCCATTTCGCCAGAACGCTCCATGAACAGACCCGCACCCAGCATCATCGAATGCGCGCGACCCATTGTCTTGCCCGCGTTTTCTTCCGACCAGACATCGCCATAAGACGGCGCATCACCTTCCGGCAGCCACAAATCGGTGCGATACGCGATGCCTTCTGTGCCCCAGATATGCGGCAGCCAATGCGCGCCTGATCCGCCGAAGTTCCAAGCGTCAGTACCGATCTTGGCCATTGCCGGGTTCACCAGATCAATCGGAACCTTGTTCATGTCAAAGGGTTGCAGCAGCTCCAAAGGTTCCCACTGCAAAGAGCGGTTGTTGGTGGGCGAGACAATGTCAAAGCCCTGGCCCTTGGTGGCCTTCATCTTGTTGATGATTTCTTCGTTCGAACCGATGCCGGTGTAGTTAACTTTGATGCCGGTCAGGGTCTGAAACTCTTCGATAAAGCTGGGTGGAAGATAGTCCGACCACATCAGAATGTTAATCTCACCCGAAGACGCCAGCGCGCTCTTGCTGTACAGCGGTGCCGCCAAAGCAGCTGCGCCCGCGCTTTTTAGCACCGAGCGTCTGGAAAGAGTCGATTTATCAGCCATTAGAATTCTCCCATTGATGGACTGTTTTGTTTTTATTTTTTGTTTATAGGACTTTCCGTGTCAGTACGGCAGTCCAAAAGTGACAGTTTTTAGAAATCTTAAGTCCAGTTCCTTACAAGAACACGTTCAGATTGTTCTTTTTGGTGTCACATCTTCTTGCCAAACAGCCAAATCCCTGGCGCCTACTGGATCAGCGCCCAACAAAAATGTGCGGTGCTCTCCGACGGGCAAGTGTTTCGGAACGTCCCCAAAATTGAACGCAAATTGCAAGTTACCACGTCGGGTCATACGAATGTCAGAATCGCATTCCAAAGTGCTTATGCCAGCCCATTCCATTGCCTGTCGCAAAATGGACAAAAGCAATCTGTCGCGAGGGATCATGGCCAAATAGATCGCCCGGTCTGATCGAACGACAGCAGGGCTTCCGTCGCAATAGGCGCTGTCAAAGCGGGCAAGAACGTGTTCCTTGGTCTCGACAATCTCGCGCCATCCACAGAAAGCAAACCGTTGACCGTCGGCCAGTTGCACAGTCTCTTGCGCCAAATGTGGAAGAGACTCGACACGGGTCACACGAACTCCGGTCAGCGCGGCCAAAGCACCGGGTGCGAGGTTTTCTGGGGTATGCATCCAAGGCGTTTTGCTGCCGGACCGCGCCCCGATCACCAGTTTCGCACCCGAATCAGAAATTCTGGCGGCAAGGTTTGCACTGACAATCATGCTCTGAGGAAGAAGGATCAGCGCGTAGCCATTCAAGTCATCTTCCGGCCCGAGGAAATCGACGTCTGCGCCAAGCTGGCGCAAGCCCGCATACCATTCCCGGAAAATATGTGCGTTCGGAAAATCCTCATCATGTGGCAGGATGTCCGCCGCCCAGATCGAACTATAGTCCAGCAGTATCGCCACCTTGGCTTTGCACCGTTCAACCGGGGGCAGCGCGTTGCGATCTTTCACGATCTGAGTCAGTTCTGTTGCGGCTTGATCCGGGCTGTTATCTGAACGCAGCAAGGCGGTATGGTATTGTTCCTGTGCAAATTTTGCTTGCCGCCAGCGAAAGAACATAACCGCTTGCGCCCCATGAGCATAAGCTGCCCAAGTCCAAAGCCGCACTATACCCTCAGCCGGAGCGGGATTCTTAGCCGCCCAGTCCACCGGCCCCGGTTGCTGCTCCAGAATCCACATCCGGCCACGTCCCTGACTGCGATACAGATCGCAATGAAAGCCCTGATAATCTGGAGCACCTGTTCGCAGATATCGACGCTTTTCGTCATCGGACAAGGTCGAACCCATCAGGTTCCCCAACGGATAGCTGTCGAATCCGACAACATCCAAATCTGCAGCGACGGCATGGTGGTCGAACTCAAAACTACCGGCCATGAAGTTGTGCGTGATCTCGCGGCCCGGAGCGTGTTTCCGAAGAACGTCGACTTGCGCTTTGTTAAACAGACGTACCCTGTCTGAAGAATACCGCATGAAGTCCAGCGCCTGCGTCGAGTTCGGGGCAGCAACCAAGCCGATTGGCAGCTCGATCTGTCCAAACGCGGAATAGAGCGATCCCCAAAACACTGTTCCCCATGTCTGATTCAACGCGTCGATAGTTCCGTATTGCTGTTCCAGCCAGCGCCGAAATCCGATGCGTGCCGCTTCTGAATAGCTAAGCACCGTATCGTGGTCGTTATATTCATTGTCGATCTGCCAGGCGTGGACATGAGGGTTTGTTCCATACCTGCGGGCATATTCGGTTGCGATCCTTTGGGCTTCGGACAAATAGATTTCGCTGGAAAAGCAGTAATGCCTGCGCGCGCCATATCCTCTGACCCGACCGTCCGGCCCAACTGGCAGAATTTCGGGGTGCTCATCGATCAGCCACTTTGGCGGGGCGGCCGTGGGGGTCGACATCATAACTTTTAGACCGGCATCCCCCAAAATTTCGATCACCTCGTCCAGCCAATCCCAACGGAATTGCCCACGCGCGGGTTCGATCAGACCCCAGGTGAATTCGGCGATCCGCACCCAATCCAACCCCATCTCGACCATGCGTCTGGCATCGTCGCGCCATTGGGACGGGTCCCATTGCTCGGGGTAATAGCAAACCCCCAGTTCAAGCTTGCTCATCTATCGTCCTTTGCGGTGCGCCGCTCGATCCACTTCAAGAAGCTGGCGCATCCCAATGTAATCACGACATAAAGGATGGCCGCTGTGTTAAATGGGGCGAACGGCAGGAAACTGGCGGCTTGAAACTCTCGCATTCTCTGGGTCATGTCCCGGACTGAAAGGATCGACAGCAGAGAGGTGTCCTTGATCATCGCAATGAATTCGTTACCCAAAGGCGGTGTCACAATCCGCAATGCCTGTGGCAGGACGATCAGCCGTGCAGTTTGCCACCGAGACAGCCCCAGAGAACTGCCCGCTTCCAACTGTCCTTTAGGGATCGCCTCGATTCCAGATCGGAAGATCTCGGCCATATAGGCGGAATAACCCACCGAGATGGCGATGATCCCGCGTGTCATATTCGTCATGTCTATGCCGCCCCCTGTGGCGTCCTTGACCGCACCGGCCAGCGGCAAACCTATGTAGAGAATGATCACCAGCATCGGGATGCCCCGGATGGTATCCACAAAGAACTCGGCCCCGACGGCAAGCGGGTGCAATTTATGCTGCGCTCCGCCTATGGTCAGCGTTAAAAGCAGAAAGCCAAAAACTGCAAAAGCCAGCGCCGGATTGCGAAACTTGTCCGGCAAAAAGCTGGTTTGCCAGAGCACAGGATAACCCTGAGTATGCGCCTCAACCGGGACAAATGCCCCCGACACGCTGTCAACGGTTTCTATTTGCTCAAGCGCCGCCGCTGCGTCTGTGGCGCTGCGAATGCGATAATTTTGTTCTCCGCCACCTTCGAATTCACCGAAACGGATAATGTCTGCCTGCGCCTGCGGGGTGCCGCGCACAATGGCAATGCGGGCGTCCGTGCTGCCAACAAGGACATAATTCACCTGTGGCTGCATGAAGAAGAAGGTCGAAACGCCCAAAAGACCCAAGCTTATCGCACCATAGACCATCGTTGTGCGCGCTTTGGGTTTGAATGACTGTAGCCCAACCCAGATAAGCCCAAGGATAGCGGCGAAGATATAAGCAAAGATCGCCGCGCGGAACGTGATCGCAACCCCGGTGGCGAATTGCCAATGGGCCATGAACATCAGGTAGAACAAAGAAGCTCCGGTCAGAACCTCAAACCCAATTTGCACGAAACTGCGCAATGGATTGGCCAGACGACCCGACACAAAGCACAGCGCGACGACAACCGCGTAGATCGCCAGCAAAATCTGTAAACCTGTCTGAACCTGATTTACCACTTCGGGGAACAGAACCCAGGTCTGGCTGGATCGGTCAATCAAAGTTGAAGTGTTTTCGTTAAGTGCATGAAAAAACACTGACTCGGCGAAAGGTAAAAGAATCTGAGGCGCAACAAAGGAAAGGATCGACAGCCCGACCGCAACCGGAAATGCCGCTATTGCTGAGACACGCAACCAGGCTGGCGCCTGCAACTGGAAACGAGAGTGCCGGGCGCAGAGATAGCCCAGGGTCGCCGTTGTCAGGATCAGCAAAAACCCGACAAAGATAGGCCCCGCATTGTTGCCGATCCCCAGGATGGCAACCAGAGATCGCAAATACTTGGATGAGGTGGCAAACAGGTAAATAATGAACGGCGCGGCAGCGAGCAACACAAGGTTGCTCGGGCGGATCGAGCTCAGGCGCGACATGGGGTTCTCCGCTAAGTCAAAACCCCGGCGAATAAACTCCGCCGGGGCTGTAGGTGTTCAGAGGATCAGTTGGTGCCCCAGTATTGGGCCATCAGCTTGTCCAGCGTGCCGTCTTCCTTGATGGCGGCGAGGCCAGTGTTGATTGCGTCGACGGTTGGGTCGCCTTCCTGAAAAACAATACCCAGCGGGTCGGACTGCAGACCGGTTATCCCGACCGTCAGTTCTCCAGCAAATTCCTGCTCGTATGCGGATGCAGATGTGCCATCGATAATCACACCCTGAACGTCTGCGTTTTGCAGCGCTAGAATGGCCGCCGAGAAGTTGTCATACAGGCTGACATTCTCACGGCCCACCAATTCTTCGGCCAGTTGCGCATTGGTCGTTCCGGTTTGTGCGGCAAGCTTCTGACCACCCGCCTTGAAATCGTCCAACGTCATGTCCGCGTTGTCGACCTGAAGCAGGATCGCCTGGCTGACAACGATGTATGGCTCGGAGAAATCCATTGTTTCTTCCCGCTCCGGCGTGATTGAGACGCCCGAAATCACCAGATCGAACTCGCCTTGCTGAAGGGCTGCAAAGATGCCATCCCACGCCGTGTTGACGAAGTTTGGAACGCAGTTCACGCGCTCGCAAATGGCGTTCATGACGTCAACGTCAAAGCCCACAATCTCACCGGTTGTTTCATCCACGGTTTCCATCGGCGGATAGGTCGCGTCCGTCCCGATCTTGAGCACGCGACCTTCCAGATCAGCGGCAAACGCTGCGGGCGCTGTCATCGCGGCAAGCGTCGCCGCGGCAATTAGGTGTTTGAACATGTTTGGTCTCTCCTCTGTTGGTCTAGGTTACTTGCGCATCTTGTGACGCAGGTGTGTCAGGTTGCCGCTCGATCAGTTTGGGCTTGATCTTTTTTTGAATCTCTGGCGGGTCAGCGCCGTCCAAGGCTTTCAGCATGAACTCTCCCAACAGGCGGCTCGTTTCACCAATGGGCAGGTAATAGGTGCTGGGCGGGGGCACAAAGTACTGGCTGAGTTTCAGGTCATCGTTTGAAATGACCACAACGTCCTGCCCTACCCTCACTCCTGTTTCGGCTGCGGCTGACAAGGCGCCAAGGGTCATCGCCTCGTTAGCGCAAATTATAGCGCTTGGTGGGTTCGGCAGTTTCATTAGTGCAGAAAAGGCTACTTGGCCTGTCTCTGCTGTCGTTGGCCCGGTTTCTATCAGTGTCGGGTTAAAGCCCACCCCTGCCTCTGACAAAGCATCTGCATAACCCTTGAGTCGTTGTTGCGCATAGATCAGATCATCAGGCGGGTTGATCAATGCGATCCGACGATGACCCAGGCGGATTAGTCGCGCGGTCGCATCGAAGGCAGCCGCCTGACTGTCGAGGTCCACATAGGCATGCGACCGGGTACTGTCGCTCATACCATATGTGACGAAAGGGAATCCCTCGGCCTGCAAGTATGCGATGCGCGGGTCGTTCACACGGGTGCCCGAGAAGATCACGCCATCGGCCAAACCCTCTTGCACGATCGAGCGCAAGGTCTCCAGTTCAGTGTCGCTTTCGCTGATGCTGAAAACGCTCAGTTGATAGCGCGACCCCTGAACCGCGCCTGAAATTCCGGCCAAAATACGCGTGAATTCTACGCCTTCCCATTCCTCGGCAGACTCTTCCGACACGGTCACCAAAACTGCGATCCGATAGGACTTGTTGGTGCGCAGCTTGAGCCCATCCAGGTTGACGCGATAGCCTAACGCGGCGGCGGCCTTTTGAACCTCCTCGCGCGTTTCTTGTTTCACTGACGGGGCATCCCGCAACGCGTTCGAGACCGTGCCAACAGAATAGCCTGTCTTCTTGGCGATCGATTTGATCGTCGCCCGCGCCATCAGGTGGCCCCGATCAGCTGTTCGGTCAGGAACATCCGCCCTGTGTTCAACGTGCGTCTGTGATTAGAACTTTCGTCATGTTCTACAAACAGATCGGTGCAGTTGCTGTGCGCGAGGGCATTTAATGTGGCACCCCAGTCCACAACGCCCTCACCCAGATCGCGCCAACATTCGTCACCTGTCCCAGCATCCGGATCGATGTCTTTTGCATGGACCGACAGGATTCGGTCTGCGTGGAGAGTGAGTGTTGCCGCAGGGTCTAGACCAGAAGCTTGCAGCCAGCCGACATCCGGCTGCCAATAAACTTTCCCCTGGGCCAGTATTTGATCCAGAGGCGTTTCACCGGGGTTTCCCACCAAATCAAAATCATGATTGTGATAGGCAAGGCGGATGCCGTGTTCACTAAGCTGATCAGCCCATTCAGACAACTGGCCCGACACTGCCATCCATCCCCGGGCAGTGTCGGGCCGCACCTGGGGCGCCAGCCAAGGCATGACGGCCACCTGGCATTCCAAAAGACCTAGAACTTCGACGACCTCGTCGAAACGGGTGTCGAACTCTTCCCAGTCAAAATGCGCCGACCTTACGTTTAAACCTGATTGATGAACAATGCGTGCCATCTGCTGCGGGCTGAGATCATGCAGGCCGGTGGTTTCGACATCAGTAAAACCGCAAGCTGCAACCAGACGCAGCTGATCTGACAGATCGCCACATTGGCGGACGGTATAAAGCTGGGCTGAAACTCTCATTCACCACCATTGAAACGTTTCAATTATGGTGGAATACGAACTATCGCGTTGTCAAGCGTCGCGTTGAACGCCCGTTGCTATCACTTTCGCATCGATACGCCGTTGTGGAACAGGTGTACTTTTTCAGGGGCTGCGGTCACGGAAACCGTTTGCCCGCGCATATTCCTTTGAACACCAGGCAGTTTGGCAATTGGCGCTTCCGCGTCCGCGGTTTTCTCAAAATACAACAGTGTGACTTCACCCAAAGCCTCGGTGAAATCAACGGTTCCAGTCAGGATCGCGGTGCTTTCTGTGATGACAAAGTCTTCAGGGCGCACCCCGATCTTGACCTGCTTGCCCTGATTACTGTCCTCGGTCGGAATCGCGGAAACGGCGGTGCCGCCCGAGGCAAGCTCGACGGTCGTTGTCGCCCCCGTTCCGGTGATAGTTCCGGGCAAAAGGTTCATTGAAGGCGAGCCAATGAATTGGGCCACAAACTCGTTGTCGGGCGTTTCATAAAGCTCAAGCGGCGTGCCAACTTGAGCAATACCCTTGTTGGCCAAAACCACAATCCGGCTGGCCAATGTCATCGCTTCGACCTGATCGTGGGTGACGTAGATCATGGTGCTGTCAGGCATGGCCTCTTTCAGCCGCGCGATTTCGATCCGTGTGGCGACCCGGAGGGCTGCGTCAAGGTTCGACAGAGGCTCATCAAAAAGATACACCTTTGGGTCGCGCACGATCGCGCGCCCGATCGCAACACGTTGTCGCTGACCGCCGGATAGAGCTTTGGGCAACCGGTCCAGAAAGGGGTCCAGTTGCAGAATCTTGGCGGCACGCTCTACCGCAGCATCAATCTCGGCCGTAGGCATCTTGGCGATTTTCAGGGCAAACGCCATGTTCTCGCGCACGGTCATGTGGGGATACAGGGCGTAGCTTTGAAAAACCATCGCGATGCCCCGTTGTGCGGGCGGCACATCGTTCATGACCTGCCCTTCGATTTCCAGCGTGCCGCCTGTAATCTTTTCTAAACCGGCGATCATCCGAAGCAGAGTGGATTTCCCACAACCGGAAGGACCAACAAAAACGATCAGTTCGCCCTGCTCAATGTCGAGATTGATGTTCTTCAGAACGTCAACAGGGCCATAAGACTTGGCGACATCCGTTAGGTTGAGTTCAGACATGTCTCATCCCTTTCCCCGAACCATCAGGCAGAATTGCGAAGCCGCCAAAGTGATTGAATTTGCACCGTCGATACCGCCAAGTTCCTGACTGATGGTTTGCCAATTGCCTTCAGGCACTTTGATCTCGGTCTGATCTGATCCGAGATTGAACGCACAGAAGATTTGTTCAGAACTGTCCTCGCGCAGGAAAGTCAGAACCGGGCCTATTTCGTTCATCTCAGAAAGGCGTCCAGATGCCAAAGCCGGGTGTGCATGACGCAGTGCAATGGCGCGGCGATAGTGGTTCAGCATCGATTGCGGATCCGCCTCGGCCCGGTCTACCGCGTGTTCAGCCTGCTGGACGCTGACCGGCAGCCAGGGTTCTGCGGTGCTGAAGCCGGACTGTTCATCCTGCGCTTGCCAAACCATTGGCGTACGGCAACCGTCGCGGCCTTTGAATTCGGGCCAGAACTCAATGCCATAGGGATCTTGTAGCTTCTCAAACGGCACATCTGCTTCGTGCAAGCCCAATTCTTCGCCTTGATACAGGCAAGCCGAGCCGCGTAGGCACATCATGAGAACCGCATGTTGCCGGGCCGCGGTATCATCCAAATTCCAGCGAGAGGCATGGCGTTGCACGTCATGGTTCGAAAACGCCCAACAGGGCCATGCATCCCCTGCCTTGGCCTGCAATTGGTCAAAGACATGTTTGGTGTAACTTGCCGTCAGTGCGCGTTTCTCGAGAAACTCAAACGCATAGCACATGTGCATCCGCTTGTCGCCCGAGGTGTATTCGCCCATGATCTCGAGCCCACGCTGCGCATCGCCGACCTCGCCCAGGCACGCGCGGCCTTCGTATGCGTCCGTCAGCGCGCGCAGCCGTTCAAGGAATGCGATATTTTCGGGTTGGCTTTTCGAGAATAGGTGGTCCTGATGGTTGTACGGGTTGACTGCTGGTGCAATCGATGCGTTGCGCTGATCCATCGGCAGGGCTGGGTTGTCGCGCAATTCTTTGTCATGGAAGTAAAAATTGATTGTGTCCAACCGAAAGCCGTCTACGCCAAGATCAAGCCAGAACCGTGCGACGTCTAACAAAGCATCCTGAACATCCGGGCAGTGGAAATTCAGATCCGGCTGCGATGTCAGAAAGTTGTGCAGATAGTACTGCAGGCGGCGAGAATCCCATTGCCAGGCCGAGCCGCCAAAGATCGAAAGCCAGTTGTTTGGTGGTGTGCCATCCGGCTTGGGATCAGCCCACACATACCAGTCGGATTTCGGGTTCTCACGGCTGCTGCGGCTTTTGCTGAACCAAGGGTGCTGGTCCGACGTGTGCGACAGAACCAGATCGATCATGATCTTGAGTCCTTTGGCATGCGCCTGATCCAGAAGCTCTTTGAAGTCCTCAAGCGTTCCGAACATCGGGTCGACGTCGCGATAATCGCTGACATCGTATCCAAAGTCTTTCATTGGTGACTTGAAAAACGGTGAGATCCAGATCGCATCAACACCCAACGACGCGATATAGTCCAGTCGCGTGGTGATGCCTTTCAAGTCACCGATCCCATCGCCGTTGCTGTCCTGAAAACTCCGCGGGTAGATCTGATAGATCACCCCTCCGCGCCACCAATCCGAAGACAGTTTTGTTGCTTTGCCGTGTTCAAGGTTGTTCTGCACGTTCATCAGACGCCTCTATTTTACAGATCCGGCCAACAGGCCCCGGACCAGGTATTTTTGCATTGCGAAGAAAACGACCAGCGGCACAAAGATCGAGACAAAAGCGGCGGTCGCAAGAATTTCCCAGTTGCCACCTCGCGTCCCCAAAAGCTCGACGATGCGGTTGGTCATCACGGTCGTCTGGCCTGTCGCGTCGATCAGGAAGACCTTCGCAACCAGAAGGTCGTTCCATGTCCAAAGGAACTGGAAGATCGCGAAAGACGCCAGCGCCGGAAAGCTGAGCGGCAGGATCAGTTTGGTGAAGATCTGGAACTCAGTCGCACCGTCGACGCGGGCATTTTCGATCAGGTCACGCGGCAATCCGGCCATGTAGTTGCGAAGCAGATAAATCGCTAAAGGCATCCCGAACCCGGTATGTGCCAGCCAGACGCCCAGATAACCCTTACCGATGCCGATATTCAGGTGAAATTTCAGCAAGGGTATCAGGGCCAATTGAAGCGGAACAACCAACAGCCCAACAACCGCCGCGATTAACAATGCCCGACCGGGAAAATCCATCCAGGCCAGCGCATAGGCCGCAAAGGCGGCAACCAGAATCGGGATGATTGTTGCCGGTATCGTCACAGTCAGCGTATTGAAGAACGCCTTGGCCATGCTGTCCGTACTGCTCTGATCCAGAAGAACTTTCTGGTAGTTGTCCAAAGTGAACTCGGGCGGCAACTCAGCCGTCACAAAGATACGTGCGCCGCGGTTTCCGGAGAACTCTTCGGTGTTTTCCATCCGGTAATTACCATCAGCGTCCACTGTGATCGTGCCACCTCGGCGTAGTTCAGCCGTTTGGCCGGGCGCAAAGGCGTCGACTTCGCGCGCACTGATGCCCCAGCTCGAAATTTTTGCCTGCTCGCCCGCGTCAAACAATTGGCCTTCAATCACGTATACGCCGTTTTCCAACACCTGTGTTTCAGGCGCAGCGCTGCGAAGGGTCAAGTTCTGCTCGGATGGAAACAGCGATCGCCACCACCCGCTTGATGAGATTTGGTCGGCTGTCCGAAAGGACGAGACCAACAGACCCAAAGTTGGAATGACCCACAACACCACAAGAAAGACGACCGAAAGGTGTACAACCCATCTGAGCGCCGGTTTGGTTCCTGCAATATCGCTCATGGCTTACTCCATCTCCTTGCGGGCATTGCGCACATTCCACACCAAGATTGGAGCAACCAGCAGCATAATCACCATGGCCGAGGCTGATCCGACGCCCCAGTCATTGGCCCGGAAAAGCTTGTCGTACATATAGTTAGCCAGCACCTGTGTCTCCCACTGGCCGTTGGTCATCGCAAAAACGATGTCAAAGACCTTGAGCACGGTGATTGTGATCGTCGTCCAAACAACAAGGATGGTTGTCTTGATCTGGGGTACCTTGATCTTGAAGAAGATCTGGAACGGATTCGCGCCGTCCAGAATGGCTGCTTCGATGGTTTCTTCAGGAATGCCCCGCAGGGCTGCCGAAAGGATGACCATGGCAAAACCGGTCTGAATCCAAACCAAAACGATCATCAGGAAAAAGCTGTTCCAGAACGGGACCGTCAGCCAGGTTTGCGGTTCGGCCCCGCCAAAAAAGATATAGAGCGCGTTCAAGATGCCAATCTGGTCTTGTTCTGCAGGTCGCGCATCATAGACCAGTTTCCAGATCACTGAAGCGCCGACAAAAGAAATCGCCATCGGCATGAAGATCAGAGATTTGGCGAAGTTACCCCAGCGGATGCGGTCGGTTAATTGCGCGACAAGCAGACCAAAGGCCGTGGACATGGCCGGCACAACAATCAGCCAGAACATGTTGTTGCGCATGGCCTCCCAAAATTTGGGCTCAGCCGCCATTTGCGAGTAATTGTCCAAACCAACCCACTTGTACCCGCCGCCGGGCACACGCTCCGTGAGTGACAGGCGCAGCGTTTCAACAACCGGATAGGCCAGATACAGCCCCAGCGCAGCAAGCGCAGGGAACAGAAACAGCCATGGCCGGATCATGTTGGCCCGGTTGATGTTGCGCCCCGCATTCGGCCCGCGCGGCGGGAACAGGACTTTGTCCAGAAACTGGTTGGAGAGGTAGAAATAGCCCACACAACCCGACACGCCGATGGCGATCGTCAGCAGGCCTTGAAGTGCCGGTGTCATGGTGCGCTCATCCGTTTGGCAAGCGGGGCGATCCTAAGACCGCCCCAGCGGTTGATCACTTGGCCGCGTCCCAGGACGACTGGATTTCGCTGGCCACGGTGGCTGCGTCTTTTGCACCCGACGAATAATCCACCATCCCGGTCCAGAACGTTCCCGCACCAACTGCACCTGGCATCAGGTCAGACCCGTCAAAGCGGAAAGTGGTGGCATTGGTCAGGATTTCACCCTGCCCACGCTGAGTGTCGTTGGAATAGTTTTCAGGGTTCGCACCAAGGTGAGGCGTCAGGAAGCCGTCTTGCGACATCATGATCTCATGCGCAAAAGGTGTCTTGAGGAACTCCATGAACGCTTCGGCAGCAGGGTTCGGGTTGGTGACTGTAAACAGCGTGCCCGCCCCAAGTACCGGAGTACCCAGATCCTTTTCAGCATAAGCCGGGAAATAGAAGAAATCGGCATCAACGCCTAATTCGGTGCCCTCAGGGAAGTACGCCGGAATAAACGACGCTTGGCGGTGCATCATGCAGGCCGGAGGGCTGTCGAACAAACCCTTGGGGCTGTCGCGGAAGTCAATCGCGGCGGTGTCGTCAGCATCCCCGACAACATAGTCGTCGTTGCGGGTAAAGCTGCCATATTCCTCAATTGCGGCGATCACCCGAGGATCGTCAAACTTCATCTCATTCGACACCCACTGGTCATAGACTTCCGGCGGCTGGGTGCGCAGCATCAGGTCTTCAACCCAGTCGGTTGCAGGCCATCCGGTTGCACCCCCTGAAGCCAGACCAACACACAAGGGGGTTTCGCCATCTTCGACCATCTGGTCCATCAGCGCCTTGAACTCTTCCATGGTTTGAGGCACTTCATACCCGAAATCTTCAAAATTCTCCGGGATGTACCAGACCAGAGATTTCACGTTCACGTTGAAGAAGAAACCATAGAACTCGGCAGCACCTTGATCGTTCTCGAAGGTGCCCAGATCGACCCAGGACTGACCTGCGGCAAAGTTATCTTTGATCCAGTCAGCCGATCCTTCGGCCAGCGGTGTCAGATACCCCTGCTTCGCAAGGTTTGCGGCCAGACCGGGCTGTGGAAACACCGTCAGGTTCGGCGCCGAGCCTGCTGCCGCGTCAATGAGGATTTGCTGCTCAAGCGAATCTGAACCCACATAGCTGGAATTCGCGCCTGTTGCTTCGTCGAAATACGCGACGAGGTTTTCAAAGGATTTGCCTTCACCCGCCAGCCAGGGACCAAAAATGGTCAGACTTTCCCCGGACAGATCGTTTGCATCGGCAAAAGCCTGAAACCCGTCCCAGTCAAAGCTGCCCTCACCTACGGCGTGGATCAATTCACCTTCCGCCTGAACAGACCCAGCCATCAGGGCGAACACCGCCGCACCTGCATAAAGCGAGTGTCTCATCTCATCCTCCTCCCAAGTTTTCGTGCGCTTGCAGACTCAGTTTCAAAGCGCTTTGGATGCGATGTGTTATCCGCTAACAATTTCTCTCTGTCAATAATTCGCTTTCCCAATCCAGCAATATTAATAAATCTGGCATTTGCGGCAAAACAAGTTGACGGACGCTTAAATTGCCCACACAACAAGTGCGTGCACACAATTGAAGGCGCTTTGAATAGCATAATGAACCTAAAGCAGCTCTCAGAAATTCTGGGTCTTTCGCAAACAACGGTAAGCCGTGCGCTGAACGGCTATCCCGAGGTCAGCGAGGGAACGCGTGTACGTGTGCAAGCCGCCGCTCAGAAACATGGGTATCGTCCCAACAGCCGAGCAAAGGGGCTGGCAACCGGTCGATCCATGGTTATCGGACATGTGATCCCCAGTTCGTCGCAACATGAAATGGTGAACCCGATCTTCGGAGATTTTGTCGCCGGAGCAGCAAAGAAATATGCGGAACATGGGTACGACATGATGTTCACCAACGCTGACGATACCTCGATCGAAGAAGCCTATCGCAGCCTTTTTCAGCGAGGGGCCGTTGATGGTATTGTGCTGCAAGGTCCAAAAGTGAACGAAGCTCGGATCGAGGTCCTCAAACGTATGAGAGTGCCGTTCATCGTGCATGGGCGTTCAACGGGCGCGGATACGCCTTACGACTGGATAGATGTAAACAACAAAAGCTCGTTTTTGCGGGCGACCCGGTTTTTGATTGATCTTGGACACCGCAGGATCGCCCTTATCAACGGGCTGGAGGAGATGGATTTTGCACAGCGCAGACGTGCGGGGTATCTGGCGGCGCTGGAGCAAGCCGGTTTAATCGCAGACCCTGACCTGATGCGCAGTGCCGAGATGACCGAGGTTTTCGGGCATCGGGAAACGCACGGCATGTTGCAGCTTGATGACCCTCCAACAGCTATTTTGGCATCCTCGATGATTTCCGCCATCGGGGTCAGACGCGCGATTGACGAAGCAGGCTTAGTTATGGGGCGCGACGTTTCGGTCATCGCACATGACGATGACCTTTCGTATCTGAAGAACGGGCAAGACATCCCGATTTTCACAGCGACCCGATCATCTGTCCGCCAAGCCGGGGAAATGGCAGCAGAGATGCTGATTGATCGGATCAAGTCTCCGGATGGTCCGCCCAATACCAAATTACTTGAGGCCGAACTGGTTGTTGGCCGCTCGACTGGCCCTGCGCCCAACAGGACGTAATCATGAAACATTCTCGCGCTGACTTCCCAAAAGATTTCCTTTTCGGGGTCGCAACCTCGGCTTATCAAATCGAAGGGCATGCACAGGGTGGTGCCGGGCGAACGCACTGGGATACATTTGCGGCCTCACCCGGCAATGTGGTGCGTGAGGAAAACGGCGATCTGGCTTGCGACCACCTGAACCGGTTCGAGCAGGATTTTGATCTGGTGCGCGAGGCCGGTTTTGACTGTTATCGGTTCTCAACCAGCTGGGCGCGTGTCATGCCGGAAGGTCGCGGCCAGATCAATCAAGCCGGGCTGGATTACTATGACCGGCTGGCAGACGCGCTGCTGGCCCGCGGAATCCGCCCGTGTGTGACGCTGTATCACTGGGAACTGCCCTCCGCTCTTGCGGATCAGGGGGGGTGGTGCAACCGAGACATCGCGGGATGGTTCGCAGACTTCACCGAAATCATCATGGGCCGCATCGGTGACAGGATGTTCAGTGCGGCCCCAATCAACGAGCCATGGTGTGTCGGTTGGCTCAGCCATTTCGAGGGCCATCATGCGCCCGGTTTGCGCGATATTCGCGCCACGGCCCGCGCAATGCATCACGTTTTGCTTGCTCATGGACGCGCCATTCAAGCCATGCGCAGCCTTGGCATGAGCAACCTTGGTGCGGTGTTCAACCTTGAATGGGCAGAACCCGCCGATGACAGCGTCGAAGCGCGACTTGCAGCGGACCGGTATGACGCGATTTACAATCGGTTCTTTCTTGGTGGTGTATTCAGGAAAGAGTATCCTCAATTGGTGCTGGACGGCCTTGAGTCGCACTTGCCCCCTGGCTGGCAGGATGATTTCGAGACAATTGGCACAAAGGTCGATTGGTGCGGATTGAACTACTATACGCGAAAGCTGATTGCCCCGAAGGATTCCGCTTGGCCCAGCTTGACGGATGTTCCAGGACCATTGCCAAAAACGCAAATGGGTTGGGAAATAGAACCTTCTGCCCTAAACCGTTTTCTAGTTCGCACACAGAAGGACTATACGGGCGGGCTACCAATCTATATCACCGAAAACGGAATGGCGAGCGCAGAGCGCGTGCGGGATGAGGACCGTATCGAATATCTTGATACACACCTTGCAGCCGTGCAGGACGCTTTGGCACAAGGTGTTCCGGTTAAAGGCTATTTTGTCTGGTCTCTGCTGGACAATTACGAATGGGCCTTCGGATACGAGAAAAGGTTTGGACTGGTGGACGTGGATTTTGAAACTCTGGAAAGAACGCCCAAAGCGTCGTTCGTGGCGCTTAAATCCGCCCTTTCAGAGGGGCAGAACGTCTCTCAGCCGTTAGCGCAACCATCCGGATCTGTGCATGAGCACTGGAATTTGGTTGCGGACATCGGTGGAACAAATACGCGTCTGGGCGTTGTGACAAACGGCGAACTGACAGACCTGCGCAAGCACCCAACGGGAACTCTGGATGATCTGCTGAACGCATTTCACGCGTTACGCGATGAGGTTGGCACGAATCCTCAGGCGGTTGTTGCCGCTGGGGCTGGTCCTGTCAGAGACGGCGTCATCCGCCTTACAAACGCCAATTTGGACTTGTCTGAGTTGGAACTGGCGCAGGCGACCGGGGCGGAACATACTTTTGTTATCAATGACTTTACGGCCGCGGCATGGTCAGTTGCTGACGTCACACAGAACGAAGTTTCGGTTTTGCAAGGTCAGGCGAAACCACCAGCAGGCACGCGTTTGGTGGTTGGACCCGGCACCGGACTTGGCGTCGGAGCATTGCTTTTTTCCGAAGGTCACTATCACACAGTTTCCGGCGAAGGTGGGCATGTTGGGCTGTACCCGCGTCACCGGGACGAGGTCGACGTCTTTGAAGCCGCCCGCCACATTGCTCCTGACTGTTTCTTTGGCGATAGCCTTGCTTTGGAAGCAGAGATGTTTCTGAGCGGAACTGGCCTTCCAATCCTGTATCAGGCCGTTGGGCTGGCAGCGGGCACCGGGCGGTCATCGTTTCGTTCGGCCAAAGACATTTTGACGGAAGCCCGCGATGCTTCGGACCCCATCGCAGTCAAAACTGCGCAGATGTTCACAACGCATCTGGGCGCGCTTATGGGTGATATGGCTGTCACGCTTATGCCTGCTGGTGGAGTGTTTCTTGTCGGCGGGGTCGCCGAGAAAAACCGCTGGCTGTTTGATCAGGACTTCAAGGACGCATTCAATGGCGGCGGGCGGTTCAGCGAGCTTCGTAAATCCTTGAACCTTTACGTCTCAGAACAGGCCGAGTTCGGCATCATCGGGGCGAACAATTTTTGCAAAAACGCACTAAAGCGATGAACGACTTTTGCGCTTGAGGCTCTGGGAGAGGACGTTGGAATGATCCTGTGCTGTGGGGAAGCCCTGATTGACATGATTGCCGAGCCGACAGTGTCCGGCGCGCACGGCTTTGTGCCCCATACGGGTGGCGCGATCCTGAATACCGCTGTTGCCATGGGGCGCTTGGGTGAGTCCGTGGGGATGTTGACCGGTGTTTCTACGGATATGTTTGGTCAGCAACTGATCAACGCGTTAAAGGCCAGCCACGTTGACGTTTCGCATGTAATTGTCTCGGATCGTCCCACTACACTTGCGTTTGTACAACTTGAAGATGGGCACGCAACCTACAGTTTCGTTGATGAAAACACGGCTGGCCGTATGTTGGCACCCGAAGATATGCCAGACCAACTCCCTGCCATCTCGGCATTGTATCTTGGGGGTATAAGCTTGGCGTGTGAGCCATGTGCAGATGCTTATGCATCTTTGCTGGCTCAACACGGAAACGACCGCCCTGTCATGTTGGATCCCAACATTCGTCCGAGTTTTATTCAGGATCAAACCCGATTTCGAACGCGTTTGAACCGCATGATCGCGCAATCCGATATCGTCAAAGTGTCGGACGAGGATCTGGACTGGATCATTCCCGGTGCGGAACCCGAAGCAGCCAAAGCAGCCTTGTTGTTGCAAGCCGGTCCATCAGCCCTGATTGTGACCCGGGGCGGCGACGGCGCGAACGGGTATCTGGCGGATGGATCGCAAGTGACGGTGCCGGTAAAACCGGTGCAGGTCGTGGACACGATCGGTGCGGGGGACACGTTCAATGCAGGTGTGCTCACTGGTCTCAGCCGCGCCGGGCATCTGACAAAACCCGCTGTACGCAACTTAACTTCTAGCGCTTTGCACGCGGCCATGGAACTGGGCGCCGAAGTTGCCGCTGTAACCGTATCTCGCGCCGGGGCGGAACCCCCCTGGGCTCATGAGCTATAATTCTTGGAAAAACCAATGAAACGATCTGACATAAATCGCATCAAATCCGAAGCGCAGGCGTTCATCCAGTCCTTTGGCGCTGTACTGCCGCCTTTTGCAGACTGGTCACCCGAACAGATGCGCAGCCCAGTGGCGCAAACGGTCCGCAGCCGCGGGTTGGGGTGGGACATCACCGATTACGCTCAGGGCCGGTTCGATGAACTGGGCCTGTTTCTTTTCACGCTGCGCAACGGCGAAGTGAATGATTTGCAGTCTGGGCGCGGGATGCTTTACGCAGAAAAATTGCTGATTTCGAAAGACAAACAACTGTCTCCGATGCATCGCCACATCATCAAGGCAGAGGACATCATCAACCGTGGCGGCGGCGATCTGGTGATGGAGATCTATGCATCGGACCCAGAAGGTGGCATCGACCGGCATACGCCTGTCACAGTGCCCAGCGATGCCTGCCCTGTTACGTTGCAACCAGGTGAGCATCTACGCCTGAAACCAGGGCAAAGCGTAACCCTGATGCCCGGAGTTTGGCACGCGTTCTGGGCCGAGCACGGTGATTGCCTTATCGGCGAGGTTTCGACTGTGAATGATGATCGAACGGATAATGTGTTCGAAGATCCGATCCCTCGATTTTCAAAGATCGAGGAAGATGCCGCGCCAGATTTCCTATTGGTTTCCGACTACTGACGTAGACCGGGTTGACAATAACCGACAGACAACTGGGCTGAGCCCAAGTGATTTCGTCAAACGCCACTCATTCTCTTGCTTGACAAGTCCAGCACCAGGAGACTAGCTGAGCGGGATGGTTCCGTAAGGGATGAAAATGGGAATACGGTGCGGCACAGTATTTTGCCAAGTCCGTGACTGCCCCCGCAACTGTAAGCGGAGAGCGACGCCACTGCGCCACTGACCCCGAAAGGGTTGGGAAGGTGGGCCGAGCCTTGACCCGCAAGTCAGGAGACCTGCCATCCGATGTTAAACCAACCCGGGGCGGGGCGTCCTGGAAGGAGGCTTTGATGGCACGTTTTTCGCGTGTTTACATTGGTGGCACCTTCTGTCCGCGCTTGGTTTCAAGCGGAGCGGACAGCGTTAAGAGTGACTGACAGCAAAAATTTCTTTTTCAACACCTACTGCGCTGAGGCATCCCGCGGTGCCACTAATTCAGCGCTACGTTACGTTATAACATTGCTTCTTTGTCCAACCCACAGTAAGCGCTACACGCAATGACGAAAACCGCTGATCATTTCATTCTTGTGTGCGCGACCTGCTCTGGTGCCATGTCCACCGATCAAGTGACTGGCGCGTTAGCTCCAATACTGCCCGAGGGATTTGCAATCCGAACAGTTGATTGCATGGCGGGCTGTTCCCGACCAACCACCATTGGCCTTCAGGCACCGGGCAAGGCGCAGTATCTGTTTGGAGACATCGACACGGAACTGGACCTGGACGCAGTGGCGGAATTTGCCGGACAATACCGCCTTAGTTCCGATGGCTGGACAAGTGCTACCGAACGCCCGCCCGCGTTATTCACCAAGACCTTGTCGCGAATACCAGCCCTTCCAACGGAGAGGGTGTCATGAGTTTTCTGTCGGTCGAAGGCCTCGAATATTACGCTTTGAACGGCGATGTCCTTTTGCAGGACGTATCCTTCGGCTTGGAGGAGGGCTCGATTCTGGCAATTGCGGGACCGAATGGCGCGGGAAAAACAACACTGCTCAAGTTGCTTTGCGGAATAGAACGTATTGCTCTGGGTGATGTGCTTATAAGAGGCAAAAGCTTGCGCACCCTGTCCGCGCATGAGCGTGCCCGAACCATCGCGGTCGTAGGCCAGCAAGAAATGCCAGACGGTCGGTTGCGTTTGCGAGACTATGTTGCGCTTGGGCAAATCCCGATTCAGGCGGATAAATCGGCAACCGAGCATAAGGTAGATCTTGATCGAGTTCTGGAAACAACCGGATTGTCTCATCTTTCCCGCAAGCCGATGAGCCAGCTATCGGGTGGCGAGCGACAGCGCGCTCACATCGCGCGCGCTTTGGCACAAAACCCATCCTTGTTGTTTCTGGACGAGCCGACCAATCACCTGGATCCAGACGCCAAGGGGCACATGTTGTCCTTGGTGGCCGAGCTGGGCGTCACGGTGGTCATGATCGTCCACGATCTGGTCATGATCCCGGAATTCGCCACGCATGTGGCTTTGATGAAATCCACACGCCTGACGGGCTATGGCCCGGTCAGCGACGTGCTGACCTCAGAACGTGTCCGCGACACCTTTGGTGTGGATTATCTATGCTTTCAGCATGAAGGCCGCATGATCCCTGCGCTGGATATCCGAAAAAGAAAACTGTCATCATAACAGGAGCTTACAATGATGCAGAAACTTTGGCCTGTGGCTCTGTTCACTGGCCTGGCAAGCGGCGCGGTCGCAGAAGCCATCACAGTGGACAATTGCGGCGAACCGCTGGTTTTTGAAACCGCGCCCGAGCGGATCGTTGTCCACGACATGAACATGACCGACATGGCCTTCGCATTGGGTCTGCAAGACAAGATCGTGGGCCTGACCGGCATCACGGGCTGGTACAAGACAAGCCCTGATTTTGATGCACAGCGCGGTGATATACCAGAGCTTGCACCAAAATACCCTACTGTTGAGAACCTCATCGCAGTAGAACCCGACATGTTCTTTGCAGGGTGGTATTACGGTATGCAGCCGGGTGGCGAGGTTACTCCGGACACCCTTTCGCCCTTCGGCATCAAGACCATGGTTCTGACCGAAAGCTGCGTACATCTGAACAAAGATCGGCCAGAGGCCAGCATGGACCTGCTGTTTGGCGACGTTCTGCGTTTGGGTCAGGTCATGGGCGTCGAAGCCAAGGCGCAAGAGCTTGTCTCGGGCTGGAAAGACCAACTGGCCGCTATCGAAGCCAAAACAGCTGATCTGCCCAAACCACGTGTCTTCCTGCTGGACGGGCCGGCAGATGCGCCGTTTACCGCTGGTAAATTTGCGATACCGGACGCGATGATCGCCGCAGCAGGCGGAGAGAATGTGACCCATGACATGGACACCAGCTGGGGTCGTACGTCGTGGGAAACCGTGGCTGCTGCAAACCCGGAATTCCTGGTTCTGCTGGACTATCAGACAGGAAACGGTGCAGAAGACACCTTTCAGTTCCTGAAAGATCATCCCGTCATGTCTCAAACCGATGCAGTCAAGAACGAGCGCTGGATCGGCCTGCGCTACGAAGAGCTGACACCCGGCCCGGCAAACATTGAGGCCATCGAAAAGATGGTCAAGGCAATGCACCCGGAGACCAACTGATATGGCCCATTTGGGCCGTTCGATCTTGCTGGGGGCGATCGTTCTGATCGCCCTTTTGCTGCTGTCCATCGTTTATGGAACAACAAATATTCCTGTGCGCGACGTGGTCGCCGCGATTGGTCTAGGAACAGGCCTGATCGATGGCGACATGTCCCCGCTTCACCGGATCGTTTTCGACTTGCGCCTTCCCCGCGCCTTGTTTGCCGCGGTCATCGGGGCAGGATTGGGGGTTGTTGGTGTGGTTTTGCAAACAACCACGCGCAACGATCTTGCCGATCCATTCTTGTTTGGCCTGTCCTCGGGCGCGGCTGCCGGGGCTGTGTTGGTGATCACCGTCACGGGTGATGTACTGGGCATTTGGACCCTGCCCTTGGCGGCATTTTGCGGAGGCTTGATTGCTTCGGGCATTGTTCTGGCACTGGTTCAGGGCCTGCGCACAAGTGCGCCGGAAAAACTGATTCTAGCCGGTTTGGCCGTGTCCTTTCTGTTCTCGGCCATCACAAACTATTTGATTTTTTCCGGCGACAATCGCGCGGCGCATTCGGTCATCTTCTGGATGCTTGGCGGGTTGGGCCTTGCACGGTGGGAGACATTCCCACTGGTTCTGACCGGACTGGCTCTGATCCTGAGTTATGCTCTTTACCGCAGTCGCTGGCTGGATGCCCTTTTAACCGGAGATTTCACGGCGTCCTCTCTTGGCATACCCGTTCAGGGCTTGCGATTTAGTATGTTCTTTGTCGCGGCATTGGCGACGGCGAGCTTTGTTTCCGTGGCCGGCGTTATTGGTTTTGTCGGGTTAATGGTCCCTCATATTGCACGGGGCATTGCCGGCACGCTGCACAGAAACCTGTTGATTACCTCAGCTATCGTCGGGGCGATCCTGCTGACGATGTCGGATATTCTGTCCCGCCTGCTTTTGGCCCCTCAAGAACTGCCCGTAGGTATCGTAACAACGTCGATCGGGTCTCTTTTTGTGTTCCTATATCTGTTCAAATCCGCGCGCGGTGATTGACGTCAGATTTTGGCCTACGTGTCTGGTCCGTGTGACAAAAGCTCCTGCACCAAGGGATTAGGGAACCGGCGCTTGAACGTAATTGCGTGGAAGTTTTCCTTGATCTTCGGATGCTCATTTGCCTCGACCAAACGGCCCGAGTTCAGCTCATCCTGAACAACGATCGGAGCCACCAGAGCCAAGCCGATATCCTCGCGCGCCAAAAGCCGCATCATGGCCATATCGTCCACCTCGGCAGCTACCTGAGGCCGTACCGACATGCGGCTGGCCATAGCGTCAAACGCAGTACGAACACTGTTGTTGGTTGTGGGCAGGATGAAAGGTTGTTCTTCCAACAAATCCCGTATCGGGCGCGTCGGATCAAGGCGATCCGGGGTTCCAACGATACTCACCGGTTGTTCGGCCAGATGATGAGTGACAAAGCTGGTCAGGCTGTCACTCGCGGGTTCGTGGTTCATGAGGACCAAGTCGAAATTCAACGTTTCCAGCCCTTCCAGCAACTCACTTGGACTGCCAGACCTCAAGATGACCTCGACATCAACACGCGCCAATATGGGTCGCAAAAAGCGAATCTGAAAGTTCCGCGACAGGGTGGACTGCGCCCCCACCCTAAGCGCCTGCCGCGTGTTTCCAGCATCTTGCAAGGTTGCCACAAGTTCCTGGCCTGTCGCAAAAATCGCATCTGCGTGGTCCAGCGCGATATGTCCGGCTTCGGTCAGGTGCAGCTTGCGGCCTCTGCGCTCAAACAGGGGATGGCCAAGGCGATCTTCCAATTCCTTTATCTGCACGGACAAGGCGGACTGTGACAGATTCAAACGTTGTGCAGTCCTGGTCAGATTGCCGTCATGGGCAACCGCCCAGAAATAGCGGAGATGATGATAGTTAAGCGGCATATCGTTCTATTTAACCGAACGTATTTAATCAAACAATGTATTTTTCATATGATGGCACGCGAAATATGTCTCCTTGAACAATTCGAGTCAGTATCGAACGTCAAGGGACACACGCATGAGCTATTTGCTTCTACCCCTCCTGAGTCCGCTGATCTTTTTAGGGTCGGCTTTTTATTGCAGCCGTCATCCGGGGATGCGCCCGGGCAACTTACCTAAAATCGCAGAATGGGCTGCGTTGGCAGCCTTTGCTGTGTCTGCGCTATCTGCAGTGTTGCTGATTGCGAATGGATCCGGAACATCGGCACTGATCGGGTTCTGGGGCGTCGGACTGTCAGTACGGTTGGACGCGGTAAGCGCCACGATGCTGGTTCTGGTCAGCTTTATTGGCTGGATCGTCCTGCGTTATTCAGCGACTTACATGGATGGGGAACAGAAACAGGGCGCCTTCACCGGATGGATGTCCGTTGCGCTTGCTTCCGTTCTTTTGCTGGTCATGTCCGGCAACCTCACTCAACTTCTTGCAGCCTGGATCGCAACAAGCCTGGCGCTGCATCAACTACTGCTGTTCTACCCGGAACGCACAACGGCACAGCGTGCAGCGCGCAAAAAGGCGGTTGTGGCGCGGCTAAGCGAGGCCGCACTTGCGCTGGCCGTAGTCCTGTTGATCATCGGCTACGGAACAAACGATATCGCCACGATCCTGTCATCCGCACAGCCAACCGTGGTGACAATTGTTGCGGCCCTGTTGAT
The DNA here is from genome assembly GCF_013110855.1 of Ruegeria sp. HKCCD4884. Lineage (NCBI taxonomy): Bacteria > Pseudomonadati > Pseudomonadota > Alphaproteobacteria > Rhodobacterales > Roseobacteraceae > Ruegeria > Ruegeria sp. HKCCD4884. The sequence goes on from NZ_WVRJ01000013.1 coordinate 66,206, forward strand.
CGCAGTGGCCGCCGTGCTGGCGTCAGCTCAGTTCCCTGTTCATGGCTGGCTGACCGAGGTTATGGAAGCACCGACACCGGTGTCAGCACTGCTGCACGCAGGCGTGATTAATGCCGGTGGGTTCCTGTTGATCCGCTTTGCTGATGTGATGCTGGTTGCACCGGGCATCATGGCCTTGCTGGTCATGCTTGGCGGGTTCACTGCACTGTTTGGCGGGCTGGTGATGCTGACACAACCAGCGGTAAAGACGTCTCTGGCATGGTCCACAATCGCTCAGATGGCGTTCATGATCATGCAATGCGGGCTGGCACTGTTCCCGTTGGCGCTGCTGCACATCGTGGCGCACTCACTTTATAAAGCGCATGCCTTCCTAAGCGCCGGTGAAGCCGTGCGCAACGTTGCGGCGATCCGTCGGCCGGGGCCAGTGGCTGTGCCAAGCGCACGCAACGTATTGCTGGCTTTCGCAACCGGCATTTTGATCTACGGCGCGGTGGCTTCGGTATTCGGGATCGATGGGAAATCGGTTCAGGCCATCGCACTGGGCGTTATCCTGATCTTCGGCGTCGCTTATCTGCTGGCGCAGGGATTTGCCGATGCAGCCCCCGGAGCCCTGACCCGCCGCACCGTCATCTATGCCGGAGCAACATCTGTCAGCTACTTCGTTCTGCAAATTGCAGCGCAGCATCTGACCGCCGGAACTTTGCCACCCACACCCGCTGCGGGACCATTGGAATGGGCTCTGATCGTACTGGCGCTCATCAGCTTTGGTGCAGTGGCACTGGCTCAGTCAACCTTCCCGCTTTGGGCCTCGCATCCTGCGGCGGCTGGCATCCGGGTGCATCTGTCCAACGGGCTTTATGCCAACGCAATCTTTGATCGGCTGCTGGACGGATGGTCCACGCGGCGGTCTGTATGAAAAGGGGATCAGACATGTATATGAAACACGAAAGCTATCCTGCTCCGCTTTTGGAACTGGTCGCGATTGCAAATGACGCCGTACGTCAGATCCCTCCTTTGTTTCCGCTGGCGGCCAACGTCGCCGTAAACCCCTTCCTGGGGCAGACTGAAGACACCCTCGCGGTGACAGCTGCACGCCTTGGTCGTGTCGCCGGTGTTCGCATCACACCTGACCGGCAAGCCATGGCCGAAAAGCTGAAGACCGGCGAGATGGTTGACGGTGATCTGGTCGAGGCAATTTCTCATGTCGAAAGCCGCTTTGATCCGCCAAAGCTGGAAGATGTGACCGTTGCTTTGACCAAGAACGCGGCACCTCTTGCCCCGTTGCCAACAGTTGCGGATCTCGCCGCCGACGTGTCGGGCATCGACTGGCCGGGTTTGATCGAAGAACGTATCGGAGCTTGGGCCGCAAGTCATTTCGACGAAGGCCAGGCCCTGTGGCAGCCCAGCCGCGCTGGCGGTGCATTCAGTGCATGGCGGGAGTTCGCCTCGCGTGACCTTACGCCGGAAATCAATGGGTTGAAGGGCTTTGGCGCATTTGTGGCGGCCACCAACCGTTCTCAATGGCGGGCCATCGGACGGGCCGCGGAAACGCTGGGCGTGACGCCAGAGGCGGCCGGAACAACCTTTCATCGCTGGCTGATCACGTTGGGCGGTTGGGCACAATATGCGCGCTACTTGTTGTGGCAGGCCGAGCTTCAGGGACAGACCGACACAACAACGGCTGAACTACTTGCCATTCGGATGGTGTTTGAAGAGGCGCTGTTCCACCAGTACCGCGATCAGATTACGTCACGTTGGTCGGAGACCATCGCAGTGCACGAAACGCCGATCACACCGTCCCGTGACATGGTGATTGACGCCATTCTGCAAGATGCCGCTGAACGGGCACAACAGCGCAAGTTGGGGCAGGCTTTGTCCGGATCTCAGCCAAGAAAAACCGAAGGCCGCCCCATGGTTCAGGCCGCGTTCTGTATTGACGTCCGGTCCGAGGTCTTCCGCAGGGCGCTGGAAACACAGGATGCAGGCATTGAAACCATAGGCTTTGCCGGGTTCTTTGGGTTGGCCAGCGCGCATAAATGCGCAGGATCAGACGTGACCGAGCTGCGGGGGCCCGTTCTTCTGAACCCCAATGTCACATCTAAAGCAGCAGAAGACACATTGTCCGATCTCGACCGGCGCTACACGGCCCGCGCGAAACGTGCTTGGGGGCGTTTCAAGCTGGCCGCTGTTTCATCCTTTGCCTTTGTCGAAGCGACCGGGCCGATCTACGCAGGTAAATTGCTTCGGGACTCGCTGGCAGCCAGTGGCAAGGAAACCAAGTTTGATCCTGCACCCAAGCTGGATCCTTCGATGGATCTGAACACGCGCATCGATACCGCTAAGGCCATCCTGGGCGCTATGTCTCTGACGGGGAATTTTGCTCGTATCGTGATGCTGGCAGGACATGGGGCGGACGTCACCAACAACCCCCATGAAAGCGCGTTGCAGTGCGGTGCCTGCGGTGGTCATGCAGGGGACGTCAGCGCCCGGCTTCTGGCCAGCCTCCTGAACGACAACCAGGTGCGCGAGGGTCTGCGGGGCAAAGGGATCGACATCCCCGCTGACACGCTGTTCCTTCCAGCGCTGCACAATACGACGACGGATGACGTCACCCTGTTTGATCAGGACCATCCGGCAGGATTGTGGGCCCCGCAGATCGCCAAATTGAAAACCTGGCTGAATGAAGCCGGACGCCTGGCGCGCGCCGAGCGTTCGGCGCGGTTGCCTCGTGCCAACGGAGGTGACGATATCGCCCGCCGTGCCAAGGATTGGGCCGAACTTCGGCCTGAATGGGGTTTGGCAGGTTGCCGGGCCTTTATTGCGGCCCCACGCAGCCGGACCGATGGGACCGGATTGGCCGGACTGTCCTTTCTGCATAGCTATGACTGGCGTTCAGATGATGGGTTTGGCGTGCTTGAGTTGATCATGACCGCCCCGGTGGTCGTGGCAAGCTGGATCAGCCTGCAGTATTACGGGTCGTCCGTCGCGCCGGGCTTGTTTGGCGGTGGCAACAAGCTGCTGCACAACGTGGTCGGCGGGATTGGTGTTGTCGAGGGGAACGGAGGTGCTTTACGCCCAGGGCTGCCTTGGCAATCGGTCCATGATGGCGAAGCGTTCCAGCATGATCCTCTGCGCCTGTCCGTTGTAATCGAAGCGCCGCGTGAAGCCATGAACGACATTCTGAAACGGCATGCGAATGTCAAAGCCCTGTTTGACAACCGCTGGCTTCACCTGATCGCAATGGATGAAAATGGTGATCTGGCCTGGCGTTACACAGGTGATCTGGAATGGAGCCCGATTGCGAAACCCGCTGGCTCTGAACAAGCCATCGCTGCCGAATAAGCAAAAAACGGAAGAGCCCGGCCACAGTGCCGGGCCTTCTTTTTACTGACTATGTGTTGATAAGTTTCAGAAGATCTGCATGCAGATCAGGGGTTGCCGCCGATACGACCGCGCCATCTGACTCCAGTGTCAACGCCCTGCCCTGCCAATCGGTCATCACACCACCAGCTGCCGCAACAAGCGGCGCTACCGCCAAGTAGTCATAGGGTTGCAGGTCATAATCCACTACAGCGTCCACATGCCCCGCGGCCAACAACGCATGCGGATAACAGTCATAGGCAAACCGACGCGTCTGCCCGGCCTGCATCAAACGGTTGAATAGGTCCGGGTGATCCCGGTGGATCTTGTCGCCCTCGTTTACGTATAAGATAGACTGATCCAAACGCTTTTGTTGTGAGGTCCGAATGGGTTTACCGTTCAGAGCGGCCACTTCACCAATGACACCCACATACACCTCATTCAAAGCGGGCATTCCGACCAAACCTAACTGAGGCTGCCCATCAACCAGATGTGCCAACAGGAACCCAAACAATGGATGCCCAGACAGAAATGATCGGGTTCCGTCGATTGGATCAATGACCCACATGTGCCGACCATCACCTGCCTCTTGCCCGTGCTCTTCGCCAAAGACCCCATGCTCGGGAAAGTGCTGGTTCAGGTAGGACCGAACCTCGGCTTCAACCGCTTTGTCAGCTTGCGTCACAGGGCTTTCATCCAGTTTGAACTCGACACCCAGAGATCCACGGAAAAACCGCATCGCAGACGACGACGCAATGTCAGCCATCTGAATGGCATGTTCCTTCAGCGTATGTGCGACGACCATTTCAATCCTTTCAGACGGATGTTTCTGCGTTGTTTCTGACGACGGTTTTCATCGGGTGCAATGGGGAACATGGCACGATCAGTATCAGCCATTTTAAGCGGTCCGGGCGTCCTTTTCGGGCTGTCTTCACGCCATTTTTCCGCTACAAGCCAATCACCAAGCGGGGCACGGATGTGCCCCGCCGCTAGCTTTTGCTTACCGCATAGATTACGGATCACGTTCGGGGCTTCAAACCTTCACGCGTTCCATCTTGGGGTCGTAAAGTGGCTGCAAAGTCACCTGACAGGGTACTCGCGTAGTCGCCACGTCCAATTCATACTCTCCGGACGTGACATATTCTGGATCAACGCCTTCGGGGTTGCGGATATAACCGTATCCAATCGATTTCCCGATGGTATAGCCATAACCACCTGAGGTCAGCCAACCGACCCTTTCACCGTTTCGATAGATTGTTTCCCGCCCTAACAGGACGATGTCGGGGTCAACTGTGAAACAGGCCAGCATCTTTTTGACGCCTTCTGCTTTCTGCTTTTCGGATGCGGCACGGCCTTTGAAGGCAACATCCTTGCGCAGCTTGACGGCCCAGCCCAGCCCGCTTTCGAACGGTGTATGATCCGGCCCGATATCCGAGCCCCAAGCGCGGTAGCCCTTCTCAAGCCGCAGCGATTCAATAGAGCGGTATCCTGCATTCACCAGACCATGAGGCGCGCCCGCCTCCATCAACGCGGCATAGACGGTTTGGGCATATTCCACTGGCAGATGCAGTTCCCAGCCCAGCTCACCCACATAGGTGACGCGCAGCGCCTTGACTGGGCAACCGGCGATGCCGATTGTGCGGATCGTTCCAAATTTAAACCCGTCATTCGAAACATCATCTCGCGTCACCGCCGCCAGAATATCCCGCGCCTTTGGTCCCATCAGCGACAGCACCGCATTCGATGAGGTGATGTCGAACAGCTGGCAGTTCATGCCTTCCGGGATATTGCGGTTGATCCAGTCGAAATCATGGGTGGCAAAGCCAGTGCCAGTGACGATGTAGAATTCGTCATGTGCCACTCGACCAACGGTCAGGTCACATTCGATTCCGCCCTTGTCGTTCAGCATCTGAGTATAGACCAACGCGCCGACCGGCTTGTCGACATCATTGGCGCAGATCCAATTCATCGCCGCCAGCGCATCGGGGCCTTTCAGCGCGAATTTGGCAAATGAGGTCTGGTCAAACAGCACCGCCGCCTCACGCGCGGCCTTATGTTCGCGGCCCACCGCATCGAACCAATTTTGGCGACCAAAGCTGTATTCATCTTTGGCGGTCTCTCCTAGCGACGCATTCGCGTACCAGTTCGGGCGTTCCCAGCCCAGTTTCTCACCAAAACACGCGCCCTGCGATTTCAGCGTGTCATAGAGCGGTGACTTGCGGCAGGGGCGACCCGAGTCGTGCTCCTCATGCGGCCAGCCCATTGTGTAATGTTTGCCATAGGCTTCGACGGTCCGGGTGCGTACCCAATCAGTATCGAAATGCGAGCGGCCAAAGCGGCGAATATCGGCGGACCACAGATCAAAGGGGGGTTCTCCCTTGTGGACCCATTCAGCCAGCGCCATACCCGCCCCACCACCAGCGGCAATGCCGAAGGCATTGAAGCCTGCGCCAACGAAGAAGTTGTTCAACTCGGGCGCTTCGCCGATGATGAAGTTGCCGTCTGGCGTGAAGCTTTCCGGCCCGTTGGTCAGCGTCTTAACGCCTGCGTTTTCCAGTGCTGGAACACGACCCAGAGCCAATTCCATCAACTGTTCGAAATGGTCGAAATTGCTGTCGAGCAGCGTGTAGTGGAATCCCTGCGGAATCCCTTTAGTCGCCCAAGGAATTGGGTTCGGCTCATAGCCGCCCATAACCAAGCCACCGACCTCTTCCTTGTAGTAGGTCAGGCGATCCGGGTCGCGCAGGGTTGGCAGGTTGGACGGTACATCAAAAGGTTCGGTGACCATATACTGATGCTCCATCGGCACCAGCGGCACGTTGACACCAAAGCGCCTGGCAAAGGTGCGGGTCCACTGACCGGCGCAGCAGATTACCTTTTCGCATTCGATCCGGCCATGTTCCGTGATCACCGCACGGATCTTGCCGTCTTCGATTTCGATATCGGTGACTTTTGTGTCCTCGAAAGTCTTTGCACCGGCCATACGTGCGCCTTTGGCCAGTGCCTGAGTGATATCCGAGGGATTCGCCTGTCCATCGGTTGGCAGATAAGCCGCGCCGATCACGTCCGAGACGTCCATCAGCGGCCACAGTTCCTGCGCCTCAGACGGCGACAGCAACTGCATATCCAGACCAAAGGAATGCGCGGTGGTGGCCTGACGTTTCACCTCGGTCCAGCGTTCCTCGTTACAGGCCAGACGCAGTCCTCCGTTCATCTTCCAGCCGGTACCAAGCCCAGTTTCTTCTTCGATCTTGTTATACAGATCAACCGAGTAACCCAGCAGCTGCGTAATATTCGCGTTCGAACGCAGCTGCCCTACCAGTCCTGCCGCGTGGAAGGTGGTGCCCGAGGTTAGCTTTTTGCGCTCCAACAACACCGTGTCGGTCCAGCCAAGTTTGGCCAGGTGGTAGGCGGTCGAGCAGCCGATGATCCCGCCGCCGATAATGACGGCTTTGGCTGTTTTCGGAAGGTCGGTCATGTCTGTCCTCAGGTATTTTTGAAATCGGAAAGGGCTGCGCGAAACCGCGCGAGGTTTTCGGCCGTATAGGCTGCGTAGTCGAATTCGATGTCCGAGGTGATCTCGGACACCATGCTCCACATGGTTTCCCGCAGAAGCGAGGCGCATTTCATCGCCGTATAACGGTGGCGCAGATCGTCGGTGACGGGAGCGTGGAAATAGGTCTCAAGCACCCAGTCTTCCTGTTCGGGGGAAAGACCATTGTTTGAAGCCAGCCCACCCAAATCGAAAAGCGGCGAATTGAACCCGGCATAGTCGAAATCGATCAGCCAAAGGCGATTGCCGTCATTCAGAAAGTTGCCACAGAGCAGATCGTTATGGCCAAACACCATGTCATACGGCCCGGCCTCGCGTTCCAACGTAGCGCCTGCGTTGATCAGGTCAGGGATCAGCGCTGAATGGGCACTGCCGCGTTCGATGAGTGTGGCGGCATAGTCGCGGATGACGTGGAAGACCCAGAACACCAGCGATGGACCCCGCAGGTGCTTCGGTACCTCGGTATGGCACGCCTTCACCAATTCCAGCACGCGCGGCAGCATATCCGGGTTGCGGACATCTTCCTCGGTAAGTGTGCGGCTTTCGATGAACTCTAGCACCGTCAGATCGCCTGACGAGTGTACAACCGCCGGCGACAAACCCGCCGCATGGGCGGCCTTGCTGGCGGCCAGTTCGTTGAACCGCATGACTTGATGCAGCGGGATATCGTCCCCCACACGCACCACATAAGATCCGCTGCTGTCGGTGACTCTGTAGTTCACATTGGTGATACCGCCGGTCAGAGGCGCGGCCTCGATCTCACTTTGCCAGATCGGCAGGGCGCGGATGCGGGTCATCAAATCGGATTGGCTCATCTTAACTCTCCAGTCCAAAGCGGATGCGGGCCTGACGGGCACCTGCATTGATCAGGCGGTCGGCAATGATGGCAATGAACGCGATGGCCAAACCCGCGACCAGACCCCTGCCCGTATCTGCCTTGGTCAGGGCGATATAGACCTCTTGCCCCAGATCGCGCGTACCGACGAGTGCAGTGATGACCAGCATCGACAGGGCCAACATGATGGTTTGGTTGATGCCCAGCAGAATCTCAGGCAGCGCCATGGGCAGGCGGATATGGCGCAACAATTGCGTACGGGTGCAGCCGGAAACCAAACCGGCCTCAATCAGTTCCTCACTGACCGAGCGCACACCATGTGCCGCATAGCGCACGGCTGGGGCCAGCGCATAAAGGACGATTGCGATCAGCGCAGTGAAATCTCCTACCCGGAACAACATCACAACGGGGATCAGGTAAACAAAGCTGGGCAGGGTTTGCAGCGTGTCGATCAGTAGGTTGATCACCGCTCCGGCGCGTTTGTTCAGTGCCGCCAGCACACCCAGAGGCACCCCGATCAGCGTCGCCAGAATGACCGAGGCTCCGCACAGATAGACCGTCACCATCGCTTTGGACCACAGGCCCGACACAAGGATTAATGAGGCCATTCCTCCGCACAGCGTTGCCAGACGACAGCCGCCCGCGTGCCAGCCCAACAGGATCAGCATTGCAATGGCCCACGGCCACGGGATGCCCAGCAAAACCGTCTTTATCGGGATCATGAACCACGTGAGGAAGAAGACTTTGATCGCCTCGAACACGTCGAAATAGTTGACGTTCAGATACTCGACGGTGTTGTCCCAGAACGCGCCCGTGGTGATTGTCTGGCTGTCGGGATACTCCAACAGCAGCGGCGAGAACTGGCCCAGCACCCAGGTCACAACCAACAGGATCAACACCAAAACTGTCCGGCGATGGCGCGCAACCCACGAGCCCGGTTGTTCGTGATGCACCTGCCCCATGCGTTCGGCAAAAGCCTGGCTGAGACGATCGACAGCGATGGCCAATACTACAATGGCAATCCCGGCCTCGAACCCCGCGCCAATGTCCAGACGGCGCAGTGCAGCGAGGACGTCAAACCCCAGCCCTCCGGCCCCGATCATCGAGGCGATGATTACCATGTTCAGCGTCAGCATGATCACCTGATTGACGCCCACCATCAGGCTGTGGCTGGCCGAGGGCACCAGCACCCTCCACATCAACTGCCGCTGGGTTGTGCCGGCCATGCGACCAAAATCGAGGATCTCGGGGTCCACGCCCTTGAGCGCCAGCGTGGTGATCCGCACCATTGGCGGCGTGGCGTAGATAATCGTGGCAACCAAAGCCGAGATCGGACCAAAGCCAAACATGAACAGGATCGGCACCAGATAGGCAAAGATCGGAATCGTCTGCATCAGGTCCAGAATGGGCGAGATGATCTTTTCGAACAGCGGATGGCGATAGGCGAGGATGCCTAACAGCAGCCCTCCGCCCGCTCCAATCGGCACCGCGATCAGGACCGAGGCCAGCGTCACCATCGCGCTTTCCCATTGCCCGAAGACAGCGAGATAGATGAAACAGGCCCCGACCAATGCGGCAAGTGCCCAGTCACGACAGTATTGCCCCAAAGCGATGACAGCGGTAATCACAACGATCCAGCTGATCGCAGGCAGGATGACCTGCGCGTCATTGCCCTGACCGCTGACAAACCCGTCCGCCAATAAGGCAAGCACCAGATTATAAGGTTGTTCAATCATCCACGCGATGGCGCGGGTGACATCGGTGAACGAGACGGGCCCGATGGCAGCGTCCTCGATCAGCCACGTCATCGCCGAGGAAATATAGGTCTTGAACGGGATCACCCAGGCCGAGGGGAACTTGGTCAGCCAACGCGCATCCAGCGCTTTGCCCAGATCGCGGCCATAGTACCCAAGCACGATTGTGATCAGAACAAGGGCCAGAGCAATGGCCTGCGCCCGGTTCAACCGGATCATGCCGCATCTCCGTCGCCGAATAGTACATGCGCAACAGCTTTGCGATCAATCGCTCCCACGGGTTGCCCCTCTGCATCCACAACAGGGATCGGCGCATCGGCGGCGATGATGCGTTCGGCCACGTCAGAAACGCGGGCAGATTGCGCAATTGGCTCTCCTTCACCTGCGGCGCCGGGGGTCATGACGCCGCCGACGGTCAGAACCTTCGAACGCGGGATATGTCTCGTGAACTCAGCCACATATTCCGTGGCAGGGTGCATCACCAGCTCTTCCGGAGTGGCGATCTGAATCACTTCGCCATCTTTCATGATGGCGATGCGGTCTGCCAGGCGGACAGCCTCTTCAAAGTCGTGCGTGATGAAGACGATGGTCTTGTGCAGGCGTTCCTGAAGCCGCAGAAACTCGTCCTGCATCTCGCGCCGGATCAGGGGGTCGAGGGCCGAAAACGGCTCATCCAGAAACCACAGATCGGGTTCGGTCACCAGCGAACGGGCGATACCCACACGCTGTTGCTGGCCGCCGGACAGCTCACGCGGATAGTAATCCTCGCGCCCTTTCAGACCAACCAGTTCCACCACTTCGCGAGCCTTCGTTTCGGCCTCGGCTTTTGGTGTGGCCTGAATGGTCAGAGGGAACATCACATTCTGCAAGACGGTCAGATGTGGCAGCAATGCAAAATGCTGGAACACCATGCCCATCTTGTGGCGTCGAATTTCAATCAGTTCTTTGTCGTTTGCACGTAACAGATCAGCGTCGTCAAAAATGACCTCACCACCAGTGGGTTCAATCAAGCGCGACAGGCAACGAACCAAAGTCGATTTCCCCGACCCGGACAGCCCCATAATGATAAAGATCTCGCCTTCCGCGATGTCGATATTGGCGTTGCGCACGGCCCCAATCAAACCTGCATCACGGATGTCATCCGCTGACGGGTTGGGGTTTTGCTTCAACAGCGCTTCAGCGTTTGGCCCGTATAGTTTCCAAACGTTGCGGCAGGACAGTTTCGTCTTGGGGGGCATCGGTGTGGTCCGGTAAGTTTGCAAAAAAGGCCAGAGCGGTCCGAGAGAGCGAAAGGGCCGCTCTGGCCAGTGGATTATTTTGAGATCCAACCCGACCAGCGGTCTTTGTTGGTCTCCATCCACTCTGAAACAACACTGTCAATTTCCACGCCGTCCAGATCGGCCTTGCCGACCATCGCACTCATTTCGTCATTGTTGATGTTGTACGCCTCGATGATGTCATAAGCACCGGGCCATTTCTCCTGCAAGCCGGACCAGGCAGCCTTCCAGATTGGCCCACGCGGCTTGCCGCAGTCATAAGCCATGTTGGGATTCACACCAACCGAAGGGTCGCTATAGCATTCGGCTGAAAATGGCGGGAATTCTACGAATTCACCCTCATACTTGGCCGGCGCCCAATGGGGTACGTAAACCCACAGAACGATCGGATCTTGCCGTTGATAGGCAGATTCAAGCTCGGCAAACAAAGCTGCATCGGTACCCGCATGTACCACCTCGAAATCCAGCTCCAGAGCTTCGACACGCTCTTCGTCGAAGCCGCCCCAGGTCACGGGCCCACCGACATAGCGGCCGCTTGGTGCGGTTTCAGCGGTCGAGAATTCTTCCGCGCAATCGCGCAGAGCTTCCCAATTCGGCAGCCCCGGGCAACGCTCTTTCATGTAGCTGGGATACCACCACTCTTCGATGGCCATCAGACCGGTTTCCCCGACATTCACAACATTGCCCGAAGCCGTCGCTTCGTCCAATGCCTCGCGGCCGGTTGTTTCCCAGATTTCCATCGCCAGATGCAGGTCGCCCGTTTTCAGGCCAGCGAATTGGGCAATGTAGTCAGCCTGAACGTATTCGACGTTGTAGCCCGCTTCTTCAAGGATCGAACCCATGATCTTGGTATTGATCAGCTGACCGGACCAGTCGTGCAGCGTAAGCTTGATCGGATCAGTGGATTCCTCCGCCCAGGCTGACGTAGCAGCCGCAACGGCAAGTACCGAAAGTCCCAGTTTGCATTTCATAACACCATCTCCCTGTCGTGAATTTTTTGATGAATCGGTGGCATTGAAGACAGACCAACACACTGTGGGGTTTTGTGTCAATAAAAACCAAGTAAAGCCACATATTTTTAATTCTGAGCTCAAATATTCTACTATGTTTTGGCGTAATGTTGCTTTCTGTGGGTGTTGCGGTATCCTTGAACTACTCGTATGACGAGACTATCAGAGCGAAAAACATGAACCTTAAAACAACCAACCAACGAGAAGAAGAGATTCTGCGCGCGCTGTTTCGCACAGGCGGATCCTGTCGCGTAAGCATCCTGGCGAATGAGTTGGGCGTTACGCTGGAAACCATTCGGCGCAATGTGCGCAATCTCGAGGAACGCGGCATCGTGCGTAAGGTTCATGGTGGCGTCCATCTGTTGGAGGACATCCTGGAGCCGTCGCTGGAAAGTCGGCTAGACAAGAAGGTTGATGCAAAAGAAAAGCTGGCCAAAGCAGTGGCCGAAGTCATCAGCGACGGAGATTCGGTCTTTCTGGATATTGGCTCGACTACAGCTTATGTGGCGCAGGCTCTGTGTGACCATAACAACCTGTTTGTGGTGACGAATTCGGTTTTTGTTGCCCAGACTCTGGCGTCCCGGAACAATAACCGGGTGTTTATGGCAGGCGGTGAACTGCGCCCCCATGACGGCGGCGCGTTTGGTGTTGAGGCACAAGACCTTATCAAACGTCTGAACGTCCGGTTTGCTGTTCTGTCGGTTGGGGCGGTCAATGCCGAATCCGGCTTTATGCTGCATGACCTGCAGGAGGCCAACCTGGCGCGTATCGCCGCCCAGAATGCCCAGGTTCGCATCGTGGTAGCTGACGGAGAAAAGCTGGGTAAGCGCGCGCCGGTCACTTTAGACTCTGCCAGACAGATCAATCTGTTCTTTACGGACACCCGTCCGTCAGAGGATATCCGCCAGATGTTGTCTGCAAACGAAATTGATCTTGTTGTCGCCGAATAAGCGCTTATCGTTTTTGAGCGACAATCCAAATCGGGTGATATGTCAAAGACACCCCGTTGGCCGTTCCAAAATTTCGCACATAGTCTTCTTCAAACCGGGCCAGAGTGGACTTGGTCCATGTCCCTTTTGCACGCCCATTCACCCCGGTTCTGCGCAGATATTTTAAAACGTCCCTTGGTGTTTTGAAGAAAGATGGCCGGATGCATTCTCCAGCGGCCAGAACCTGCATCGACCCTTCGACAGCTGCGACTAATGAACGGGCTTCGCAAAGTCCGGGTGCGTGTGCAGTTGATCCGATGCGGGACAACTCTTGATATTGCTGCGGTCCAAATCCTGAAATGGCCAACCAACCACCGGGGGCCAAGGCATCGACTGCCTGCTGCAACAATCCGGCCGGGTCTTCCATCCACTGGATCATCGAGGCCGAGGCGACCAGATCAATCTGATCGGGCCATTGCACCGAGCGCACGTCGCCTGAGATGAATGCTGCTGCTTCGGCCTCTGCCGTCACTTGGGCTTGTGGCGCGATGTCGTTCACGATGAAATCGGGAAGATCGAAGTTTTGCCGCAGCATTCTGGTCAGGTGCCCGGTACCACATCCCATTTCAAACGTTGTGTGAAACTGAGCCGGAGCACCGACACGGCAGAGTTCGGAAACCAATTTTTCCGCGACCCAAGCCTGTTGACTGGCTGTGTCGTGATAGGTTTCGAAGCTTCTGCTGAAACTTCGTTGCACCTTATCCGCCAATTGCACGATCATGATAGCCACTCCGCCCAGGTCTGACCCGCTTGGAAAGGCACATGGAGCCCGGCGATGGATCTGACTTCGCTGGAAGAATGAGCCCAGGCCGCCTCTTGCGCCTTCGTCGGAATGACGCGGTCACGCTCGGGTATCCACATCAGATCAAACCCAGGGTCCGATGCCGGTCCGCGTTGAATCACCGAATGCAGCTCTTTTTGTGCGGCGGTAATGTCCAGTTCCGGAGCGTCGCCGCGCAAGCCAGCGCGGCGGCAAAATTTGGCAAAGCTGGAGGTCGTAAGCTGATCTGCTGTAGCCCGGATCATGTCGGGCGCTATTCCGCGGTCAGGACAAGACGGGTGCAACGTGCCGCTGACCGCAACCAGCCGGTCGGGACGAAACGAAGTGTTGGCCAACCAATGCGCAGCGGATGCGACGCCAAAGGAAAACGCGAGCATGTCGACACGGTCAAAACCTGTCAAATCAGGCAAGGGATCATCAAGCCGGGTATAGTCATCAATCAGTAAAACAGACGCGTCACCGGTCAGACCCTGGAACGGTGCAGCACCAAGCGCCCAACCCCCGAACACAAGGATCAGAGCGCCGTCGTCTGATTGCTCCAGCCACCTGTGCTTCATCCCTGCCCCCCGGCCAGCCCGACCATTGCGCTCGTGACCTGGCTGAGCTCATCAGGAGAGATGACGTAAGGGGGCATACAATAGATGTTGCGCGCGAAGGGGCGCAGCCACACTCCGGTCTTTGGCGCCAGCTGGTGGGCGACAGAAGGATCAACCGTATCCTTCATTTCGATGACGCCGATGGCACCAAGGACTCTGACATCCGCTACGCCAGGCAAACCGCGGGCTGGCTCCAGTTCGGTGCGCATCTGGGCCTCGATATCAGACACCTGGCGTTCCCAATTTCCCTCGGCCAGTAGACCGAGGCTGGCCGATCCCGCAACGCAAGCCAGCGGATTGGCCATGTAAGTCGGGCCGTGCATGAACACGCCCGCTTCGCTGTTGCCGATGCCATAAGCCACCTGCTCGCTGGTAACCGTTGCCGCGAACGAGATATGTCCACCGGTCAGCGCTTTGCCCAAGCACAGAATATCGGGTTTGACGTTAGCGTGATCGATGGCGAACAACTTGCCGGTGCGGCCAAAGCCCGTTGCAATCTCATCGAAGATAATCAGCACGTCGTGGGCGTCGCACAAAGCGCGGGCCGCGCGCAGCCATTGAGGGTGATAGAAATACATGCCACCTGTGCCTTGAACCACAGGCTCAAGGATCAGGGCCGCCAATTGGTCGCCTTTCTCGGCAAGCAAGCGCTCCAGCGGCTCCAGCCCGTTCTGTACCGAATCTGCGGGCCATTCGTCACCCAACCGCACGTGGGGGCGCGGCAGGAAGTGCTGGATCGACAAAGCCCCGCGGAACAACCCGTGCATACCGGTGACCGGGTCGCAGACGCTCATAGCCTTCCAGGTATCGCCATGATAGCCGCCCCGAATGGTGGCGAACTCGAATTTACCGGTGCGGCCATGGGCCATTTGGTATTGCACCGCCATCTTCATCGACACTTCGACCGAGACCGAGCCACTGTCACAGTAGAAAATGCGGTCCAGTCCCTCGGGCAGCATGTCGACCATCCTGCGCCCCAGATCTACGGCCGGTTGGTGTGTCAGCCCCCCAAACATCACATGGGGCATCTTCTCCAGCTGTTTCTGCATCGCAGATGTGATCGCAGGGTGTTTGTGGCCGTGGATTGCACACCACCACGAGGACATGGCGTCGATCATCTTCACGCCGTCTTCCCGGTACAGATAAACGCCCTCGGCCCGGTCGATCAGGTGCATCGCGCCGGGGTTGGCCACGTTGGTGTAAGGGTGCCACAGGTGTCGGGCGTCAAACTCGAGCGGGGTCACAGGAACCTCCGAATGGTGGCAACGTCTATCGCTGAAAAGGCATCTGCCAGGCTTTGCTGTGTCAAATCGCCGAGCATCGGAAGCCGCCCAAGGTGACGAACATTACTCATCTCAACGATAGTTTGTTCAACATCCGGCTCAGCCTCACCGACAAAGGCAACACCCACGACCTCACATCCCCTGCCACGCAGGGCCATTAAGGACAATGTGGTGTGGTTAATCGTTCCCAGCGCCGTGCGTGCGACCAAAACCACCGGAGCCCGCCATTGCGCGATCAGGTCCAGGTAATAGCTTTTACGATTCAGCGGCACCATCAGGCCCCCTGCCCCCTCAACGACCAGCGGCCCGTCAACCTGCGGCACAGCAAGGCGTGAGAGATCAATTTCGACGCCCATGTCTTCGGCAGACAGATGGGGTGATGCAGGCAAGTTCAGGCGATACGCCTCGGGCAGCACTTCGGCGCCCGACAATTTTAGAACGGTTTCTGTGTCCGTCGCATCTTCCAGGCCCGACTGAACGGGTTTCCAATACCGGGCATTCAGAGCCGCCGCCAGACCAGCGGAAAAAACGGTTTTCCCGACGCCTGTGTCGGTTCCGGCAACGATCAGCGCGCTCATGCGGCCTCCGATTGATAGCTGGCGATGGTTGCAAACAGTGCCGAGATGTCCTCGTGGGTTACATTTCCGGTGATCGACACACGCAGTCTGGACGTTCCCTTGGGAACGGTGGGGGGACGGATGCCTCGGATGTCAAAGCCCTGTTGCTGCAAGGCAGAGGCTGTCGCCATCGTTCTGGCCTCGTCCCCCAAAATAACCGGGACGATCTGGCTGGTCAGGGCCGAATCCGGCAGTCCTGTTTGCCGGGCCACGTGATGGGCATGGCCGACGCGTTCGCGTGCAGCAGCAACCAAACGATCATTGGCAGCCAACTCTTGCAGAGTGGCCCGCACCAAAGCAGCGTTCAAAGGCGAAGGCGCGGTTGCAAAGATAAAGGGTCGCGCGCGATTGATCAGCGTATCAATCATCACACGCGGGCCACAGATCACCCCGCCCGCAACACCCAGACCCTTACCGCAAGTGTGCAGGGTTAAGAGGTCTGCGCTCAGATCATGGGCCAGACCTTTGCCATTCAGGCCAAAAACGCCAGTGGCGTGCGCTTCATCCACGATCAGAACAGCGTCAGTGTCGCGCGCCAAGGAAGCCAGGTCCTCCAGCGGGGCAAGGTCGCCTTCCATGGAATAAACGCTTTCCACAGCAATCCAGATGTGGCCCGCACCACCCGTTGCCCGCCATTCGGTTAAAGCCTTGCGCGCATCTTCTACATCATTGTGGCGGAAGGCACGCAGATCCGCGCGGCTGGCACGCATCCCTTCATGGGCACTGGCATGAACCAAAGCGTCATAAAGCACCAGATCTCCAGCCGCCGGCAGGGCGGAAAAGATCGCCTGATTGGCCTGAAACCCTCCACCCATGAAAAGCGCGGCTTCAGATCCAAAGAACGCGGCGGCTTCCTGTTCCAGCGCCTCGTGTTCAGGGTGATTACCCCGCAGCAAGCGCGAGCCGCCTGAACCAACCGGCACCCCGCGCGCCAAGGCGGCCTGTGCGGCATCTTTCAACAGATTTGATCCGGCCAGCCCCAGATAGTCGTTCGACGCAAAATCCAACCCGCGCGCAGGGATCAAATCCCGGCGGCGGTGCCGGGCTTCAAGCGCATCAAGCATGGATTCCAGCCGATCGACTGCTTTCATTCGGCAGCTTCCGTGCGTTTATGCTCTTCCGCCGTTTCGGCCTGAATGCCAAGTTTCGCGAACAGGACCGAGTCGGTGTCTTCCTCGGGGTTTTCCGCAGTCAGGAGCGTTTCGCCCACAAAGATCGAGTTCGCACCGGCGAAGAAGCACATCGCCTGCATCTCATCGCTCATGTCACTGCGCCCGGCGGACAGGCGAACATAGGATTTCGGCATCAGGATACGTGCGGTTGCGATGATCCGCACAAAGTCGATAGGATCAATCGGCTCTGCATCGGCCAATGGTGTATCCGCCTGCGGCATCAGCATGTTGATTGGCACCGAATCCGGCGGAGGGGTCATGTTGGCAAGTGTCAGAAGCATGTCGATACGATCGCCGGTATGTTCGCCCATACCCAGAATACCGCCCGAGCAGACCTTGATACCGGCTTCCTGCACCCGGTTCATCGTGTCGATCCGATCCGAGAATGTTCGGGTGGTGATCACTTCGGAGTAATAACGTTCGGAGGTGTCGATGTTGTGGTTGTAATAGTCCAACCCGGCGTCGCGCAGCTGAACCACCTGAGTGTCATCCAGCATGCCCAACGTCATGCAGGTTTCCATACCCATCGCCTTGACGCCTTCAACCATGGCAACCAGAGCAGGCATGTCACGTTGTTTGGGTTCGCGCCAGGCAGCACCCATACAGAACCGGGTTGCGCCGCCATCCTTGGCTTTCTTGGCCTCGGCCAGAACACGCTGAACTTCAATCAGTTTTGACGCTGGCAGGGTCGATCCGTTGCGGGCCGATTGCGAGCAATAAGCGCAGTCCTCGGCACACCCACCGGTCTTGATCGACAGCAGCTTCGAGGTCTGGACCTTGTTGGGATCAAAGTTCTCACGGTGCACGGTTTGTGCCCGGAACAGAAGATCCATCAAGGGAAGATCATGAACAGCTTGCGCAGACTTTCGGGTCCAGCCGGAATGAGGGATGATCATTTTATCTATAAAACTTCCTGCAGCTTGCGTTGCCGCAGATTTATTATCGATAAAACTGAATTGCGCAACCATGTTGGCGCAAATGAACCCAAATCAAGCGGAAATGCCGCGCCTTCAGAAATCCAGCCCCAGATCCACAGTACGCGCGGAATGCGTCAAGGCACCGGACGAGATATAGTCCACGCCGGTTGCTGCGATGGACGCCACGCGATCAAGGGTTACGTTCCCGCTGGCTTCGGTTTTCATCTGACCATCCACCATGGCAACAGCTTCGCGCAGCACGTCGTCGTCCATATTGTCCAGCAACACGACCGAGGCTCCGCCAACTTTCAGGACCTCGGCCAACTGATCCAGACGGTCAACTTCGATTTCAACCGCCATCATGTGGCTGGCCTGGGCCTTGGCGGCTTCCAATACCTGACGAATACCGCCCGCTGCAGCGATATGATTGTCCTTGATCAGGATCGCGTCGGACAGGGAATAGCGGTGATTGTAACCGCCTCCATGCAACACGGCCTGCTTTTCAACGATACGCAGGCCAGGCGTGGTCTTGCGCGTGCAGGTAATACGAGCGTTGGTGCCCTTGGTCTGCCCCACAAATGCGGCGGTCTTGGTGGCAATGCCGGTCAGACGACCGGCAAAGTTCAGGGCGACCCGCTCACCCGACAGGATTGAGGCAGCAGATCCCTTAATGGTCATCAGCGTGTCACCACGACGACAGGGCGCGCCGTCTTTGACCAGCACTTCAACCTCAAGCGCGGGGTCCACAAGGCGGAACGCGATTTCGGCGACCTGCATACCCGACACGACAGCATCTTCGCGTGCGTTCAGCCGGGCCGTATATGTGGTCTCCTGCGGGATCACGGTTCGGGTGGTCACGTCGCCGTAGCTTCCCAAATCCTCCATCAGCGCAGCGCGGATCACAGGTTCAAGGATCAGATCTGGCAGGGTTGCAAATGTCATGTCAGTTCCTTGCAAGCTTCGGCCCGAATGCGCAGGGCCTCAGAGAGGTACATTTTGGACCGTTCACCGGGTTGGCCACCGGTGTCAGGGAAGTCAGAGCGTTCATGCGCACCGCGACTTTCTTCGCGCTGCAAAGCAGAGGCCGCAATCAGCGTCGCCGTCGCGCACATGTTCCTGAACGAGGGACAATCACCATGGCGCGCCTCTAACTCGGCTATGGTTTTCAATGCGCGGGTCAGTCCTGAACGTTCCCGGACGACACCGACATCACGGGTCATGGTATCGCGCAACTCTTGGACTGCTTGCGCCGTATCGGGTGCCTCGCAGGGAGCGAACTGCAAGTATATCGGGTCGGTATTTGCACCGTTTGGCAGCGACTTTGCTATGCTCTCGGCACATATGCGGGCAAAGACCAGCGCTTCGAGCAACCCGTTTGATGCCAGACGGTTGGCCCCGTGCAGACCCGTCGAAGACGCCTCACCACAGACCCACAACCTGTCCAGGCTGGCCCGACCATCTGTATCCGTGGCAATGCCGCCCATATGATAATGGGCCGCCGGGGCGACCGGGATCGGGTCGCTTGCTGGGTCAATACCGTTGCGCGCGCAGGAGGCTGCCACTGCGGGAAACAGCTTATGAATTCGCGCACCCAAGGCGTCGCGTGTGTCCAGCATAGGTCGATTGCCTGCCTGCACTTCGGCAAAGATCGCACGCGCCACGACGTCGCGCGGGGCCAGTTCAGCGTCCGGGTGAACGGCCTGCATGAACCGGCTGCCCCGCTTGTTGATCAGGATCGCGCCTTCCCCACGCAGCGCTTCGGTGGCCAAAGGCGCAGGATCTTCACCCACATCCATAGCTGTAGGGTGAAACTGAACAAACTCGGCATCAGCAATAAGCGCCCCGGCGCGTGCGGCCATGCCAATAACCTGCCCCCGAATGCGTGCCGGGTTTGTGGTCAGTGCATAAAGCCCGCCCGAGCCGCCACCCGCCAGCAGCACCGCAGGTCCACGTAAAGTAATGGGTGCAGAGCCAGTCTGTCTTGCCTCCTGTAGCACCACCCCCGAGACTTTGCCCTCGTCCACGTCCAAAGCCACCGCAAGGACGCCTTCCAATATCTGAACCGAAGAAGTCTCGCGCACACGCTCGATCAGGGCAGCCATGATTTCACTGCCCGCCTGATCGCCTTTCACGCGCACAACACGGGCGTAACTATGCGCGGCTTCTCGCGAAAGAACGTAACCGCCATCTTCAGTGCGGTCGAAGGGCGTGCCAATCTCGGTCAAGTCAAGGATGTATTCTCGTGCTTCGCGAGTGACCAAGTCGGCCACATCAGGCTCGACGGTGCCTGCGCCGGCATTCACGGTATCGACAGCGTGACTCTCCGGGCTGTCCGCCAAATCCATTGCCGCCGCGACACCCCCTTGCGCCCAGGCTGAGCTTGCCCCCTGCCCCAACGGATCTGGCGAGATCACCACCACCGGGCGCGGTGCCAGCTTCAACGCCGCATAAAGCGCACCGATACCGGCCCCGACAATAATGACCCGATCCGTGGTGGCGTCAGTCATTTCAATTCAGATGCCCAGCTTGCGGGACAGATCAATCATGGCCTGAACGGATTTGCGTGCCTTTTCCGCCACGTCTTCTGCAACTTCGACCTGACCTTCCATCGTGTGCAGGGCGTAGAGGATTTTTTCCAGCGTGATCTTCTTCATGTACGGGCACATGTTGCAGGGGCCCACAAAATCGACCTCGGGCAGCTCGTCGGCAATATTCGACGCCATCGAGCATTCGGTGATCAGCATCGCCTTTTCGGGCTTCTCGTCATGCACGTATTTGATAATACCGCTGGTCGAACCCGAATAGTCCGCTTCGGCCACCACATCTGGCGGGCATTCGGGATGAGCGATCAGCCGTGTGCCTGGATTCCATTCGCGGAAATCGCGCAGGTCCTGAGCTGTATATTGTTCATGCACGATGCAGGACCCAGGCCAATAAACCACGTTCTTGTGGCTTTGATTTGCGACATTCTGCGCCAAATATTGATCCGGCGTCATAATAACCGTGTCGCTTTCCATCGCGTTCACGATCTGCAACGCGTTGGATGATGTGCAGCAAATGTCGGAACCCGCTTTGACCTCGGCTGTGGTGTTCACATAAGACACAACCGGTGCACCGGGATATTTGGCGCGCATCTCTTCGATTCCGTCTGCAGTAATCGATTCTGCCAGCGAACAGCCAGCCTCCATATCAGGCATAAGAACGGTTTTCTGAGGGCTCAGGATTTTCGACGTCTCGGCCATAAAATGCACACCGGCCTGAACGATCACATCCTCTTCCACCTCGCTGGCTTTGATCGCCAATTGCAAACTGTCGCCGACGAAATCAGACACACCATGGAAAATCTCGGGCGTCATGTAATTGTGCCCAAGGATCACAGCGTTACGCTCTTTCTTAAGCGCATTGATGGCACGCACATAGGGCGCATAGATTGCCCAGTCCGGTGGGCTGACCACGCGGTCCATACGGGCAAACGTGTCATTCATCTCATTGGCCAGCGTGGCCGATGGGGCGAGGTCATAGACGTCCGAAAGAACCGAGCGGACATGTGTAATATCGAGCAACGGGCGAGCCACCTTTGTCAGTTGTCGTTAGCCTTGCTGGCTGCTTAACGGCTTAGCCCTAGCCGAAAGACACCCGGTTCGAAACCGGAAATTTCGGCGTTAGCGCTAAGCCATGCAGACAAATTCAAAGATGGATGAGCAATTCAGCCCAGAATGCCCGGCAAACGCAGCCTATGTTCACGTGCGCAGGCCTTGGCATCCTCATAACCAGCATCCGCGTGACGCCAGACGCCCGAGGCCGGGTCGTTCCAAAGCACTCGCTCCAACCGCTTGGCTGCTGCATCCGTGCCGTCGGCGCAAATGACAACACCTGCGTGCTGAGAGAAGCCCATGCCAACACCGCCGCCGTGATGCAGCGACACCCAAGTGGCACCTGACGCGGTATTGACCAGAGCGTTTAGCAAAGGCCAATCGCTGACAGCGTCAGAGCCATCTTTCATTGCCTCGGTTTCGCGGTTGGGCGAAGCGACCGAGCCGCTGTCCAAATGGTCTCGGCCGATGACAACGGGCGCTTTCAGTTCGCCGTTTCTGACCATCTCGTTAAATGCCAACCCAGCCTTATGGCGGTCGCCTAACCCGATCCAGCAAATACGCGCGGGTAGGCCCTGAAACGCGATGCGCTCTTGCGCCATGTCGAGCCAATTGTGCAGATGGGTGTTCTCGGGGAACAGTTCCTTCATCTTGGCATCGGTCTTGTAGATGTCTTCAGGATCGCCCGAAAGCGCGCACCAACGGAACGGGCCTATGCCGCGGCAAAAGAGCGGGCGGATATAGGCGGGGACAAAGCCGGGGAAGGCAAATGCGTTCTCCAACCCTTCATCCTGCGCCACCTGCCGGATGTTGTTGCCATAGTCCAGCGTCGGTACGCCTGCGTTCCAGAAATCGACCATTGCAGCGACGTGCTGTTTCATCGAGGCGCGTGCGGCTTTCTCAACGGCCTTGGGATCGCTTTCACGTTTGGCGGCAGCTTCGGCCAGGGTCCAGCCCAAAGGCAGATAGCCATTGAGCGGATCATGGGCGCTGGTCTGGTCGGTAACGATATCGGGACGCATCCCACCGGCCTGCATCCGCCGGTAAATCTCGGGGAAAATTTCAGCCGCATTGCCTAATAGACCAACGGACTTAGCCTCGCCCGCTTTTGTGCAGCGGTCGATCATGGCAAGCGCCTCGTCCAGCGTCTCGGCCTTTTCATCCAGGTACTTGGTACGCAGACGGAAATCGATGCTGTCCGGGTTGCATTCGACCGCCAGACAGCAGGCCCCGGAAAAGACAGCCGCCAGAGGCTGCGCGCCTCCCATGCCGCCCAGACCACCAGTCAGAATCCACTTGCCGGTCAGATCGCCGTCATAGTGCTGACGCCCGGCTTCGGCAAAGGTCTCATAAGTTCCCTGCACGATGCCTTGCGTTCCGATATAGATCCACGAGCCAGCGGTCATCTGGCCATACATCATCAGACCCTTCTTATCGAGCTCGTTGAAGTGATCCCAATTGGCCCAATGCGGCACAAGGTTTGAGTTCGCGATCAGCACCCGAGGCGCATCCGTGTGCGTGCGCACAATGGCCACCGGCTTGCCGGATTGCACGACAAGCGTCTCATCCTCTTCTAGATCCTTGAGGCTGGCGACGATGGTATCAAAATCGTTCCACGTCCGCGCTGCGCGCCCGATGCCGCCATAGACCACCAACTCATGCGGGTTCTCGGCCACATCCGGATGCAGGTTGTTCATCAGCATCCGCATCGGCGCTTCTGTCATCCAGCTTTTGGCATTCAGTTCCGGCCCTGTGGGCGGATAGACGTCGCGGGTGTTCTTGCGAGGATCGGTCATGCAGCAATCTCCAATGCGGTGTCCTGGATGGCGTCCAGTATATCTTTGAGCCATCGGCGCAGCCGGTTGGCTTTGGTGGTATCATATGCCCAAGGCGCAGTTTCAGCGCTCAGGTAGGTGGACTGCGCCAGTTCCATCTGAATGGCGTGGAAGCCCTCGGTAGGGCGGCCATAATGCCGAGTCGTCCATCCGCCTTTGAAACGGCCATTCAAAATGGTGCTATAAGGTGAGGATGATGCGAACTCATGTATGATGGCTTCAATAGCTGACGCGCACGTCACGCCATTGTTTGTTCCGATGTTTAGATCAGGCAGAATGCCATCGAAGAGAAACGGAATGTGGCTGCGGATCGAGTGGCAATCATACAAAACGGCTATCCCGTGGATCGCCTTGACCCGCTCAAGCTCGGCCCGCAGCGCGGCATGATAAGGCGCGTGAAACGCCTCGCGTCTTTCGACAATATCCTTCTCTGTTGGCGGGATATCCCAGATGTCTTGCCCGTCAAAATCTGTAAGCGGCACCAAGGTCGTCGTGTTTTGACCGGGATAAAGCGATACGCCGCCCGGGTCGCGATTTGCATCAATCACATAACGATGAAAGGTTGCCCGCACAGTGGTCGCACCGGGCAGGAGTCGCTCGTAAAGCGAGTGGATATGCCAGTCCGTATCCGCCAACTCCCTGCCCCGTGCATTCAACTTGGCTTCGATCGAGGCGGGCACATCGGTGCCGGTATGTGGCAGGCCCAGAACGATAGGGCCGTCGCCCCGCGTGACTTCGACCGGACCGCTCACGCGCCAAGCTCCGGCATCGCGACACCTGTGCCATGGGCGATCTCGCCACTTGCAATCAGGGCCGAGGCTGCTTCGATCTCGGTCGCCATATATCGATCATCGCCCAAGGCTGGAACGACCGCCCGCAGGCGCGCCATCACGCCTTGTAGCGTTTCGCTTGTGGGCAATGGCGCTCGGAATTCGACCCCTTGCGTCGCGCAAAGCAATTCGACCCCCAGAATACGTTCCAGATTAGTGACCATCTGCCCCAATCGCCGCGCACCATGGGCGGCCATCGAGACGTGATCTTCTTGATTGGCCGATGTGGGCGTTGAATCTGTCACGCAGGGATTGGCTAAGTGCTTGTTCTCGCTCATCAACGCGGCGGTTGTCACTTCAGCTATCATATAGCCCGAGTTCAGGCCGGGATTTGGCGTCAGGAAAGGCGGCAAATCAAAACTGAGCGCTGGATCGACGATCAGCGCAATACGGCGTTGCGCAATCGCCCCGATTTCAGCCACGGCAAGTGCGATCATATCCGCCGCGAATCCCACCGGCTCGGCGTGGAAATTTCCACCCGAGACGATCAGCCCGGCCTCGGACAGAACCAAAGGATTGTCGGTGGCTGCGTTCGCTTCAATCTCAAGCGTGGTTGCTGCTTGGCGCAACACATCCATGGCGGCACCTACCACCTGAGGTTGGCAGCGGATGCAATACGGGTCCTGTACGCGGGTGTCACCTTCTCGATGGCTTTCTCGGATTACCGAGCCTGCCAGAATGGCACGCATCGTTACGCCTGCCTCGATCTGGCCGCGATGACCGCGCAATGTGTGGATCTCCGGCTGCAATGGCGCGGTAGATCCCATGATTGCATCTGTGGTGAGAGCCGAAGTGACCAATGCGCTCTGCGCCGCTTGCCACGCACCAAACAGCCCTGCCAGTGCGAAAGCCGTCGAGAACTGAGTGCCGTTGATCAGTGCCAGCCCTTCCTTGGGGCCCAACTCAACGGGTGTTAAACCCGCCGCCGCCAACGCCTCACCACCGGGCAAAACACTTCCGCCGAATTCGGCCTCTCCCTCGCCCATCATAACGGCGGCCATATGCGACAGCGGCGCCAGATCGCCTGACGCACCAACCGATCCTTGCGCGGGGATCAGCGGGGTCACACCTTTGTCCAGCATAGCCTCAAGCAGGTCGATCAGCTCCAGCCGCACGCCAGAGGCGCCGCGTCCGAGGCTGAGCAGTTTCAGCACCATCATCAGCCGCGCAACCGCGCGTGGAATGGCGGGACCAACACCACAGCAATGGGACAGAATTAGATTGCGTTGCAGCGTCGCGGTGTCCTCGGCCGCGATCTTGACGCTGGCCAGCTTGCCAAAACCGGTATTGACCCCGTAAACCGCAGCGGCGCCCGCCGCTGCATCGGCAATACGGGCATGCGCCGCGTCGATACCGGGCCGGCAACCCGGATCCAGCCGCACGGCACATTCTTCTCGGAAAACCTGTTCCAGCTGCAGCAGAGTAACAGCGCCGGGGATGAGCGTGAGGGTCGTCAAATTACGCCTCCGAGTATTCGGGTGTGAAGGGGATTGAAACCAACGCGATAGGCCAGTTCCGCCGGATGGGTGATGTCCCACACAGCCAAGTCCGCGCGCAATCCAGCGACGATCCGCCCGCAATCCTGCAGACCCAACGCGCGCGCCGCATGGGCGGTGACCCCTGCCAGAGCCTCTTCGGGTGTCATACGAAACAGGGTGCAGCCCATATTCATGGTCAGCAACAGTGAAGTGACCGGAGCTGATCCGGGGTTGCAATCGGTGGCAAGCGCCATTGGCACACCATGTTTGCGCAACAGATCTATTGGCGGGGCCTGCGTTTCGCGCAGGGTGTAAAAGGCCCCCGGCAGGATTACCCCGACAGTGCCGGCGTCGGCCATGGCCTGAACGCCTTCTTCATCCAAATACTCGATGTGATCGGCAGACAATGCGCTGTACGAGGCCGCCAGTTTTGCGCCGCCGAGATTGGACAATTGCTCGGCATGGCATTTGACCGGCAGGCCAAGTTCTTTCGCCACATCAAACAACGGAACAAGTTGATCGGGAAGGAATGCTATTCCTTCGCAAAAGGCATCCACAGCATCCACCAGACCCTCTTTATGGGCTGCGCGCAGGGTTGGAATGCAGATTTCAGCTATGTAGGCCGCGGGCCGGTCTTTGTACTCCTCGGGCACTGCATGTGCGCCCAGAAAACTGGTTACGACACGTACCGGGCGATGATCCGGCAACGCGCGGGCAGCGCGCAGCATGTTCAATTCCGTATCACGATCCAGACCATAGCCGGATTTGACTTCGATCACCAATACACCCTCGGCCAGCATTGCGTCCACGCGAGGCAACGCCTGTGCAATAAGGTCATCAATGCTGGCGTTACGCGTGGCTTTTACCGTCGAGATGATACCCCCACCCGCGCGCGCCACTTCTTCATAGCTTGCACCATTCAGTCGCATCTCAAACTCGACGGCGCGGTGGCCACCATGCACCACATGGGTGTGGCAATCGATCAGCGCGGGCGTCACCAGACGGCCTTCAAGGTCGGTTCGGGGCAGCGCGGCAAATTTGCTGGGCAGTTCAACCCGAGGACCCACCCAGGCAATACGGCCGTCTTCGACTGCAATCGCCGCATCTTCGATCAGCCCATAGGCCGTAGATTCCGCGATCATCGTTGTCGCGTTCAGACCTGAAAATACCCGATCTTGCGAGTGCATCCGACTCTGCGCCTCCTTGCAGTTCTCTCTTTTCTCGTACATTTCTATATGTAATATGTCTATCCATAAAATGAGGTGAAATTCATGGCGATCTTTGCGAAACGCGCTCTGTTGAGTACGGGATGGGCAAATAACCTGCGGGTCGAGATTGAAGGCGGCAGAATCGCAGCCTTGCACGCCGAGACATCGGCCCAGACCGATGATGTGTCTGTAGATACTTTGCTGCCTGCCCTGGCCAACTTGCACAGCCATGCATTTCAACGCGCCATGGCCGGAATGACCGAATACCGCATGGCAGGTCGCGACAGCTTCTGGACATGGCGTGATCTGATGTACCGCTTTACGACGCACCTTACACCAGACCAGATCCAGAAGATCGCCAGCTTGGTGTATATGGAGATGCAAGAGGCCGGATACGCCTCAGTTGGAGAATTCCACTATCTGCATCACCAACCAGATGGCTCGCCCTATGACCGACTGGCCGAGTTGTCTGACCGGATCATGGCAGCCGCTGTCGAGACACGGATAGGACTGACCCATCTTCCTGTGCTGTATTCCTATGCCGGGGTGGGCAAAAAACCTCTGGAGACGGGGCAAGCTCGGTTCGGTAACGATGTTGATCGTTTCTGCATGTTGGTGGATCAGGCCAAGGACGCGCTCGGAAATTTGCCCGAAGACTGCAGGGTCGGCATCGCGCCGCATTCATTGCGCGCGACCTGTTCTGGCGATCTGGCGCGGGTTTTAGCGACGCATGGCGAAGGTCCTGTTCACATCCACATCGCCGAACAACCCAAGGAAGTGTCCGAGGTGATGGCCGGTCTGGGCGCCCGCCCGGTTGAGTGGTTGTTGGACAATGTCCATGTCGATGCCAACTGGTGCCTGATTCACGCCACGCATATGACCGAAGACGAAACACAGGCCATGGCCGCCAGCGGCGCTGTGGCGGGACTGTGCCCTGTGACCGAGGCCAACCTGGGGGACGGCCCATTCAATGGCCCCACATTTTTAAACGCAGGCGGGTCGTTTGGCGTAGGGTCGGATTCAAACGTCCTGATTTCGCTGACCGAGGAACTGAGGACGTTAGAATATTCACAGCGTCTGCGGGATTTGGCGCGCAACGTGATGGTGGTCGGAGAAGGGTCTGTGGGACAGACGCTGTATTGTGGCGCAGCCAAAGGCGGAGCACAGGCTCTGGGCCGCGATGCCGGTGTGATAGCCAAAGGCAAACTGGCCGACCTGATAGCCATCGACTGCCAGAACCCAGCGCTTTGTGCACTGACATCTGAACAATTGTTTGATGGGCTGGTGTTTTCAGCAAAGGACGAGGTTGTCACCGATGTGTGGTCGGCGGGCCGCCATCAGGTGCGAGGGGGTCGCCACGTTGCACGGGATCAGATCGTATCAAATTATCAACGAACCATGGCGGATCTTCTTGCAAAACTGTAACGGGTCGCTCTGCCCTTTACGCAGCACACCAAAAACGCTCATAACAAGTTTATGAATATGCTTAACGGAAAAACCACAGCGTGACCGATCAAAAACATGTCGGCTTTCAGGATATTCGGGATGAGGTCATCAACCGAATTCAAACCCGCGTCTGGCCGCAGGGCAGTCTGTTGCCAACGGAACTGGAACTGGCGGCCGAATTTGGCGTTGCGCGGGCCACGGTTAACCGCGCGCTGCGCGAGTTGGCAGAACAAGGTATCGTGACCCGAAAGCGCAAGGGGGGCACGCGTGTCGTGACCACGCCTGTAAAGCAAGCCAAACTGCCGATCACAGTGGTGCGCCAAACCATCGAAGAGATGAACGCCGAATATCGCTATGCGCTTGTCAGCAGAAGCGTGATTGATTGCCCCGCTTGGCTTCAGGCCAAGTTGAGCATTCCCGAAGGCACCCAAGTCGTGCATCTGCAATGCATGCACCACGCCGACAACCGCCCTTTCCAATTTGAAGAGCGTTGGATCAACATCGAAGCTGTGCCTCAGGTCGTGAACGAAGATTTTCTGACTACCGGCCCAAACGAATGGCTGTTGTCCGAGGTGCCTTTTTCAAACGCCGAGATCGCGTTTTCCGCTGTTCCGGCCACTGCACCCTTGCAGGACTTCCTTTCAGTCCCTCCTGGAACACCCCTGTTTCAGTTGGAACGCACAACTTGGTTCCGCAAAGACCCTGTGACTTTCGTGCGTATGACCTTTCACCAAGGCTACCAAATGCGCACAACCTACTGAGGCCAGGGCAGCGAATAGGTTTTGACGTTGGTGAAAAACTTCATTGCTTCAATTACGCCTTCTTTTACTCCGTTGCCGCTGTCCTTGATCCCTCCGAAGGGTGACATTTCGATCCGATAGCCGGGTTGCTCCCAAATGTTGCAGGTGCCCACATCCAATCCATTGATGTAAGCGATGGCCCGGTTCAAATCGTTGGTGCAGACACCAGAGGACAACCCAAAGGCAGTGCTGTTCGAAATCTGCATCACATCCACGTCGTTATCCGGCACACGAACGATGGGTATGATCGGACCGAACGTCTCTTCCATCACCAACTCGCTGTCATGGGGCACATTGTCGACAACGATTGGCGGCAACAGCGCGCCCTTCCGCGCTGGGTGGTACAGGATGTTGGCCCCCTGCTCTGCCGCTTTTCGCACACGATTCTCAAACAACGCTGCCGCTTCGGCATGGATGACGCAACCCAGCTCGGTCTCGGGGTTCTGAGGATCCCCGAACCGGATAGCCTTGGCCTTTTCCAGCACCAACGGAACAAACCGATCCGCCACGCTGTATTGCACCAGAATGCGTTTTATGGCGGTGCATCGCTGACCTGAATTCCCCGTGGCCCCCGCAACTGCGATCGTTGCTGCGCGTTCCAGATCAGCATCGCCCAGATCATTCAGCACGATCAGCGGATCGTTTCCGCCCAATTCAAGCGCCTGTCGTCTATAACCTGCTTTTGATGCAATGAGCTTCCCAACAGGGACGCCACCTGTGAAGGTGATGACGTCGATATTGTCATTGGTGATCATTTCGTCGCCAATGTCCTGTGGCCAACCTGTCACGATCTGGAACATCTCGGGGGGCAGGCCCGCCTCGTACAGTATGTCGGCCAGCGTTAGTGCTGTCAGTGGCGTCAGTTCAGTCGGCTTGCAAACCATACAGTTATTGGTCGCAATCGAAGGCGCAATCTTGTGGCTAACCATATTCAGAGGATGGTTGAACGGTGTAATCGCGCTGATCGCCTGTACGGGCTCGCGCTTGGTAAAGATCTTCCGAGCCTTCCCGTTATGGGTCAGATCGCAGGAAAATACCTCGCCATCGTCTTTCAGGGCTTCGGCGGCGGCGAACTGAAACACGTCTTGCGCGCGTTTGGTTTCATAGATCGAATGCTGTAGGCAGATACCCAACTCAAGCGTCAACCACTTGGCCAGATAATCGCGCTTCTCTCCGATCAACTCGCCGGCTCGGCGCAGGATTTGGCTTCGCTCATACCGCGTCAGGCTGGCATTGTAACTCGCCGCGATTTCAAACGCGTGCCGCGCATGTTCAGCAATACCGGCGGGGACAGTGCCAATCACGTCATTTGTGTAAGGGTAGTGTACGGGCACGACGTCATCAGTGAACACCACCTGTCCCCCGATACGCATGCCTTCGTGGCGAATTTCCATTTTGCTCATGCCCTGCCCCATCGCTCTGAGAGCCGCAGGCAGATTCCTGCGGATTTCGATACGCCAACCGATAGAGCCGCCCTTTGCCTTGCGTCAACAGATTGTACCGCCTGTCAGGGGCAATTCGCGTATCTGTCAGGCTTTCTCGGGCAGTGGTTTTGCAAGCTTGGTTTTGCCTTTGGACGATGCATCGGGCTTGAAGGTCGGGATCACGCCCACGGGCGGGTTTTCAAGGATATAGGCCCCAATCCGCGCCAGCATGGGTTTTCTTGGGCAATTGGGGCGCGTGGCTGCACCAAGATCTCGTAAATGTCCCGGTGCCTCAAATGGAATGAATTGTAACGGCCAATTATCCCGTTTGAACTGTTCCGCAGCCAGAGCCGAGACAATTGTGCAATCGTCTGAATGGCAAATGTGACGACAGATCGTTTCAAACCGCAACGCTGTCAGATCAAAACGCTTACTGATCCGGGTTGTCCCGTCCTGCTGTGGAAGCCGATCCTCAAGATCGTAGCCAAAACTGTGCGGCAGACGGATAAAATCATGCGGCGGCACCTCTTCAGGAGTAATGGAGGTAAGCGTGGACAGCGGATGCCCTTGGCGCAAAGCCAAGAACAGTGGCTCGGACCAGATTGAAGTGAAGTCTAAATTGGCGCTGTTATTGACCTTGGCCACCAGCGCCATGTCCAGCTCGTGATCCTCAACCATGCGCAGCATATTTTGGGGCAGATCTTCGACCAGAGTGACGCGCATTCTTGGAAACAGGACGCTGAACAGTTCGGAAAAGTATCCCGTCAGATATGGTGCGAGCGTCGGCGTCATGCCGATGGTCAGCGGAACCGCCTCGGGGTCTCGAAATTCGATCGCTGTATCGCGGATTTTCTGGGCGTCCTTCAGAATACGGTCCGCAATCTCAACAATGCGTTCCCCGCACAGCGTTGGGCGCACCTCGTTGTTCAGACGTAGGAACAGTTCAGCACCCAGTTCCTGTTCCAGCTTTTTTATCTGGTTCGACATCGCAGGCTGCGACACGTTGCAGGCAGCAGCGGCCTGACTGAACTGCCCGTGTTTTGCGATAGCAAGGACATATTCCAGATCTCTGAGGTTCAACGGGCATCCAGTTCTGACGTAAAGTGCTCGGATTAATCAGCTATCAAGATACGATCTGGTGGCTGGATTCAGAAGGCCGCTGAGGTCAATCGAGGCCGGATGCCGATCACATCCGCTGACAAATCTGTCAGAATTCGAAATCGAATAGATGACCACCCGATCCCGGATTTACCGCAAGCCCCTTGTTTATAGTGATTCTGCCGACGTCCACCTCACGAAATTCGTGAGTATTCGCGCCGGTTATATACCCGATTTGAACCATGAATTTCAGCCGCCGCGCGGGGCGGCCTAGTCCTTTGTTGCGTCGGTAGCCCGGACAGATGGGCCGCCAGCACAAACGCAACCTAATGACGGAGTGATCCATGCTGTCCCAATTTGCAGAAAGCCTGCGCGCCCGTCTCTTGACCACGTCAACCCTGGCGCAAGAGACATCCCGCGATGGCCAAACCCTCATCAACAACTTCTTTCAATCCACTGTCGTGGACGACACACCCGCTTTTGTTCTGGCAAATGATTTTTCGCGCCTGCTGAACTTTGGCGAGATTGTCACCAATAACGCTGTTGCCGCTGTTCAGGCTCAGGGACAGGACGTCGATGTCTTCAACTTACGCTCGGGCCGGATTGAAACGAACAATGGGCCTGACGCATTGGCCACTGGTGTCCAAGTCACCGGAAGCGCCGCGGTTCGCAATTTCGGCGAGATCGCGGGTGAGTTTAACGGCGTGCAGTTTGCTGGTGCCGAAAGCTCGGGCAGCCTGGACAATTTCCGCGGTGCTGTCATCTCTTCCGACAGCCGAGCGGTTGATATTCAGGGCCAGGGCATAGATGTGCGCAACTTTGGCGACATCGTTGGCACTGGCGACCAGCGCAATGGCACCATCTATACCAACGCAACGGCCGAGGAAGTCTCGATCTCGAACTTCACCGGCGGTACGATTGATGCAGGCGAAGGCAACCAGGGCGCAGGTATTTCCCTGCAGATCGGTGATGAAGCCGGTGACCGCGTGCAAACCGATGTGTTCAACGGCTTTGGCGCAACCATTCAGGGTCGCGGTCAAACGGCTGCCAACACCCCGCTGGCGGGCGACGGCATCCGGATCGACGACGGCGCTGAAGGCACCATCCTGGAAACCGAGATCATTAACAGCGGCCTGATCTCGACCGAAAGCAATCAGGGCACAGCGGCTGGTCTTCGCATCGCAGATGGTGCAAATGCCGAGGGTGAGATCCTGAACACCTCAACCGGTGTGATCGAAGGCCCTCGCAACGGCCTTTACATTGGCAATGGTGAACATGATCTGGACGTACTGAACTTTGGCACCATCCAGTCGGGCAGCCGCGCGGTTAATATCGACGGATCTGGTGTCGATCTGATCAACGGCGGGGATATCCTTGGCACCGGTGACCAGCGCAACGGCACCGTCTACGCAGATGATACTGCACGCGATTTTTCGATTAACAATCTGGCGACAGGCGCGATCGATGCAGGTGAGCACAATAACGGTGCGGGTATCTCTCTGTCGTTGGCTGAAGACGGCAATGGTGACATTGAAATCGAGAACGCAGGCGTCATCGCCGGACGTGGCAACGCGGGTGCCGCGCTGGGCACGGCGGGCGACGGCATTCGTCTGGAAGGTGTGCGTCAGGAGGGTGGCTTTGCGCCTGCCTCGTTTACTGGCACCATCACCAACAGCGGGAGTGTCACGTCCGAAGGTGCAAACGGTACAGTTGGCGCGTTCCGGGCAGTGAACAATGTCAATTTCCAAGGCCGGTTGATCAATGAAGAAACTGGTGTGTTCGAAGGCGGTCAGAACGGCGTCTACTTTGGAACCGGTGACCACTCCGGCGGATCGTTCGTTAACCGCGGTCTCATCACCTCGGACAGCCGCGCGCTGAACATCGATGGCGTTGGGCTTGAGGTGCTCAACGAAGGCCAAATCATTGGCACCGGAAATCAGCGCAATGGCACTGTTTATGCGGATGGCACAGCCGACAACTACGCGTTCACAAACACCGGCTTGGTGGATGCGGGCGAAGGCAACAATGGCTCTGCCGTGTCTTTGCAAACCGGTGACGTGTCGGGCGACGTTGTATCGGCGGTTGTTGTGAACGAAGGTACGCTGCAAGGTCGTGGTGACGCGGCCGAAGGCAATCAGGTTGGCGATGGCCTGCGCCTGTTCACCAGCCAGGATGACGCTTCTTTTGCCGGTATTGTGGTCAACGAAGGTCTGATCGCAGGGTCCGAAGGTTCGGATGCCGCCGCCGGTATCCGCGTGGATGGCGGCCTGAATCTGCTGGGTGCAATCCTGAATGAAGGTGAAATCCGTGGCACGGTTAATGCCATCGATGCGTCTGATGCAGGCACCGTTACAATCGTCAACGACGACGAAGGTGTGATCAACGGCAATGTTCTACTGAGCGACGGTGATGACATCTTTGTGGATCTGGGCACCACCAATGGCGATATCGACGGTGGCGCAGGCGATGATGTTCTGATCGCCGGCGATGCAGACAACGTTCTGACCGGTGGTCTGGGCAATGACTTCATCGACGGTGGAGAAGGCATCGACACCGCAGACTTCTCGGATCTGGATGTCGCAGTCAATGTTCGTCTGGACGCCAATGGCAACGGCACCGCTACCCGCGACACCGGTTTCAACGTGTCAATCACGGATGCGGTAGTCGCGGCGCCGGACCAATTCGGAGCAAA
Organism: Ruegeria sp. HKCCD4884; assembly: GCF_013110855.1. NCBI lineage: Bacteria > Pseudomonadati > Pseudomonadota > Alphaproteobacteria > Rhodobacterales > Roseobacteraceae > Ruegeria > Ruegeria sp. HKCCD4884. The sequence goes on from NZ_WVRJ01000013.1 coordinate 100,754, forward strand.
CATTCCGGACGGCGCTTGGTTTGTAGAGGAAGCGGTTCAGGGCAACCTGTACTACAACATCCACACGACCGATTTCCCTGCTGGTGAAATCCGCGGACAGTTGCTGGTCGACAGCGATGTAACCGAAAACGGAATTCGCACAGTGTCTCTTAGCGGCGGTCTGGACGCGGCACAGGAGCCTGGGCCAACTTCGGACAGCCTAGCGACCGGCGAGGCAACTGTTGTCATCACTCAGAATCTGGCAACGGGCGAAGTCAGCTATTCCAGCGACCTGAGTGTTGCGGGCCTGAACGAAGCCGACCTGAACACGCCGATCCCCGGTGTCGTTTCCGCCATCCATCTGCACAACGCACCTGCCGGTCAGAATGGCCCGGTCGTGCAGGACACGCTGGTCGATGCAGGTGCCACGCTTGATGTGGATGCGCAGGGTGGGACTGGTGTCATTGGGCAGGACGTCATCGAAAATCAGATCGAAACCGACATCCTGCAGTCCATTGAAAACGTTGTCGGATCCGGTGATGGCGACGTGATCTTCGGCAGCGATCAGACCAATGTGCTGAATGGCGCGGACGGTGATGATCTGCTGAATGGTGAAGGCGGCGACGACGTCCTCATCGGCGGCGCCGGGGCGGATACGTTCCAGTTTGGCGCGAACTTCGGCAACGACACCATTGAGGACTTCGAAGTAGGTCTGGATCAGCTGCAATTTGGTGACTTCGGTCCAGACTTTGGGGCGCAAGTCAACGTGGCTCAGGACGGTGGCGATGCCGTAATCAGCTTCGGAGATGAGGGTTCGGTCCGCCTGGTTGGCATCAATGTCGCCGAACTGAACGACGACGATTTCGTTGCATAAGCAAACAGTTGGCGGGGCGGCTTGTGGTCGCCCCGTTTTTCCAAACCGGAAAGGATCAACACGATGTTGCAGAAAACCAATCCCGTCAAAGCCGCCTGGGGGTCGCTGCGCAAAGGATTTGTCGCAGTTGCCTTTTTTAGTCTGTTTCTGAACCTGCTGATGCTGGCCGGACCGATCTATATGCTGCAGGTCTATGACCGTGTCCTGACCAGCCAGAATGCCGACACGCTGATCGCCCTGTCGCTTCTGCTGGCGGGGGTCTTTGTGGTGATTGCCTGCCTTGATCTGATACGGATGCGCATCCTGTGCCGCTTGGCTGCCCGGTTCGAGATGAAAGTCGGAGCGCCTGTTCTGGGGGCCGCGATGAACCGCCGTGTGCAGGGGGAATCCACCCCCGGCGACAATCTGGTCGAGGACGTAAACGGCTTTCGCGAGTTCATATCAGGCACAACACTGACCGCCTTTTTCGATGCACCGTGGATACCGCTGTATCTGTTGGTCCTGTATGTCTTGCATCCCCTTCTTGGGCTGCTTGGACTGGCCGGAGCTCTGACACTGACCGGAATGGCCCTGATCAACAACGCCCGTGCACACAAGCCGATGCAGCAGGCAGCGCAAGCGCGCGGCCGTGCAGAGGCACTGTTTCGAACCGGAGACAGCAATGCCGAACTGGTCCACGCGCTGGGCATGAAGTCCGATCTGGTTCGGCTCTGGACTGCCCTTCAGGTCGATGCGCATCGTCAGAAGACCCGTGTGGCCGACCGGATCGCCAGTTTCTCGGTCATGTCCAAAACTCTGCGCATGTGGTTGCAATCCGCGGCTCTTGGCCTTGGCGCGGCGCTGGCGATTACTGGTGAAACCACAGCTGGCGTCATGATCGCGGCGACCATTGTTTTGGCCCGCGCTCTTGCCCCAATCGATCAGTTGATTGGGCAATGGCGCACCTTCCTTGCCGCACGCGGCTCGTACGCCAAAATCACAAAACTCACCGAGGATTTCGCGGAAACGCCTGCCAATCTGCATCTGCCTCGTGCGTTCAAATCTCTGGATGTCAGAATTGCGCAAGCGGGTCCGCCACGCGCGGTCAATGCCACTCTGCGCAGAATTGATTTCAGCTTGGCTGCTGGCGATGTGCTGGCAATCATCGGCCCCAGCGGTTCCGGGAAAACAACACTGGGCAAGATGCTGACAGGCATCTGGCACCCGCAACGGGGTGAGGTTCTGCTGGACAGCAGCCCGATGTCGAAATGGAACCATGAGGATCTGGGCAAGCAGATCGGCTATCTGCCGCAGGATGTGGACTTGTTTGACGGCACGATCCGTGAAAACATAGGTCGCTTTGCCGTCGCCATCGATGATGCCGAGGTTCTGCGCGCCGCGCGCGAGGCCGGAGTGCATGAACTGATCAGCAGCCTGCCAGATGGGTATGAAACACGCATCGGTCAGGGATTCTTCCTGTCTGGCGGACAACGACAGCGCCTTGCCCTGGCCCGTGCGCTTTATGGTGATCCGTTTGTGCTAGTGCTGGACGAACCGAACTCAGATTTGGATGCAGATGGCGAAAAGGCTCTGCGTGACGCCATTCTGGCAGCTCAGGCGCGGGGATCAATCAGTATCGTGATGACCCACCGCCCGGCCACATTGCAGGCGGCCAACAAGGTCATGGTTCTTCGCAACGGATCACAAGCCCAGTTTGGCGACAAGGGTGACGTTTTGAAGGTCAAAACTCAAAACGTTCTCAAATCGCCCGCACAACGCGCTGCATCTGGCAAGCCCACCCTGCATCTTTCAGAAGACACGCGCATTACAGGAGCCGCACAATGACCCGTATCGTTCCCTATGCTTCAAACGACACAACACCAGACCTTAACGATGCGCGGGTTGTCGACGTGACCGAAGCGACACCCGACATCCGGCTGTATGTACTATTTGGTTTTTTCACATTGCTCGCGTTTGTCGGTGGCAGCATCTACTGGGCCTTCGCATCCAGACTTGACGGCGCCGTCGTGGCCCCTGCGTCATTTGTCGTCGAAGGGGATCGCAAAACAGTTGAGCATCTCGACGGTGGCATCGTCCGGTCCATTCTGGTCGCCGATGGTGAGGCCGTTGAACAGGGGCAACCTCTGATCCGGCTAGACAGCACCGAGATTGACGTCGACCTCAGCGTGCTGGGCAGCCAGATCGGCGAGCTTTCTGTCCGTCGCGCGCGACTGATTGCGCAGCTACAGGGACAGTCTCAGTTTGACGAAGCCACCGCCTTCCAGAACTTTGAAGAAGATATGAAGCGCCTTCACTGGGCTTCAGCTTTTCTGACACAAAAACAACTGTTTGACGCCGAACATCGCGCCCGCGCGACCGAAGCGGAGATCAACGCACAGCGCATTTCGGCGCTGCGGGATCAGATTGAAGGTCTGAACGAGCAGCGGATCAGTACGCAAAACCAGATGTCCATCACACGTGCAGAGTTGGAAAGCCTGCAGACCCTTCTGGACAAAGGCCTGGTTGCAATCACGCGGGTCAGCGCCCGCCAGATCGAGCTTGAACGGCTTTCAGGTGTCGATGCGTCGCTTCGGACACAGATAGCCCAAGCAGAAAACCAGGTCAGCGAGTTGAAACTGACAATAATCAGTCAGAAAAAGCTGCGCGATGAAGTTCTGGCCGGAGAACTGGCTGTCGTCGATGCCCAGCTTGATCTGCTGCGCCCGCAGTTCTCAGGGACCGTGGAGCGCCGTAAAAGGATCGAAATCCTTGCACCAGTCAGTGGCCGTGTCGTGAACCTTGCCGCTTCGACCACAGGAGGGGTGATCAGACCCGGTGAACACATCATGGAAATCGTGCCCGCAGACCAAGCTTTGATTGTCGAAGCGCGCGTGAAACCCGGCGACATCGACAAGCTGAAGATCGGTCAGGCCACGCGTATCCGTTTGTCTGCCTTCGCCCAAGCCGACGTTCCCGAAGCGCAAGGAGCCATTGTCGATATCTCTGCCGACGCGCTGGAAGACGAACGCACGGGCGAGGCCTACTACAAAGCGCGGGTCAAACTGGATGATCAGCAATCCAAAGAGGTAGCAGCCTTGGATCTGGTGCCCGGCATGCCGGCAGACTTGTTTGTCACCACCGGAGAACGCGCTGTTATTGCCTATCTGGCTCAGCCCATAAGCGAACGCCTCGCACGAGCATTTATCGAGTAAAGGCTTTCAAAAGACTTTTGGAATAAAGCCTATTAGTATCGAGTGCTTTGGTGAGTGAGCGATGGTCTGCGTGCCTGTTCGGGCCGCGGGCCATCACTTTTTCGAATTTTCGCAGCCGTAGCTGGCCAAGAACATATCCACCGCTTGCGTCGCGACCTCATCGATCTCACTCTGGTTAAAGCTGTTTTGAATTCCAAATGCAGCACGCGCCCAGATGCGTACTTTGCACAGTTCGGAAAACTGTTCCGCGGCGATGTTCACATTTTCGATGCACAACTCGCCTTTTGCCACCGCCTTTTCAAGATACGCTGCCATCTGCCTTTGGCCGTTTTGCGGACCTGCCTCATAAAAGGCGCGGCCCAATTCGGGGAACCGGTCCCGTTCGGCTACGCAGATCCGAAATACTTGTTGTGCGAATTCGGATACAAGAAAAGCAGTGAGCTGCGTAGCCGCGATCTGCAGCACCTCGCGCGCAGGTTTGCTCTCATCAATCATTGACAAAATGCGCTCAGACATCAGACGACATTCTGTTTGCGCAACTTCCATGAACAACAGGCGCTTGTCCGGGAAATAGCTGTATAACGTTGCCTTTGACACGCCTGCTGCGCGGGCAATGTCGTCTACGCTTGCACCTTCGAACCCATCTGCCATGAAAACCTCTCGGGCCCCGCGCAAAACCTGATCAAACTTACGGCCTGTGCGCAGAATGGTGGCAGTTTGGGTCATGTCATCTCCGGGATTGGTCTTTGCTGTAGTTTATAAACCGTTCAGTTCAGATACAACGATTTTCGAACTCTATGAAACCGTAACCCAGGGCGCGCGCCGTGATGTCAAAGGCTTGCGGCGCAGACAAACCATGTTAGGAGTCTGTCCATGGTCGAAGTTTTTCTGCGCACCCTTCCCTTTTTTGCGATTATCGGCCTGGGATATTGGGCGGGTCGCACTCGGTTTTTCACCGCCGAGGCTACTGCTTACCTTACCAAATTTGTCTTCTTCTTTGCACTTTCAGCCATGCTGTTTCGCTTTGCAGCCACCTTGCCGTTTGCCGAAATCTTCAATGCGCGTTTGGTGCTTGGATATCTGAGCGGTACAGTTGCTGTTTACGTTTTGGCAACATGCGTTGCCTGGCTGCGAGGGCTGGATGTTCCAACAGCAGCTGTCGAGGCACAATGCGCAGCCATTGGCAACGTAGGCTTTCTGGGACTACCGATGCTGGCGCTCTTGTTCAGCGAAGCTGCCATCGGCCCAGTGATGGTGGTCCTTACCGTGGATCTCGTTGTATTTTCCTCGCTCATTGTAATCCTGATCAACGGAGGCCGCGACGGTAAGCTTACCTTGGGCACGTTCAAGCTGATCGGTCTTGGGCTGGTTAAAAATCCGATGATCGTGTCCATCTCGGTCGGGTTGGTCTGGTCGTCTTTGGAAATCCCGGTGCCCGGACCTTTCTACGACTTTCTGACTATTCTGGGCGGCGCAGCCACCCCCGGCGCTTTGTTCGCCATTGGGGCGTCTCTGGCCGGTAAGTCGGCCGAACGCATCGAAATCGCCGCTTGGTTGAGCTTTTGCAAGCTGGTGATACACCCGGTTTGCGTTGCCGTTGTCCTGTTATGGCTGATGCCGATCGATATCTTTCCAGCCACCGTTGCAATCGCGGCAGCCGCTTTGCCTGTTGCCGGCAATGTTTACATGCTGGCCGCCCATTACGGCGTTGCGCCACAGCGTGTCTCGGCGGCCATTTTGCTCTCGACTGCAACCAGCATCCTAACTGTACCCTTGGTCATCGCTTGGCTGAGTGGTCTCTGACCTTCACCTTTTAGAAAAATACTCTCGCGACCAGCGGTCGCGGACTTTACGCCGCGTCTCTGGATCGTTAGCCATGTCGAGACTCTAATGTAAGGACGATGCCTGATGGAAACCCTCTCGGAAAACGCCTGTTTCGGTGGAGTGCAGGGCGTGTACCGCCATACCTCTTCGGTCTGCCAATGCGACATGACTTTTGGCCTTTTTCTTCCGGCTGAAGCGAAGGATGGGCCGGTTCCCATCCTGTGGTATCTGTCCGGCCTGACCTGCACACATGAAAACGCCATGACCAAAGCGGGTGCACAGGCCTGGGCTGCAGAACAAGGGATCGCCATCGTATTCCCTGATACTTCCCCGCGTGGCGAGGGGGTCGCGGACCATGAAGACTATGATCTGGGACAGGGCGCAGGTTTCTATGTGAACGCGACGCAAGATCCATGGGCCCCACATTTCCAGATGTGGGACTACATCGCAGAAGAACTGCCCGCCTTGCTGGTTGAAAACTTCGCAATCGAAAGCGAACGCCAGGCGATCACCGGGCATTCCATGGGCGGTCACGGAGCCCTGACATTGGCGATGAACCTGCCCGGCCGGTTCCGCTCGGTTTCGGCCTTTGCTCCGATTTCGAACCCTACGGGTGCAGATTGGGGCCGCAAACAGTTGAGCGCTTATCTCGGTGACGACGAGACCCTGTGGGCCAAGCATGATGCGTCGTTGTTGATGAAGGACAAAGGCTTCGACGGTCCGATCCTGATCGACACGGGCGCCAATGACCAGTTCATGGACCTGCTGCGCCCCGAAGCGCTGGCCCAAGCCATCGCCGAACGCCGTCAGCAGGCAACCTATCGCTTCCAGCCCGGCTATGACCATTCGTACTTCTTCGTTTCCACGTTTATGGAAGACCACATCACATTCCATGCTGAAGCGCTGTACGGAGACTGAAGCATGAGCAAATACGATTACGACCTGATCATCATCGGGTCTGGCCCCTCGGGTCGGTCTGCGGCCATTCAGGCGGGAAAACTAAAACGTCGCGTTCTGGTCATCGACCGCAAGGATCGCTTCGGCGGCGTGTCGGTTCATACCGGCACCATCCCGTCCAAGACCTTGCGCGAGACGGTGTTGAACCTCTCGGGCTGGCGCGAACGCAGCTTTTACGGCCGTTCCTATCGGGTCAAGGACCAGATCCGCGCCGAAGATCTGAAAGCCCGTCTGCATATGACACTCGACCATGAGGTCGATGTGCTTGAGCACCAGTTCAACCGCAATCACGTCGATACATTGGATGGTCTGGCCAAGTTCGTCGGACCCCATGAGGTTGAAGTTGCCACCGATGCCGGTGAGACCACGCGGGTGACGGCCAACAAGTTTCTGATTGCCACAGGAACAAAAACCTATCGCCCCAAATACGTACCCTTCAACGGCAAGACCGTGGTTGACGGGGACGAGTTTCTGGAAATGGCCGAGATCCCGCGGTCGCTGGTCGTCATTGGCGCGGGCGTTATCGGGGTCGAATACGCCACGATGTTTTCCGCCCTGGACGTGCGGGTGACATTGATCGAACCGCGCGACACGTTTCTGGACTTCATCGACAGCCGTTTGATTCACGACTTCACCCATCAGATTCGTGAAAACGGTGTTGACCTGCGATTGGGCTCTGCTGTTGAAAAGATCGAGGACGCCGGCGAGCACGTGGAAGTGACATTGGAAAACGGCCGTCACGTTCGGGCTGAAATGCTTCTGTTTGCAGCCGGACGTATGGGTGCGACGTCGAAACTCAATCTTGATGCCGTTGGGCTGGAAACCGATCATCGCAACCGTATCAAGGTAGATCGCAAAACGTACCAGACAGCGGTGCCGCATATCTATGCGACGGGTGACGTGATCGGGCACCCCTCTCTGGCCTCGACATCTCTGCAACAAGGGCGCGTAGCCGCCTGTCACGCACTTGAAACACCGACTTTGCCGGAAAGCCCGTGGTATCCCTATGGCATCTATTCCGTACCTGAGATTTCCACCTGCGGCATGTCCGAGGAAGAATTACAGGAACGCGGCATCCCCTATGAGGTTGGCGTCGCCCGGTTCCGCGAGACATCACGCGGGCACATCATGGGTCTGGAGCACGGGATGCTGAAAATGCTGTTCTCGCTCAAAACCCGCCGGGTCTTGGGTGTGCAGATCGTCGGCGAAGGCGCGACAGAGCTGATCCATATTGCGCAGGCTGTGTTGAACCTTAAGGGCACGGTGGATTATTTCGTTCAGAACACCTTCAACTATCCAACCCTGGCCGAGGCTTACAAGATCGCCGGGCTGGATGCGTTTAATCGGATGCCGATCCCTGAAGAGTTCAAGGTTCGCAAAAAACCGGCTGAACCCGCCAGGAAAGAGGCCAAGAAGGCGTGACCACGCTTTATGTCGATGGCGATGCCTGCCCCGTAAAAGCCGAAGCTGAGCGGGTTGCAACGCGACACAAAGTGCCCATGGCCCTGGTGTCCAATGGCGGGCTGCGCCCTTCGGCCAATCCGCTGGTCCAGGTTGTCATCGTCTCGGAAGGCGCTGATGAGGCCGACAAGTGGATCGCCGAGCGCTGCGGCGCAGGAGATGTCGTAATTACATCCGACATCCCTCTGGCTGCCAAATGTGTCGAGGCAGGCGCGCGGGTTCTGCGCCCGAACGGTGAAGCCTTCACAGTTGCAAATATTGGTCAGCAATTGGCGATGCGCGACCTGATGGCAGACCTGCGTGCGGCCAACCCACTTGGTGCGGGTGGTGGTGGACGACCCTTCAGCAAAGCCGACCGGTCGCGGTTCCTGGACGCACTGGAACGGGAAATACGCGCAGCCACGCGCGATTGACTAAAACAGACGCCGATCCAAAATACTGATACGAAATCAGAAACGCCCGTTTACAAGCCCTGCGTAAGAACGCACCCTGTGATTGAATTCTGATCAGACCATTCGAACACGGAGATTGCATTATGCAAGTACAGGGCACTCACTATCGATCGATTTGGTGGGACAAGTCGGAGGGTGAGGTTCGGATCATCGATCAACGCTGGCTGCCGCATGATTTCCGGGTCGTGACCCTGAAAACTCTGGACGAGTTTGCAGCGGCAATTCGGGATATGTGGGTCAGAGGTGCACCTTTGATCGGCGCGACGGCCGCTTTTGGCATAGCTGAACAGATGTCCCGTGACAGTTCCGAAGCATCGTTTGATGCTGCATATGATGTTCTGCACGCAACGCGGCCCACCGCAATCAACCTGCGTTGGGCTTTGGACAGATGCCGAGAGGCTCTGATGCCGCTGGCTGCGTCCGATCGTGCCGAACGCGCCTTGGCCTTGGCACAAGAGATCGCGGACGAAGATGTCGAAATCAACGCGGCGATTGGTCGACACGGGTTAGCGTTGATCAAGGAGATCGCCGCGCGCAAGCTCGCTGGCGAACCGGTACGGCTTTTGACCCATTGCAATGCGGGTTGGCTGGCGACGGTAGATTGGGGCACAGCCACAAGCCCGATGTATCATGCGCATAACGAAGGCATCCCTCTGCATGTTTGGGTGGATGAAACCCGGCCCCGCAATCAGGGTGCGCTAACCTCATGGGAACTGGGAGAGCATGGTATCCCCCATCGCTACATCGTGGACAATGCCGGGGGGCACCTGATGCAGCATGGGTTGGTTGATCTGGTCATCACAGGCACGGACCGCACCACAGCTCAGGGCGACGTGTGCAACAAGATCGGCACCTACCTCAAAGCTTTGGCCGCGCATGACAACGGAGTGCCCTTTTACGTCGCCTTACCCTCCCCAACCATTGACTGGACGGTGCGCGACGGTGTGGCTGAAATCCCAATTGAGGAACGCGACGCAAGGGAAGTGACGCATGTCCTTGGCGTGGATGAGAATTCGGCCATAACAGATGTTCGCGTGACTCCGGTAGGGACAGAAGGGGGCAATCCTGCCTTTGACGTCACCCCCAACCGGTTGGTAACCGGGCTGATTACCGAGCGTGGCATGTGCGAAGCCTCTGCAGAAGGTTTGGCAGGCTTGTTCCCGGACAGGGCTGGCTAGCTAATCCCGCACAAGCCGTGTGTCGCTTGTCAGCGTAAACACAAAGGTTCTTGATCTGTCCTGGCTCTCTTTCCGTTGGCAGATCAGGACAAAAAGCGTCAGGCCGGAACAGCCGTGCGGTTCTCACGGATGGGCAAATGCACGATCGCGCTGAACGCGCCAATTGCCACACCGATCCACCAAACCATGCTGTAGTCGCCGAACTGGTCATACATACGACCGCCCAGCCAGACACCCAGAAAGCTGCCAAGCTGATGGCTGAAAAAGATAATGCCGTATAGCGTGCCCATATACCGCAAGCCATAAAGGTGCGCCACAAGGCCCGAGGTCAGTGGCACAGTGGCCAACCAAAGTGATCCCATTACCAGAGAAAACACAATAACCGAGATTGGGGTGATCGGCAGCAGGATGAATAAGGCCGCAGCCAATGTTCTGCCTGTATACACTGCAGCCAGCAGGTATTTCTTGGGAAAGTGATTTCCTGCCCAGCCGGCCAGCAACGTACCACCGATATTGGCCAGACCAATCAGCGAAATCGACACGGCCCCAAGCGCTGAGGTTGAGGTGATGCCAACGGAATGCAAAACGCCACCAGGTTGGATCGGGCCGCACATCTCGGTCACAAATGCCGGGAAATGAGCGGTGATAAACCCAAGCTGATACCCGCAGCTAAAAAATCCCAGAAAGATCAGCGCATAGGAAGGATCACGGAATGCCTTCCCTAAAATCTCTCCCATGCTTTCATGCAGTTCCGCCTTGCTTGCCGTCTGAGGGGCGCGCATGAAAGGCAGAACAAGAACAAGTGCCAAAATCGCAACCGCAAACACGATGAAGACTTGCTGCCAGGGCAAGAAGGTCATCAACCATTCAGCGGTAGGTGCCCCGAGCACCTGCCCAAAGCTACCTGCGGCTGTGACAATGGCAAGCGACATGGATCGGTTTTCATCAGAAGATGCACGCCCGACCACAGCAAGAACCACGCCAAACCCGGTTCCGGCAATGCCGAAACCCACCAACCAGGCATAGATCTGATGTTCAAAAGGTGTGACGGACCACGCCGATAGCACCATGCCAGCAGCATAGGTCAAAGCACCCAGTATGATGGCCTTGCGGTCGCCGACTTTTTCGGCAATTGCACCAAAGATCGGCTGGCCAATTCCCCAAGCGAGGTTTTGAATGGCAATCGCCAAGGAGAAATCAGTACGCAGCCAGCCAAACTCATCCGCGATTGGAATCTGAAACACGCCGAAAGAGGCGCGCACGGCAAAGCTGACCGTGATGATGATACATCCGACAATCAGGATCGGATTCAGCAGGCGGGCGGATTGCGGCATTCAGACCTCGGGCGTTTCTTCCGATGGACCGTATCGTTTTTCCGGATGGCGTCAATTCAGCAGATTTGTGGTCACGGATAACCAAATTTGATGTGTTGAGAAAATGGTTTCTTTTCAACGCGCGGTGGGGCGGGTAAGGCTCGGAGTTATGACGGATCTGATATCGCTATACGAGGCCCGCGTCGCGGATGGAACTCTGACCCGCGACGACGCGCAAGAGGCCGTTCTTCCCCAATTCGAACGCATCCGTGCGGCGCTGTCCGAGCCCGTCAAACGTGGTTTTTTCCGTAAGGCACCCCCACCCCCCAAAGGGTTGTATCTATGGGGCGGAGTCGGGCGTGGGAAATCTATGCTCATGGACATGTTCGTCGAAACGTTGGGCGATATTCCGGCGCGACGTGTCCATTTTCACGCGTTCATGCAGGAAATCCACGCAGGTATGCATAAAGCCCGGCAAGAGAATGTCGAAGATGCTCTGGCTCCAGTGGCGAAGGACGTGATCAAATCCGTCCGTTTGCTGGCATTTGATGAGATGCAGATCACCGACATCACCGATGCGATGATTGTTGGACGTCTGTTCGATCTGTTGCATGAGGGCGGTGTCGTTGTCGTTACAACGTCAAACCGGCACCCGGACGATCTGTATAAAGACGGGCTGAACAGGCAGCTGTTCCTGCCTTTCATTGCACATATCAAAGAACAGCTACGGGTTTGGGAACTGGTGTCCCCAACCGATTACCGCCAAAACAGGTTGGAAGGCGCGCCGGTTTATTTTGCACCAATAGGCCCGGAAGCCCGGCAGAACATACGGGAGGTCTGGAAGGATCTTGCGGGCGGCCCTGCCGAACCGCTTGTGTTGCAAGTCAATAGCCGCGCGGTAGAACTGCCAGCCTTTCGCAACGGGGTTGCACGGGCATCGTTTTACGACCTGTGTGGACGGATGTTGGGACCTGCTGATTATCTGGCAATTGCCGACGCTGTGAAAGTGCTGGTGCTGGAAGACATCCCACGTTTGTCGCGGAACAACTTCAACGAAGCCAAACGGTTCGTAACCCTTATCGATGCACTTTATGAGGCCAGGGTCCGCTTGATCTGTTCCGCAGCAGCCGAGCCCGAAATGCTGTATGTGGAAGGTGAAGGGACGTTCGAATTTGAACGCACGGCCTCACGCCTACGGGAGATGCAGGACAAAGATTGGGGCTCCTAGGGGGCTTTGCCCCCGCCGCGCTGCGCGCGCCTCCCCCAAGGTATTTTCAAACAGAAGAAGTGTTAGCCGTTTTCGCGCAAAACATTGCCTGCAAGGTAGAGCGAGCCGCAGATCAACACACGAGCTTGAGGGTCTTGGCTTGTAATTGACGCCAGCGCGTCTGACACGCTTCTTGCCGTAGACGCGGGCAAGTTAACTTTTGCCGCAGCAGTCGCCGTTTCTTTTGCGCTGAGTGTCGCGGCTTCACCCGGAATTGATACCGCAGTCAGGCTTGCGGCTTGTCCGGCCAGCGGTGCGAGATAGCCTGTCACGTCTTTGGTATTGAGCATACCGCAAATCATATGCGTCGGTTTCTGTGGCAGTTTGGCCAGCACATCAGCCAGCGCAATTCCTGCAGCCGCGTTATGACCGCCGTCCAGCCACAGCTCGGCCTGTGGTGCCTGTTCGATCAAAGGGCCGGTTTTCAGACGCTGCATACGGGCGGGCCATTCGGCTTTGGTCACGGCAGCCTCATAGGCATCATCGCCCATATCCAGGTGGCGCAAAACAGCCAAGGCTGCGCCCGCATTCTGAATTTGGTGCGCGCCCAGAAGGTTGGGCAATGGAAGATCCCGCAATCCGGTTTCGTCCTGATAGATCAAGCGTCCGTTTTCTTCATGCACATGCCAGTGTTGACCATGGACTAACAGAGGCGCGCCGAGCCGTGCGGCCGTGTATTCGATGACCTCAAGGGCTTCGTCCTGTTGAGGCCCAACGACGCAGGGCACGCCGGGTTTTATGATCCCAGCCTTTTCGGCCGCGATCTTGCCCAACGTGTTGCCCAGAAACTGCTCATGATCGATCGAAACCGGCGTAATCACAGTCACTGCAGGGTTTTCGACCACGTTGGTAGCGTCCAGACGCCCGCCCAGGCCGACCTCAAGAAGAGTATAGTCCGCTTTTTCTCGGGCAAAGGCCAACAAAGCCGCGCAGGTCGTGATTTCGAAATAGGTTATGTTTTCACCGCCATTGGCGGCGTAACATTCGTCGAGAACTGCAGTCAGATCGGGTTCTAAAATCAGGTCTCCGGCAAGACGGATACGCTCATGAAACCGCGCCAAGTGGGGCGAAGTATAGGCGTGTGCTGAATGCCCAGCTCCCTCGAGCCCCGCGCGGATCATGGCCTGGGTCGAACCTTTGCCGTTGGTTCCGGCAATATGAATGACAGGAGGCAGTTTGAGCTGTGGATTATCCAGCGCCGCCAGTAAACGCCAGACGCGGTCCAAGGTCAGATCAATGATCTTGGGGTGCAACGCCATCATTCGATCAAGAATGGCGTCAGATGTCTGAGCGGTCATTTCTGGCCGGTCTCTTCTGCAGCGACTTCTTCGGCTATTGCCGGTTCCGGCGCAGGCAGATCACCCTTGATCGCCGGGGGTTGGTTCATCAGCATCCGTGTGATGGTGATCAGCTCTTCGCGCATATCGGTGCGTTTGGTAACAAGGTCCAGCATGCCGTGATCCAACAAGTACTCGGCGCGTTGGAACCCTTCGGGCAGCTTTTCCCTAATCGTTTGTTCAATCACACGTGGACCAGCGAAACAAATAAGCGCGTTGGGTTCTGAGATATGGACATCGCCCAACATGGCATAAGACGCGGTCACACCCCCGGTGGTGGGGTGGGTCAGAACGACGATGTAGGGCAAGTTCGCCTCTTTCAGCATCTCAACAGCTACGGTTGTCCGCGGCATTTGCATCAGGCTGAGGATGCCTTCCTGCATCCGAGCGCCACCTGCGGCAGAAAACAGTATCAGCGGGCGCTTGAGCTTTACGGCCTCTTGCGCGGCGGCAATGATCGCGTTGCCGACATACATGCCCATCGACCCGCCCATGAAAGAAAAGTCCTGCGCTGCTGCGACAATTGGGGTGCGGCCAATTTCGCCCAAAGCAACCAGCATCGCTTCTTTTTCGCCAGTCTTCTTCTGGGCTGCTTTCATGCGGTCGGGATATTTTTTCTGATCGCGGAACTGCAGCGGATCGTCCTTGGGGGCCGGAACGTCAACTTCAGTGAAAACACCGCCATCAAACAGGTGCTTGAACCTGTCACGCGGGGTAATTGCCATATGGTGGCCACACTGGGTGCAGACGTTCTGGTTCTCGGCCAGTTCGCGGTGGAACAGCATCGTCCCGCACTCGTCGCATTTGTGCCAGAGGTTTTCCGGCACTTCACGGCGCGAGAAAATCGAGTTGATCCGGGGGCGGACGTAGTTTGTGATCCAGTTCATGTCGGAACCTTGGCTTTTACGGTGTTGACGTCAAATAAGACGCAACGGAAGGAAATGCAATCAGCGCCTGAGCGCAAGTCGCGCGGCCAGCCAACAAACGAACATCATGACCAGATCCACCAACAGCCAAGGCCGCAGCTGTTCTGCGTCGGACGTGTCAAAGGGCAAGACAAACAGAGCTAGCCCGCTCAGACTGTCGGGTAGAGAGATGAACAGCAAAGCGATGACATTGTTGAAGAAATGCAGGGCTATGGCAGGACCTAATGTTCCTGCTCGGGCCGTCAGATCCGAAGCCAACAGGCCAAAAACGAAGGCCCAAAGCGCAATCAACAGCGCGTTTCCACCCGCCGCGTCGGGCGCATAGTGACCCACCGCAAACAAGATCGATGGCACACCCATCCAAATGATCGGTGAGTTGAACCGGGCGGCAAGGGTTTGCTGGATATAGCCGCGAAACAGGATTTCTTCGGCGCTGACCTGAATCAGGACAGCAAATGCCGCAACTGGAAGCAAAAGCACCCATGTGGTCAGCGGCAATTTTTGGGTCAGTTCCCCTCCCATGCTGTAGGGAGGCAGCAGAAATCCGATGACACCGAGTATCAGCAAGGCTTTCAAAACGCTTACAAACTGGGTCTCGGCCAGACGTCGTTCACCTAAGATGGACCATAGTGTTCGGTGTTGCATCTTGCGTGCCGCCACGGCGACCCCGAACGTTATGAACCCGAAACTGACCAACAACAGAATCAACGCCAGAGGCGAGCTTCCCGCCAAAAGCTCCTGCGCCCATTCGTTCGGGCCCATCGCCACGAGTGCAGCGAAGAAAACCATGTTCAGCAGGCTTACCAAAACACCAATGAGCAAGAGACCCACAAGCAGGCGCCACAGTTCTGGGCGCCTACGCGCGGTTTCCGTCAAATAAGCATGCGGGAAATAAGCCTTAGGCATGGTTATTCGAACTCTCTGGCTCTTCTTCCTGAGTGACTGTAGGCAGCAATTCCTCTGGGTTTTGGGCAGCGGAAATCCTGTTGGACAGCGTTGTCAGGTAACCCGCAACTGTCCGAAGCAACTGCGTGGCAACGGTTGCGTCGCTTTCCACCACAGCACGCAGCTCTTCGGCCCCGATACGCAGGAAAAGACAATCCTCTGTCGCGACAAGATCCAATTGACGATCTTCACCCGTGATGATTGACAAGTCACCAATAAGGCGACCAGGTTCAATGATCGAGATCGGGCGTCGTGTTCCGTCTTCGTTGAACCAATCCAAACGAGCCTGACCCGTAATGCATAGATAAGCGGCGTCCGGGGCCTGACCACGCGAGAAGATGACCTGCCCGGCCTTGACTTCATACCATTGGGCCGAGAAAGCCAGCAGCCGTTGATTGCGCCCGTCCAGACCTGAAAACAATTCTGTGGCTGATAGAATTTCAAGCTTCCGGCTCAGATCATCAGTTGTTCCACCAGTATCTTCAGGTTTGGTTCGGGATACTCCGTCGATCCTTCCCTCCTTGATTTCTACAAATAGATCATAGGCTTCGGGATGGGCAAAATGATCTTCCATGAAGATCATGATTGAGTCCGGCAAAAGCTCTCGCAGTTTCAGGCGGGTCCGCAACCGGCTTTCTGAATCGTGGCTGGCCAGCGCCTTGTCCAGAATCAAAACATCGGGGCGCTTGATTCCGGCGCGTGAAAATGCAGCGCGTTCCTGAAAGACGGTCGGCAGGTTGTTACCGCCCAGACCAGAGGGCAGATCATAGATAATGGCGGCAGCTCTGCGGCGCAGGCCCGCTTCGTTCATAGCCTCGGCCACCACATCTTCGATTTCTTCCGCATGTGCGCCCGCCAACAAGGACACGCGCCCATAGATCGCATTTTCCATTACTGTCAGCCGCGGGACATATAGATCAGGAGTGACAGGCGTAAACAGCCCATCCATTGCGCCCCGCAACCGCTCGGCGTGGCTTTTGCGGATCGTCAGGATCTTGTCCTTGTATTCTTCGGGGAAATCCGGGCCGATCTGCTCGGCTGTCAGCAGGAAAGGCACAGTCAGCAGCAAGGCGTGGTCTTCTTGGCTGAGTTCCGTTTCACCTTTGGCTTTGCGCTGATCTTCTATGTCGAGCAACCGGTGAAACATGTCTTTCGACATGCCAAGCCGCAGGAACAGGGGGTGATCCGCGCCGTCCCGTCCGAATGTTTTACCGAGTGTGTCCAGAACCGCGTTGGAAATGCTCAGAGCCTCGTCCGCCAAATCATGTACGCTGAGCATTTTTACAAAACGGGCGTCCTCGACCAGAAAGTCAGGAGAAATATCGCGGGACGGCGCGGCAAAAAGCAGGTTACCACCCAATGGAACCGCCGGATTAAATCGTTCCGGATCGAAACGATAGACATACCGGTCAAGACCTTTGGCTTTCAAACGCTCGGCAATCGTTTCCCGAAGGTTGACCACTTCCCGCGCCAAAACGGGGTGAATTTCAGGATTAAACTGCGTTCGCAGTGTACGACGGAACATGAACTCGTCGATGCCCATGGCTTCGACAAGCTGGAACCACCAATCGCGAATATCCTCGATACCGTCCAGACCTGCGAGACCGGGATCGATCCATTCATCGTCCAGCGAATCTGGGGGATTGCCAGACCGGACTGCTTCAATTTGCTTGCGGGACGGCGTTCTCTGAGTTTCAGCGCCATGCTGGGGATGTGTCCGCAACGGCATCATCAGGTTATCGCCCAGCGTTCCATCAAACAGATAGGGCCGCGAATAGGCATAGCCAATCCGGGCCGCAATCACAGCTTGGTGCAAGTCATTCAAGTTGTGCCCGGAAACGATCACGTCCCCCTGTGCAGGTAAAATCTCGCGGGTCAAAAGCTGACCCAAGGCACTTCTTTCCGCGGCGTGAGAAGACTGGATCGCAACGCGCGCCCCGTGCGGGATAGTCAGATCCAGATCTTCCAGAATAGTTTTGCCGTCGCTATCGCGCACCGTCACGTTGCGCAGCTCAATTGCCCCATCCAAGCGCGGAATCGCTTCGGGTTCTCCGGAAAACAGCTCTTCGGGTATCATGTTGTCGGGGGCGAACCGTTCAGTCACGACCTCCCACCGCAGAGACATGTCCTGAACCTGATTGTAATAGGTCAGCAAATCCTTCCATGGGCCACTGAGGTCCTTATAGGCCCCAAGTGCTGCTACCAGAGCACCCACCGTCACCTCACCCGTGATCGCCAGATATCCGCCCACAGAATAGAACAGGAACGGGGTCATCTGAGTGATCAGATTGTTGAGGAACTTCATGAAGAATTTCTTGTTGTAGATCTTAAAGCGGATCTCGAACAATTTCCCCAAACGGTCGCTGAACTGGGCCAGACGATAACGCCAGCCGCCATTGGTGCGCAGGTCACTGATCCCCGCAGCGCTTTCACCGATTTCCGAACTCAGACGCCGGACTTCCTGAATACGGTCTTTATTCAGTAGGTTGATTTGTCGTTGCAATTTGGGGATCAGCCAAGCCTGTAACGGGATCAATGCGATACTGGCCAACCCGAACCACACGCTTTGCATGAACAGGAACGTGACAATGGTCATCATCTGGCCGAACTGGAACACGGGCTGAGCAATCGCATCGCCCATCAGTCCACCCATCGGCTCGGCCTCGGATGTGATCATCGAAACCAATTCACCCTGACTGGTCGTGGCGAAATAGGATTTTGGAAAGCGCATCGACCGCTCAATCAGCGTAAAACGCAATCGACGCAGCATACGCTCGGCCAGGACGCCCTTCATCGTATTGATGCGCATCTTCATCAAGCCGCTGGCGATCACCGTGCCCAGAAACGCTACGCACAGTATCAGCAGGTAGTGGACCTGCGATACCGTTATACCCCAAATGGTAACCGTATCACCCGGAGCACCGATGGCATCATTGATGATTTGCTTGGGCAGTTCCAACGAAGCATAGAGGAACGGAAATGACAGCACTGTCAGCAACAACAAGACCAATTGCTGTTTCTTCGAGTACTTCCAAATAAAAGAAAATAAAGTGGGCTCCATTTACTGGCCTTATCGATAGCTAAACGGATGTGTGGCTAAAACTGGGTGACCCATGTTGCAGGGCCCGACGGTACGCTCTGACTCTGCGCTTTGCAAGGCAAGACAGGCACGCACGCATCCGTTCGCGCCTAACCGAATTTTGCTTTGCACCCAACTGAAAAACGCGGATCGAAGATCGCAATTTCGTTATTGCGGGTTTGTTCCCGAAGGCGTCTTGACTAAAGAGGCTGTGTATCGGACGACGAGGCCATGGGCAGGATTCTGGATCGCTATCTTTTTCGCAAGACACTGGAACGTTGGCGACGGGCTGCACAGCGAGTGCAAGACGCAGGACAAGCGGACCTGCGGCAACAGCGTGATCAGGCGCGCGCATTGCGAAGCCATCTTGATCAGTTGATCCAAACAGCAGATTCTCGTCTTATTCGCCCAAGGATCGGGTCCATGCAGTTTGCCAAGCCTGTCGGCACGGACTGGAGTTGCAGACCGGACCTGTGGCGCGGACCGTTGGCGCAACCCGGCGTTGCTTCGGCCCCGCGCAAAACGGCACTTGATGCGCACGTCAGCCTGTTTCATGACTGCCCCCTGTCCGAGATTACAGTGCGCCAAATCCGAAATCGGGATACAGGCGATCTGGCCCCGTTCAGTCTGGCCGTTGAAGTCTTTAGTTTTGAAGGCTCATTTCTTTCGGTGTCCGTGGATCTGCCGGGCGATGCAACACAGAATCTGACGCGTGAGCATTTGATACGGATGGAGACCGTAATTGACTGCGAACGATCCACCGGGCTGTTCGCGCGCCTCAATATTCAACACGGTCCCAATTCTGAACAGGTACTGCGCCAGTTGAGCGCGTCTGACGCCCGAAACACCGTAGATTTCGATCTGGCCCATCTGCCCCTGAATGAACGCCGGATCGAAAAGATCTGGGTAGATTTGATCTTTGAGACCCCAAGCATGAACCGGATGGTGGTGCGGGACCTGACGTTCTGCCGCTTCCATCGTGCCGATTTGTGAGGCAATCGGATATGACACAAACCAACTTGACCTTCCTCCGGTTCGAAAATGGACTCTGGCAAGCACATGTTCGGGCTGGACAGGAACCTACGATTGAGGTGCGGTATCGCGGCGAACTGCTGGAAAACGTTAATCTGGCACCCAACGAAAACGGGTGGGATTTGAACATAACGGTGCCTGTTTCAGCTCTGTCTGAAGGCGTCCACAGCTTCGTCATAACCGATCTGGCAACATCGGATAAGCTTGGAGATTTCACCGTCATCGCCGGTGAACCCGCAGCAGATGATCTGAGGACCGAAGTCGCGTTGTTGCGGGCTGAACTGGACATGCTGAAACGCGCGTTCCGCCGGGTTTGTCGGGGCGACGACTAAGCCCGACTAAGCCAAGTCTCTATCTTTTATACCAATTTCCGTGCATCATGGGCATATTCAAAACGGATCGCGCCCGATATGGATCGCAGTAGTATTGTTAAAGTCATCGCGTTGATGGTGACAGGGTTTGGCATCGGCATCGATTTTACCGGTGCTCTGATGCTGGTCCCCGCGATTGAAAACAGCTTTGATGCCGATATCACCAGCACCCAATGGGTTTTGAATATCTACGCCCTATTTTTTGCGATGACCATGGTAGCCGGAGGACGACTGGGCGATATGTACGGTCATCGAAAGATGATGATCATCGGCCTGTGCATTTTCCTGTTTTCGTCGGTGATGTGCTTTTTCTCGCCCAACCTTGATTTTTTGATCCTGGCGCGTGCGTTGCAAGGCATCGGCGCCGGCTGTGTTTGGCCCTGCACACTTGCGTTTGGGGCGACTAAAGTGTCCAAACCTGAACATCGGGCTCTTGTAATGGGGCTCATTCTGGCAGGTGTGACCACCGGCAATGTATTTGGCCCAATGATCAGCGGATTGGCTGTAAACTTGGGCGAATGGCGGTATTTCTTCCTGGCCAACGTCGTCTTCTCCTGCATTTCGATGGCCACCGCCCTAATCCTGATGGAGCGCGAAACGCAGCACAAACAGGACGAGCATCTCGACTTGGCTGGCATGGGCCTGTTGGCGTTTGCCGTTCTGTTCCTGCTGTATGGGTTGGATGTTGGCGCGGATTGGGGATGGACGTCGGTACCGTTGTTGATGCTTTTCTTCATCAGCGCCGTGCTTTTCCTCTTGTTCCCCAAGGTAGAAAAACGCGTTACCGAGCCTTTGCTGCTGCCGCAAATGATGCAGAACCGTCAATTCAAGATCACGCTTGGCCTGAATATGTTCAACGTTTCAGCCGCCTTTGTTGGGTTGCTCTATTTTCCTCAGTACATGCAAAAAGTGCTGGGCTGGTCGGCATTTGAATCCGCATTGGGGCTTGCTCCGCTGACCGTTTTGCTGGCGGTGGGGTCGATTGTTTCAGGCACGCTGTACAATGATTTCGGACCCAAACGGCTGCTGTTCTGGGGTTATATGATTGCCACAATCGGTGCCGCGACCGTTGTCATTCTGCCAAGCGATCTGGGTTACTTCCGCATTCTTCCGGGCATGGCGATGATCGGTTTGGGAGCGACCCTGACCGTCGGACCATCGGGTACAGCTGCCGTTTGCGCCGTCAAGCCTGAGCGGGCCGGACTGGTCGGCGGGCTAAGCTTTATGACCCATCTGGTTTACGGAGCCATTTCCGTCGCCTGTGCCACTGCTGTTATGTACGTCGTCAGCTTGTCCAAACTGCGTGATGGCCTGCATGCCGCCGGTATCAAACTATCTGAGACCGATTTAAGGGCAATCAACGGCAGTACACTGGATACGGCTTCTGCACATGCGGTGATCAGCCGTTTGAGCGCCGGCGATTTGGCAAAGGTTCAATCCGCCTTGTCCGATGCTTTTAACAGTGGCATGAGCATGGCGTTTGTTTTTTCGACAATATCCGTATCGGTGGGTATCGTGCTGGCGCTGTTGTTGGACGAAAAGAAACTGCACAAGATCGAGAGCTAGGGCGCTTTCAAGACCCGCTGACTCTCGCGATCCCGACCAGCGCCCTATTCAGAAAAGCAACCAACTGCGCATTCAAATAAAAAGGGCCGCGTTCATCGCGGCCCTGATTGAGTTATTGAGAAGGTCCATTCGGATTGAACGCGGACAGGCCCTTGAGGATGTCAATGGCATAAGCCAGTTGGTAATCCTCTTCCCGCAGTTCAGCCGTCGCTTCAGCCTTGGCACGGTCTTCTTCAATTTGGCGAATTTCATCCTCGCTCAGGCTGTCATTGTCCAGGCTACCACGCAACTCGGCCTCGGACCGGGTAAAGCGGCTGTCCTCTTCCTCTTCAGTCTCGGGCTGCGGACGCGGTTGTTCCACGATGATATCCGGGCTGACACCCAGGGCCTGAATAGAACGACCCGATGGAGTGTAATAACGCGACGTTGTCAGGCGCATGGCCCCGTCACCGCGCAGCGGCATGACTGTCTGCACAGACCCCTTACCAAAGCTTTTTGTACCCACCACGATTGCGCGTCGGTGGTCCTGCAAGGCGCCTGCCACAATTTCGGACGCCGAGGCCGAACCGCCGTTGATCAGAACAACGATTGGTTTGCCTTCGGCCAGATCGCCCGGCGCGGCATTAAAGCGCTCGCCCTCTTCCGGGTCGCGGCCACGAGTCGAAACGATTTCGCCTTCGTTCAGGAACGCATCCGACACTTTGATCGCCTGCGTCAGCAAACCGCCCGGGTTATTGCGCAGGTCGAGGACAAATCCATTGACCTTGTCAATGCCACCGGCTTCTTCGATCTGTTCCTGCAAACCTTCTTTAAGGTTCGGGAAGGTCTGGTCGTTGAACGTAGTCACACGCAGAACCACACTGGTGCCTTCAGTGCGCGCACGAACAGCCGTCAGTTTGATCGTATCCCGGATGATTGTAACGTCGAAAGGATCCGGCTCACCTTCACGAACGACGGTGATCACAATCTCGGACCCCACCGGGCCACGCATCAGGTCAACAGCCTTATCCAGCGTAAGGCCCAGAATGCTTTCGCCATCGACATGAGTGATGAAGTCCCCGGCTTCAATTCCGGCTGCGTCGGCAGGAGTGTCGTCAATCGGCGATACGACTTTGACAAAACCGTCTTCCTGCGTGACTTCGATGCCAAGCCCACCAAACTCACCCCGCGTCTGAACACGCATCTGTTCGGCATCGTCGGGCGACAGATAGCTGGAATGCGGATCAAGCGAGGTCAACATGCCGTCAATGGCGGCCTCGATCAGTTCTTCGGGTTCGACCTCTTCAACATATTGCGCGCGGATGCGTTCAAAAATGTCGCCAAACAGATCCAGTTGTTCATAGACGCTGGCCTTGTTTTCGGCCTCCTGCGCCAGCAGGGGTCCTGCAATCTGTGTCGTTGCAAGAATACCTGCCAAAGTTCCGGCCAGACCGGCCATCACAAATCTCTTCATACTCGCTTATCCATCCTTGTCGGTCCGGAACCATGTTTCCGGGTCCACGGAGCTATTGTCTTCTCTTACCTCTATATAGAGCGTTTCTGAGCGATCAGTTCCAGTGCCATCACCGCTTGTTGACAATATTGCGCCAATTTCCGGCGTTTCACCGGGCATCAAACCCACCGGGGTGCCCTCGGGGATTACCTGACCGGGGTTGCCATAGACTTCCTGCAAGCCGGAAAACACAAAAAGCAGCCCCGGTTGCGGTTCAAGAATGACCAGATTCCCCAAATCCAATAAAGGGCCTCGATAACGGATCGTGGCCGCCGTGGGTGATGTGACCAAGGCGCGCGGACGTGTTCCCAGCACCAAACCGGCGCGTGTCACCCCTGCGGCATCCGTTTCACCAGCCTTATGCAACAAGACGCCCTGAACCGGCAAAGCAATCTGCCCTTTCTGACCCGAAACATCCGCATCGGTTTCAACAATCTCACCTTCCGAGATTTCGGACAGACCACTAGCAAACCCATCCAACGTTTCCGTTGAAGAGATCAAAATGGCCGTGCGTACCGGATCTTCGACAAATCGTCTGGGCAGATCCGTGCGATCGGCGATGGCCTCGCTCAGCCGCGTGCGCGCATCTTGCACCCCGCTGAGACCTTCGGTCAGAGTTTCCGAAGCGCTTTGCTGTAACAGACGCAATGTCTGCACCTCGTTCAGATCATCTGCCAGAGCCTGCGCTTTGGCGTTCAAGCCAGGAGTGACCTCGGACAGCATCATACCGGCCCGCGCCGCACCCAATGGGCCCGAAGGGTGCAACATCAAGACCGGAGGTTCTGTTGTTTCGATGGTTTGCAAGACGCCGATCAACTGTCGGACATCCTTTTCGCTAGCCCGAAGTTCGGCGCTTAACTGAGCTTCGCGAGTTGCAGCTTGGCGCAGCCCTTCCCGCATCGCGCTCAATCCCGCCTCGTAGGCCTGGATCGTTTGGGTAAGCGCGCGCACGCGATCTCTTGCACTGTCAGCGTCGGCAAGCGAGACAGAGGCTGCTTCCAGCATCTCTGCCGCTTCAAGCGCCGCCTGCGACGAGTCGGTCTGGGCCAATGCTGAAGTTGCTGAGATCAGAAAAGCCGTAAAGGCCACCAGTTTCATGACAATAGGCTTTCCCCAGTCATCTCGGGGGGTTTTGGCAGGCCCATCAACTCAAGCAGTGTGGGGGCCAGATCCGACAAACGCCCCTGCCGCAATTGCGCCCCTTCAGGCCCACCGACCAGCGCCACAGGCACAGGGTTCAGTGTGTGGGCGGTATGCGGTCCACCCGTTTCGGGATCAACCATCATTTCGCAATTGCCGTGATCTGCGGTGACAATCATCGCACCGCGGGCCTTTTCCAGTGCAGCAACAACTTGCGCCAGACCCTGATCCACAGCCTCACACCCTTTGATCGCCGCCTTCAAATCACCGGTATGGCCCACCATGTCAGGATTGGCATAGTTCGTGACAATCAGGTCATACCCATCTTCGATAGCCTCAACAAATTTGGCCGTCACCTCAGCCGCCGACATTTCGGGCTGCAGATCATAGGTCGCAACCTTTGGCGATTTCGGCATAAAACGGTCTTCACCCTGTTCAGGCGTCTCTTTGCCGCCGTTCAGAAAGAAAGTTACGTGTGGGTATTTCTCGGTTTCGGCCAACCGGAACTGGCGCAGCCCTTGTTTGGCCACCCATTCCCCCAGAGTATTCATGATGGCCCGTTTGGGAAAAACGGTGGTCATATAGGCGTTGTGACCGTCCGAATATTCTACCATGCCCAGCAGTGCCGAGAGAGAGGGCCGCGGCCCTGTGTCAAAGTCGGAAAACCCGGGCTCTCCAATGGCGCGCAGGATTTCCCGTGCCCGATCAGCACGAAAATTGAGGCAGAAAAACCCGTCGCCGTCTTGAACGCCCGTGTAACCATCAAGAACAGTCGGGGTGATGAACTCGTCTGACTCTGACTGACTATAGGCATGATCGACCGCACCATGGGCGCTTTGCGCCGCCCTTCCCTGCCCCTTGATCATCGCGTCATAGGCTTCGCTGACACGTTCCCAGCGATTGTCCCGGTCCATGGCAAAATAGCGTCCGCAGACGGTCACAATGCGCGCGTTTTCAGGCAAGCGCTCTTCCAGTTCCGCGATATAGGTCAGCGCCGATTTTGGTGCTACGTCCCGCCCATCGGTGACTGCGTGCAGCGCAACTGGGACATCCGCATCGGTGATCGCAGTCGCTGCGGCGACGATATGGTTCAGATGCCCATGCACGCCCCCGTCCGAGACCAGCCCCATCAGATGCGCTGTCCCGCCCGCCGCTTTCACTTTGGCGATAAATTGTTGCAGGGCTTCATTTTCGAAAAATGACCCATCTTCGATAGCCAGATCGATCTGACCCAAATCCATGGCGACAACGCGACCTGCGCCGATATTGGTGTGGCCAACTTCTGAATTGCCCATTTGTCCACTTGGCAGACCTACATCGGGGCCATGGGTGATCAGCGTTGCATGAGGGCTATTGGCCATGATCGCATCAAAAGTCGGCGTATTTGCCAGATACGGCGCGTTGGCTTTGGTGTCTTCGGACAGCCCCCACCCATCGAGAATGCACAAGACAACAGGTTTGGGCGCGGCCATAGAGTTTCTCCGATTACTGCTCGTGCGCTTCTTCTATCGCCTTGCCCTCGGCGGGTGAACCACCTTTGGGCAGGTGAAAAAGATTTAATAGACGCGGAGGCGCTATTCCTTGAGGTAGCTCTTGTATGGACGTGCCTTTCGATTGCGGTACTTCACAGTAAGGTCCAAAGGCGCGTCATTTTCATCATACACACCCAAGACAATGCCTCGGCCTCTGCTTTTGGTGCGCATATCGATCAATTGCTGTTCCGACCGCGTGGTGCGTTGTGACGGTCGCCGCGCCCATGCGAACAGGTGATCATACATTTCAGCGATCACGTTTGCATGCTCTGCGCTGTTGCCCAGATCATTCAGTTCCTGAGGATCGTTTTCCAGGTCAAACAGGATCGGTCTGTGCCCGCCCTCGCAATGGATCAGTTTCCACTTTTTGTTGGCCACCATGAACATCACCGCTTCGCGAACCGACACTCCTACGATATCAGCGATCGGTGAGCCTGAGTAATCATATTCGCAGATGACAAAGTCCCGGGGCACCTCTTCTGCGGTTCCATGCAGGATGGGCAGCAACGAATGACCTTCAAGGACATGATTGGCAACGTCACCGCCTGCCACATCAACAAAGGTTGGAGCCAAATCGATGGACTCGACCAACGCATCACTGACCGTCCCACGGGTCGCATTTGCTTCGGGCGATGGATCATAAATGATCAGCGGCATTTTGGTCGAAGCATCGTGAAAAAACGTCTTCTCACCCATCCAATGATCACCAAGAAAGTCACCGTGATCCGAGGTTAGAACGATCATCGTGTCGTCCATCCGCCCGGTTTTTTCCATCCAGTCGAACAGACGCCCCATCTGGTCGTCGGCTTGTTTGATCAAGCCCATATAGGCTGGGATCACCGCCTCACGCACATCCTGTCGCGAAAAGGTCTGACCAATCTTTGTGTCCATGAACGCCTTGAGTACCGGATGCGCGTTTTGCCGTTCAGCCTCGGATCGTACCACGGGCAAAACATGCTCTGGACCATACATCGAGGCATAAGGTTCTGGCACGATGTAAGGCCAATGCGGTTTGATAAAGCTCAGGTGGCAGCACCACGGGCCATCATGCGTTTCCATAAACTCGATACCGCGCCCTGTCAGATAGGGCGTTTCGCTGTCTTCTTCGGAGATATTTGCGGCTTCCAGCGCGTTTTTCAAAAACCAGCCGGACAGAACATTGCCGTCTTCATCCAAACCTGAATTGGCAAAATCATGCCATGGATTGTCGCTCTCGTACCCCTTGGCCTTGAGGAACTTGTTGTACTCCTTCGCTCCGTGCGGATCGTAAAACCCGTCGGGACCCTCGGGCAGCATACCGTCATCGCGTTCGAACACGTCAAAGCCGCATTCGGCAACCCGGGCACCAATCAGGCTGTCGGGTTCCAGCCCTAACCGCGCCATGCCTTCTGCGTCCGCCCGCATATGAGTTTTGCCGACCAGCCAGCAGTCCATTCCCGCCTTGCGCAGATGATCACCCATCGTGATCTCGCCGACTTTGAGCGGAATACCGTTCCAAGACGCCCCATGCGAATGCACATAGCGCCCGGTATAGGTCGACATGCGCGAACTACCGCAGATTGGGGATTGTATGTAAGCGCGGTTAAACCGAACGCCTTTGGTTGCCAGGCGATCGATGTTGGGGGTGTGCAGGTGTGGATGCCCGTAACAGCTCAGGTAGTCCCAGCGCAGCTGGTCGAACATGATGAACAGGATGTTTTTTGCCTTGGCCAATACCACGCCCCCAAACCTTATGGAGACCTAGTTAGCCATTTCCGTCCGCAGTGCGAAGCAAAACTTTGCTTCAGGCCTGACGCTCCATCTGCTCCAGCATCTTCTTGGCGCGCTTGCATTGCAACTGATCGCGCAACGGGCTGTTGGGATCCACGTCCTTTTGGCAGACAACGCATTTATCAGCACCCGAGATTGCATTCAGACCACCACAGCTGCCTTTGATGGTCTTTCCCATCAGCATGACGCCGAGTGACATACCCACCATGACGAGGGCGAGAAGAATAAAAGCCAGAATAAAAGTGCTCATCTCAGCTCCACCAGTCAGTTCGATTCCAGCGCGTTTTTGAACGCGGTGCTATGGGCAGTAATATAAGCTTCTTCACCGCCTGTCACATCCCGCGAGATGAAATACACGGCAAGTTTATGCTCTTCCGCCAGTTTCAGGCCCTTTTCCTGACCCAAGGCCAGCATCGCGGTGGCCCAGGCATCGGCCATCATCGCGTTCTCGGCCAAAACAGTGACAGAGGTTGTCCGGTGCGTAATCGGGCGTCCCGTCGTCGGATCGATGATATGCGAATAGCGCACGCCGTCTTGTTCGAAGAAATTCTTGTAGTCGCCCGAGCTTGCCATGCCCAGGTCATTCACTGACACGATCAGCTGAATGCTCTGACTGCCCGTTTCGGGTTTTTCGATACCGATCCGCCAGGCTTCACCCTTTTCGTTCTGACCCATGGCGACCAAATCACCACCAATCTCAACCAGATAATTCGCGATTCCGGCGTCTCTTAAGGTTTCGGCAACCGCATCGATGCCATATCCCTTGGCAATTGCAGACAGGTTGATACCGACCCTGGCGTCAGATTTCGCCAGAGTTCCGGCTTCGGTATCCAGCGTCAGCAGACGGCTTTGGCCAACGCTGTTTAACGCGGCCTGGATGTCAGTATCAGACGGCACCGGATCTTCGGGCTTACGAGGGCCAAACCCCCATAGTTCGATCAGTGGGCCAAGCGTCACATCGAAAGTGCCACCGGTCCTTTCGTGCACGTCGTTGGCAGCAGCGATGACCAAAGCGAATTCGTTTGAGATAGTCATTGGATCTGTACTGGCCGACGCCGAAAAGACAGAGACCTCGGAATTCGGATCCCAGTTCGACATCTTCGCGTTGACTTCAGCCAATGTCTCATCGACCGAGGCCGCAAGTTTGGCCTCGTCCAGATCTTCGCCTATGGCAGTGATATTGAAGGTTGTCCCCATCGTTTCACCGGACAACCGGACCACTTCGGGCTCCTTGTCCAAAAAGCAGCCGGAAAGAAGGGCAACAAGGGCCACAAAAGGCAAAAGACGCATGGGGCGAGCTCCGGGATTTTCTGTGCCCGGCATATGCCAGTGACCCTTGTCAGAGTCAAATCGGCATCACAGCTTTAACGGCAGAAAACCCAATGCCAAAAGCCCAACCCCAGCCGGAACTCCGAACAGCCACGCTCGCTTCTGCCACCCCGGGGCCTGTTGTTTCCAGGCCATGCGAAAGTTGTGACCGCATACGACAACCGCAAAGAAGATCAAAGCGGCCACCGGAGGGGTAAGGTAGAGTTCACTCACAAGCTTGATCGTCCTTTGTTGACCCAGATTTCGTGCATTCGGGCATTTGCACCCTATACAGGTCGTTTAGCTGCGCTAAGGTGAAAGGGAAAGACATTGCAAGAACCATAAGGAGATTGCCCATGGCCCCAACCTCTTACCAGTCACCAACACGCGGCGACAAGGCAGACAAGACGACGTATAGCCAATCGGCAGAATCGAACTTGTCGCACTCACAGACCACCGTGGCCAAACTGCTTGAGGGAAAAGGGGACGCGGTATTTTCGGTGCGGCCAAACGATACGATCCATTCGGTGGTCAACACGCTTAAGGACAAGCGGATCGGGGCCGTTTTGGTGACAGATCAAAACGGAGCCTTGCAAGGCATCCTGTCAGAGCGCGACATTGTGCGGCGCATGGCAGACACACCCGGCCAGACCTTGCCGCAAGCGGTCGAAGACCTGATGACCAAAGAGGTCAAGACCTGTACACCAGACGATCTGCTAAACGATGTGCTGAAGACAATGACCGAAGGTCGTTTCCGCCATATGCCCGTTCTGCGTGACGGCCATTTGAGTGGCGTCATCACTATCGGAGACGTCGTGCATTTCCGATTGAAAGAGCTGGAATACGAAGCCCTTCGAATGAAGCAGATGATTGTCGGCTAGGATCAGCCCGTCGAAAGGAACCTGACGCCTCCATCCTCGATCTCCGCGGCCGTCAACCGGCCTGAGGCGAAAGCGCCCGTGTCAATAGACAGGATCCTGTTTCTGACACGCGGTCGGTCTACGATAGTGTGACCGTGCACCACCCATTGATCATCGCCGCGCGCGGTTCTTGGGAACATGGGATGTCCCCAAAGGCAGATCTGACGGTCCTGAGCTTCGACAGGGCGACGAGGGTCCAAAGCCGCGTGAACAATAGTGACGTTGCCATTGGTCCAGGTCAGGGGCCGCTTTGTCAGCCATTCCAGCAAATCCTGACCCATCGATTGTCGCAGGCCTTCGGCCAGTTCCATGACTTTCCGGCTGTCTTCCAGGTCTCCAGTCGGTTTGAGCCCGAATGACGCCAGCGTATGCAGACCTCCGTTTCGAAACCAGAGCCGTGCATGGCGTTCTGGATCGTCCAAGAAATGAAACAACATCTCTTCATGGTTACCAAGAAGGCAATGGACGTGCCGATCTGATGCGTCGCTCAGATGGTGCAGATGGCGCAACACCTGCGCGCTGAAAGGCCCCCGGTCAATGTAGTCTCCAACAAAAACCAGAGGGCTTTGATCATCCAAGCGTGGCAACAGCGCATGCAACAAATCCAGACGGCCATGAATATCACCCACCGCCGTCACTCGCGTGGTGGGGGCGATGTCACAGGGGAAGGTGTCGGTTGCTCGCCCTGTTTTGCGCTGAAGTCGCTGTCTGATCCAATTGCTAATCATACGGTCTGATCCCTACCCTTCTCGCCTATTGGCGGCAATGAACAACTGATTGAACAGGCAAAGTGTTGACCAACGGCCATTGGTTGTCCGATATGGCCTTGAAAGTCGTCAAACGCCCTTGGTCTGGTTCGTGGACCAAAGCCGTTTGGTCAGCCATGGTTTTGCAGAGCGTTCAGAGGGTTTTATGAAGCGGGTATTGATTACGGGCTCTGCGGGGTTCATCGGTTTCCATCTGGCCAAGCTGCTGCTGGCAGAAGGGTTCCGGGTGCATGGCTATGACGGAATGACCGATTATTACGATGTGAACCTGAAACAGCGCAGACATCAGATCCTACTGCAAACCCCGGGGTTTACCGCGACCGAAGATCGGCTGGAAAACTATGACCGTCTGGTGCAAGTGGCGGACGAGTTCCAGCCCGATGTCATCGTCCACCTGGCGGCCCAAGCCGGTGTTCGGCACAGCCTCGAATACCCCCGAAGCTATATCGAATCTAATGTCGTTGGCACGTTCAACGTGATGGAAATCGCGCGTCAGCATGAGGTCGAGCATCTGTTGATGGCTTCGACCTCGTCAATCTATGGCGCCAACGAAGAAATGCCGTTTACCGAAACGGAAAAAGCGGACACGCAATTGACCATCTACTCTGCCACCAAAAAGGCGAATGAGGCGATGGGGCATTCCTATGCGCATCTGTGGAATCTGCCGACCACGATGTTTCGTTTCTTTACGGTCTATGGCACCTGGGGGCGGCCCGATCTGGCCTATTTCAAGTTTGTGGCCGCCATTTTGGAAGGTCGTCCCATTGATATCTACAATCATGGAGACATGTATCGGGACTTCACCCATGTTGAGGATCTTGTGCGCGGGATCAGATTGCTAATCGATGTGCCCCCGGTCCGGCCGGCCAGCCGTGAAGACATTGAGGACGGCGACAGCCTGTCACCCGTAGCACCCTATCGTATCGTCAATATTGGAAACGGCGACAAAGTGCGCTTGATGGATTTCATCGAAGCTATCGAAGAGGCGGTTGGACAGAAGGCAATCAAGAACTTTATGCCGATGCAGATGGGCGACGTTCATGCGACATGGGCTGACAACCGTTTGTTGCAGCGGCTGACCAATTACCGTCCACAGACGGACCTGAAAGACGGCATAGCCCAGTTCGTTTCCTGGTATCGGGATTACTACGGAAAATAGCGTTGGCTAAAAGTTGAATGAAAAAAACCGGCGCTGTCTGCGCCGGTTTTTCTGTTTCTTACCCGCCGAAATCGTCGAGCATGATGTCTTCTCGGTCCACGCCCAGATCCAGCAGCATGTTGATGACCGACTGATTCATGATGGGCGGGCCACACATGTAGAATTCACAGTCTTCTGGCGCGGGGTGGTTCTTGAGGTATTCTTCGAACAGGACGTTATGGATGAAACCGGTATAGCCTTTCCAGTCATCCTCGGGCTGCGCATCCGAAAGCGCGACATGCCAATCGAAATTGTCGAACTCCTCGGCCAATTGGTCGAAATCTTCGACAAAGAACATCTCTTTCTTCGACCGCGCGCCGTACCAGAAGCTGATCTTGCGATCGCGATTTTCAAGGCGCTTGAGCTGGTCAAATATGTGGCTGCGCATGGGGGCCATGCCCGCACCACCGCCGATGAACACCATCTCTTTTTGGGTCTCGCGCGCGAAGAACTCGCCAAACGGACCCGAGATTGTGACCTTGTCACCCGGCTTCAGGTTGAAGATGTAGGATGACATCTGACCCGGAGGGATTCCTTCCGAGCCCGGAGGCGGTGAGGCTACGCGGACGTTGAGCATGATCATGCCTTTTTCGTCCGGGTAGTTTGCCATCGAATAGGCGCGTTCAATCGGTTCCGCGACAACCGACTCGTACTGCCATAGATTGAAGCGGTCCCAGTCTTCGCGATACTCCTCTTCCACGTCGAAATCGGTGTATTTCAGCGCGTGCGCAGGGGCTTCGATCTGGATGTAACCACCCGCGCGGAAGTTGACATCCTCGCCTTCCGGCAGATCCAGCGTCAGCGCTTTGATAAAGGTTGCCACGTTCTCATTTGAACGCACGGTGCATTCCCATTTCTTGACGCCAAAGACTTCTTCCGGAACCTCGATCTCCATGTCCTGCTTGACTGCAACCTGACAGGACAGTCGGTCACCGCAAGCGGCCTCACGCTTGGTGATATGGCTTTCCTCAGTCGGCAGGATCGACCCGCCGCCTGAATGCACCCGCACCCGGCACTGCGCACAGGTACCGCCGCCGCCGCAGGCAGAGGGGACAAAGAGTTTTTCTGCCGCCAGCGTTTGCAGCAGTTTGCCGCCAGCGGGAACCGATACGGTTTTCTCACCATTGATGGTGATGTTCACGTTGCCTGTCGACACCAGCTTGGACCGGGCGGCCATGATGACGGCCACCAGACCCAGAACGATAACGGTGAAAAGGGCTACACCTAAGCCAAAGGTTTCCATTGCGCCCTCCTTACAGTTTCACGCCCGAGAAGGACATGAAGGCCATGGCCATCAATCCTGCGGTGATGAAGGTGATGCCCAGACCCTGTAGGCCGTCGGGAATGTCCGAATATTTCAGCTTTTCGCGAACACCCGCCATCGCAGTGATCGCCAACGCCCAGCCAAAGCCGGAAGACAGACCATAGGTTGCCGCTTCGGCAAAGTTATAGTCACGCTCGACCATGAACAACGAGCCACCCAGAATGGCACAGTTTACCGTGATCAGCGGCAGGAAGATCCCCAGAGCGTTGTAGAGCGGCGGGAAGTACTTGTCCAAAACCATCTCGAGGATCTGAACCATCGCCGCGATCACGCCGATATACGAGATCAGGCCAAGGAAGGTCAGGTCCACATCCGGGAAGCCAGCCCAAGCAAGTGCGCCCGGTTTCAGCAAGTAGTTCAGCAACAGATTGTTCGCGGGCACGGTGATGGCCTGCACGACCATAACCGAAATACCTAGACCCAGCGCGGTCGAGATCTTCTTGGACACGGCGATGAAAGTACACATCCCCAGGAAGAAGCTGAGCGCAAGGTTTTCGACAAAGATGGCCTTTACGGCCAGTGAGATCAGACCTTCCATTAGTGGGCCTCTACCTGCTGAATTTTGTATTCACGCTCTTCCACCTGGTTCGGCTTCCATGTGCGGAAGGCCCAGATGATCAGACCGATGATGAAGAACGCTGACGGTGGCAGCAGCAGCATGCCGTTGGGCACATACCAGCCACCGTTGTTGACGGTCTCCAGAATGGTGACGCCGAACAGCGACCCGGCGCCGAACAACTCACGAATGAAGCCGACCAGCAGCAGGATCAGACCATAGCCCATGCCGTTGCCCATGCCGTCGATAAAGGACGCAACGGGTGGGTTCTTCATTGCAAACGCCTCGGCCCGGCCCATCACGATACAGTTGGTGATGATCAGGCCCACGAAAACCGACAGGGTTTTCGAGATCTCGAAAGCATAGGCTTTCAGGATCTGGTCCACGAGGATCACCAGCGAGGCGATGATCACCATCTGTACGATGATCCGGATCGAACCGGGAATCTGGTTGCGCAGGCAAGAGATGAAGAAAGACGAGAACGAGGTCACGAAGATCACCGCCAGCGCCATCACCATCGACACCTGCAGCGACGAGGTCACCGCCAGCGCCGAACAGATGCCCAGCACCTGCAAGGTGATCGGGTTGTTGTCGACAAGCGGGTCGACCAGCATCTCTTTCTTGGTCTGAGACATTAGAACTCTCCTGCTTGCAGCTTGGCCAGGAACGGAGCATAGCCCGCGTCACCCATCCAGAATTTCACCAGGTTATCGACACCAACCGAGGTCAGGGTCGCCCCTGCCAGAGCATCGATATAGAAATCAGGACCGGCCGCAGGTTGCGATTTGGACACCGTGATTTGCAGATCACCATTGTCATCGCGCAACTTCTTGCCATTCCACAACGCTTTCCAGCGCGGGTTATCCACCTCGGCGCCGAGGCCCGGGGTTTCGCCGTGCTGATAGAATTGCAGGCCGTAGATATCGTTGCCGTTATTCTCCAGCGCAATAAAGCCATAAAGCGTGGACCATAGACCATAGCCGTGCAGCGGCAGGATCACCTTGTCCAGATCACCTGCATCATCACGCAGCAGATAGATCACGCGGTATTTCGACTTGCGACCAATGCCCGCGGGATCATCGTCCAGCGCAACGCTCAACTCAGGGTCGCTGGCAGCAGCGATGTCGTCGAAGGTGGTCGGGTCGAACCGATCATCGACGAAGTCACCGGTGGACAGTTCCAGCACATGCGGTTCAAAAGCGGCAAACGCTTCGGTCACGTCGATGCCGGGTTCAAAAACGCCCGCAACTTGCAGAACGTTGACCTGTTTGTCCTTCAGTCGGTTGGTTTCCTGTACCGGGCGCAGGCTAACGGCTGCGGCGGAAACGACCATCGAGGCGACAAGACAAACGGCGACGGCGATGAAGATCGTTTTGCCAACCGAGTCCGGCGAGGCCGCCAGAAACTTGGCAATCGCGCCCTTCGGTTCTTGGGAATGCGTATCAGACATGGCGACGCGCCCTCCGTTTAATGTTGGCCTGAACGACGAAGTAATCGATCAGCGGTGCAAAAACGTTCCCGAACAGGATTGCCAGCATCATGCCTTCGGGGAAAGCCGGATTGATCACGCGGATCATCACAACCATGACACCGATCAGAGCGCCATAGATATAGCGACCTACGTTGGTGTGGCTGGCCGAAACCGGTTCGGTCACCATAAAGGCCAGACCAAACGCGTAACCGCCCAGAACGATGTGCCAGTACCATGGCATCGCGAACATTGGGTTGGTGTCCGAGCCAATGAGGTTCAGCAGCAGGGTAAAGCCGATAGTTCCGGCCAGACAGCCCACAATCAGCCGGTAATTGGCAATCTTCGTCGTCAGCAGGAAGGCCAGACCGATCATACACGCCAAGGTCGATGTCTCACCAAAGCTGCCCTGGATCTGTCCGAAGAACGCGTTTGACCAGGTGATGCCTTCAGCCGCCAGCGCCTGAACGCCGTCAGCCGCCGAAACCGCCAGTGCAGTTGCACCCGAGAACCCATCAACCGGGGTCCAAACCGCATCGCCCGACATCTGCGCAGGATAAGCGAAGTACAAGAAAGCCCGGCCAACCAGCGCCGGGTTGAGGAAGTTCTTGCCTGTCCCACCAAACACTTCCTTACCGATCACGACACCGAAGATAATCCCCAATGCGACCTGCCAAAGTGGCGTGGTTGCGGGCATGATCAGCGTGTAGAGCATTGATGTGACAAGGAAACCCTCGTTCACCTCGTGCCCGCGCACGGTTGCGAAGATGACCTCGAAAATACCACCGGCGACCAGCGTGACGATATAGATCGGTAGGAAATACATCAGCCCGTGCATGACATTGGCAAAAATGCTTTCCGGGTTCAGCGAGATGCCAAACATCTGCAGAATGGCGATCCGCCATCCAGTTGCGGAATCAGGCCCAAGCGTGGCTATAGCTGAATTGGCCTGATAGCCGGTATTGTACATTCCCCACAGGATACACGGGATCGTCGCGATCACGACATAGGTCATGATCCGCTTCATATCCACGTAAGACCGCGCATGAGGGGCAACGGTGGTCACAGTTTTCGGAGTGTAGATAAAGCTTTCGACCATCTCGTAGATGGGGAAATACTTTTCGTACTTGCCGCCCTTGGTAAAGTTCGGCTCGATCCGATCGAAGAAGCTGCGCAAACCCATTTGGATCAGCCCTCCTTTTCAATCTTGCTCAGGCAGTCGCGCAGCGCCAGCCCGTATTCATATTTCGCTGGACAGGCAAAGCCCACAAGACCCAGGTCCTCTTCATCCAGCTCCAATGCGCCCAAGGCTTGGGCGGTGTCGGTATCCATCACCAACAAAGCGCGCAGTAACTGTGTGGGCAGGTAATCCTGCGGCATCAGTTCCTCGAACACACCGGTTGGCACCATCGCGCGACGTCCACCATTCAGGTTGGATGTAAAAGCGTACAGCTTCTTGGCAAACGCAGAACCCAAAACGGGCTGAACAGAAAACTTCGATGGCATTGGACGAATCCAGCCCATCGGAATTTGATCGTGATCTTCACGTATGATGCTGATCTGGCGCGCAAAACGACCCAGATAGGCTGTTGGTCCATCAGCTTGCTGACCAGACAGGATTGAGCCCGAGATGATACGCGGCGTGCCGTCCACGTTCACCTCATCACGGGTCAGGTCATCCGTGGATGCACCCATAACGGTGCGCACCAGACGCGGCTGACGCGCCCCGGGACCGGTCAAAGCAATCACAATATTGGGATCCAGATGACCGGTTTGCATCAGGCGGCCGATTGCAATGACATCCTGATAGCTGATGGTCCAGACCTGCTTTTCACCAGCCAGAGGCTCGAGAAAATGGATATGGGTACCCGCCAGACCAGACGGGTGCGGACCAGAAAACGCCGCCGCTTCTACGCCGGGAACATCTGCTCCGGGGATCGCATCGCCGTCCTTCTGGCACAGAAAGGTTTTTCCTTCGGTCAGTTTGGTGATCGCTGCCAGACCCGAGTTGAACGCCTCGGGCGCTTCAGCGATGATCGACGCGGCATCTGGGGCCAGCGGATCACTGTCCATGGCAGTTACAAAGATTGCCGTCGGCGCGCTGCCCGGCTGCGGCATCTTCGAATAGGGCCGCGTGCGAAACGCCGTCCAAAGGCCGGCTGCACACAGTTTGGCGGTCACACCTTCTGCGCTTTCTGCATCGCCAACGTTCGAAAAATCGACGCCGTTGTCATTTGCATCCGACACTTCGATCACAACGCTTTGCAGGACACGGCGGGCACCCCGGTTGATGGCAACCACTTTACCGCTTACCGGCGCAACCATTATCGCCTCTGGTGCGTCCTTGTGGCAGAACAACGGTGCACCCCGTTGAACCTCCTCACCCTCTTGCACCAACATCTTGGGCTTCAGGCCGATATAGTCTCCACCCAAAACGCCGACGGTCTTGTAGTCCGGCCCCGGATGGATGGTCTGGTCAGGAGCGCCTTCAACCGGCAGATCCAACCCTTTTTTAAGTTTGAAAGTTTGCATGTCGCTACGTTCTTCCAAGCCTTCATTGCTGCGCCTGCATTGCTGACGCCAGTTGGGGCCATGCAATAACGCGGAAATTCATACCACTTGTCGCGAAAGCGACAAAATGGGTCCAAATTCCGCAGGCATAATTCCGATCACGGACCCTTTACGCGGGGACGCTTCTAAACGCAAACCTGTTACCGCCAAAAGTTATCTTGAAACCGCACTTTCCCGCTATTTACTCGGCAAAGTGACACATTTCGGGCGCCAAAAAAAGCGTGTCGCACCCGCGAAGGTTCCGGTGTAAGCAACCAAAATGGAACAAAACGCAGACCTCGACATCTTTCTGATTGCGACACCGGGCCTCGAAGGTCCCTTATGCGCCGAGGCGCAGTCGAACGGATTCGCCCAGGCGAAAGAGGTCCGTGGTGGCGTAACGTGCCGAGGATCTTGGTCCGAAATCTGGCGGGCCAACCTGACCTTGAGAGGTGCGAACAAGGTTCTTGTGCGGTTGGGGAACTTCCCGGCGGTGCATCTGGCTCAGCTGGACAAACGGGCCCGCAAATTTCCGTGGAAACAGTTCCTGCGCCCGGACGTTCCGATCAAGGTCGAGGCAACAAGCCGCAAATCCCGGATTTACCATGCCGGAGCCGCCCGACAAAGGATCGAACGCGCGATATCCGAGACATTGGGGGCTCCGATCTCATCTGAAGCCAGCCTAAGGGTCCTGCTGCGAATCGAAAAAGACATGTGCACATTGTCGATCGACAGCTCAGGCGAGCTTTTGCACAAGCGCGGGCATAAGGAAGCGATAGCCAAAGCGCCGATGCGGGAAACAATGGCCGCCATGTTTCTGCACGACTGCGGCTACACTGGTAACGAACCTGTCCTTGATCCAATGTGCGGGTCAGGCACATTTGTGATCGAGGCCGCCGAAATCGCCCTGGGCTTGCTGCCCGGCCGGTCGCGCAGCTTTGCTTTTGAAGACCTTGCCAGTTTTGATCGCGACCATTGGCAATCAATGCGAGACAGCTTCACCAGCAAGGAAAGTGGGCTAACCTTCTACGGCTCGGACAGAAATGCAGGTGCGATTGAAGCTGCCACCGCAAACGCCAAGCGAGCGCAGGTGAGCCAAGCGACACAGTTTCATTTGAAGTCGGTTAGTGACATGAAACCGCCGGAAGGCCCAAAGGGGCTGGTAATTGTGAACCCGCCTTATGGTGCACGGATCGGAGACGAAAAGCGGCTGCGCTCGGTCTATGGTGCAATGGGCAAAGCCCTGATGAGCCGATTTCAGGGGTGGCGGGTTGGAATAGTGACCAGTTCCGCTTCCTTGGCTAGGTCAACCCGTCTTCCACTATTGGCGCCAGGCCCGGTGGTCGACCATGGCGGCACAAAAATTCGCCTGTACAAAACGGATCCACTCGGCTGACTCCGATTATCAAATTGCCGTGCCCTGTTCCGCCAACGATTTCCCACGTCCAAGCCCCAAAATCCTCTTGCGCATCGGAACCGCCGGGTATAGATCACCCGCCACGGTCGGAGTGTAGCTCAGCCTGGTAGAGCACTGTCTTCGGGAGGCAGGGGTCGGAGGTTCGAATCCTCTCACTCCGACCAATAAAATCAAATACTTACCGTGTGTGAGTTTTTGATGGATTTCTACAATCCCACACCAATCCTACACCAAGTAATCAATTCACGCCCATTTGGCCGATTTGCCTAAGCACACGTCGTCGTGCCAATTCCACGGCAGCAATCTGGTCGTCAGCGCTGTGGACCCGATACAACAGTTGAGCGTCCGATAGTCGGGTGTGATCCTCAACTATCTGGGGAGGCGACATCGCGGCTCTCATCGCCTGCACAACGGCCTGCTCTTCCAGTTGCT